>JBIHZW010000014.1:0-24714 GCA_044240245.1 Pseudomonas sp. | reverse complement strand
GCTGCCTCAGGACTATTGCGTCGAAGACTGTAACTACCTGCTCGACTATTACCGCCTGACCAGCGACAAGCGCCTGATCTTCGGCGGCGGCGTGGTGTATGGCGCCCGCGACCCGGCGAACATCGAAGCGATCATTCGCCCGAAGATGCTCAAAGCCTTCCCGCAGTTGAAGGATGTGAAGATCGACTACGCCTGGACCGGCAACTTCCTGCTGACCCTGTCGCGCCTGCCGCAAGTCGGTCGCCTCGGCGATAACATCTACTACTCGCAAGGCTGCAGCGGCCACGGCGTGACCTACACCCACCTGGCCGGCAAGGTCCTGGCCGAAGCCCTGCGCGGTCAGGCAGAGCGCTTTGACGCCTTCGCCGATCTGCCGCATTACCCCTTCCCCGGCGGCCGCCTGTTCCAAGTGCCATTCAGCGCTCTGGGCGCCTGGTACTACACCCTGCGTGACAAGCTGGGCGTCTAAAGCACAGCCCGCAAACAGAAACGGCACCTCAAGAGGTGCCGTTTTGCATTCTAACTTTCAATGGTTTTACAGCTGCGCATCCGGCCAAACCTGATGCGCCGTACGCAACGCCCGCTGCGCTGCCGCCGTACGCCCTTGCTCTCGCAGTTCCTGCGCAGCCGTCATCCACGCCTGCTTGAGCGGCTGCGCCGGCAATTGATTGGTAGGCATGACCAATACCGCCCAACGCCCCGCCTCGCCCCAGGCATCGTCGAAACTGGCAAAGCTGGTGTACCAACGCCGGGTATTGCCCGAACGCAGTACCAGCGTGCGCTCGCGCTGGTCATAACCGACCAGCAGCGCAAACTGCGCGCCCGGCCCGCCGAATAGACGATCCTGCATCACCAGGACCGGATGCCCTGCCGACACCTGTTGCATCAGCACGTCCAGATTACCGGGCAAGGGGTAGACCAGCAGATCATAAGAGCGCGCCACCGCTTCAAGCCCAGCTTGCGCACTCTGCCCTTTGGCCAGTTGCTGAATGCGCTCATCCACCAATCCTGGGCTACTGATCACCCCATGATGGTTAAGCAGCGCCGCCAACGCCGAAGGCCCGCCCTGCGCATCACTGAGTTGAAAAAACGGCACATCGGCCAACTCAACCCGCTCGGGCAAGCGCTTGGTCTCAGGCTGCAGCTGCGGCCCACCAGCGCACGCAGCGAGCAGAAAAAACAGGGCTACCGGCAGAAGCTTTATTACGCGCACAGACTGAAACATCACTCACCCACTGGCTTGTTTGTGGCGCAGAGCATAACGATGAAGTACCGATGACCCAACCTATCTGCGCAAAATGCCCAGACTCCCCCAGTGAGCAGCGACCAAGTCATGTGCAAAAGCGAAAACCCTCTCCAGGCTGATAAACTGCCGGGCATTGCACCCAACGCTGCCCGCACAGACACAGCAACCGAATTACGACCGCCGCCCTTGCGCCTGCCGTCAAATAGACAGATTCCGATGCCCTATAACTCTGCACTTACTGCCAACGCGCCCCCAAACACGCTTTCCCGGCGCTTCTCCGTAGCGCCGATGATGGACTGGACGGATCGTCACTGCCGCTTCTTCCTACGCCAACTGTCGCAAAACGCCCTGCTATATACCGAGATGGTCACCACCGGCGCGATCCTGCATAACGACAGCGAGCGTTTTCTGCGCCACAGCGCGGCCGAATACCCGCTGGCGCTGCAACTGGGCGGCAGCGTGCCTGCGGATCTGACGGCCTGCGCCAAGCTGGCGCAAGAGGCGGGCTATAACGAGGTCAATCTGAACGTCGGCTGCCCGAGCGACCGGGTGCAGAACAACATGATCGGAGCCTGCCTGATGGGCCATCCGCAACTGGTCGCCGATTGCGTCAAGGCCATGCAGGACGCAGTAGATATCCCGGTAACGGTGAAGCACCGCATTGGCATCAACGGCCGCGACAGCTATGCCGAGCTGTGCGATTTCGTCGGCACCGTGCGTGATGCCGGCTGTCGCAGTTTTACCGTGCATGCGCGGATAGCCATATTGGAGGGACTATCGCCCAAAGAGAACCGCGAAGTGCCGCCGCTGCGCTACGATGTAGCGGCGCAGCTCAAGCAGGACTTCCCCGAGCTGGAAATCATCCTCAATGGCGGCATCAAGACCCTTGAGGATTGCCAGCAGCACCTGCAAACCTTCGATGGCGTGATGCTGGGTCGCGAGGCGTACCACAACCCTTACCTGCTGGCCCAAGTGGACCAGCAGCTGTTTGGCTCAACGAGCGCAGTGCTGAGCCGTTTCGAGGCCATGCACAGCATGCGTGACTATATCGCCGCGCACCTGGCCGAAGGTGGCAGCATGCACCACATCACCCGCCATATGCTCGGCCTGGGCCAGGGTTTCAATGGCGCACGGCGCTTTCGCCAGCTGCTCTCGGTGGACATTCACAAGACCAACGAGCCACTGGCGCTGTTCGATCAAGCGGCGCAATTGCTGCAAGGCCGCTGACTCGGGTAAGGTCGGTGCATCTGCAACGACAAGGCTGTGTCATGACCTCCAAGCTGGATCAACTCAAGCAGTTCACCACCGTGGTCGCCGATACCGGCGACCTCGACGCCATCGCCCGCCTGAAGCCGGTTGATGCCACCACCAACCCTTCCCTGCTGCTTAAAGCCGCTGCCATGCCGGGTTACAGCGCACTGCTGAAAAGCGCAGTGACTGCCGGCAAAGGCGATCTAGGCCTGGCCTGTGACCATTTTGGCGTCGCTGTGGGCGGTGAAATCCTCAAGATCATCCCTGGGCGCATCTCCACCGAAGTGGATGCGCGCCTGTCCTTCGACACGCAAGCCACCCTGCGCCGCGCAGAGCGCCTGATTGGCCTGTACGAAGAGGCCGGGATTGGTCGCGAGCGCGTGCTGATCAAGATCGCCTCGACCTGGGAAGGTATTCGCGCCGCCGAGCAGCTGGAAAAGGCTGGCGTCCAGTGCAACCTGACCCTGCTGTTCACCTTCGCCCAGGCCCAAACCTGCGCCGATGCCGGCGTATTTCTGATTTCGCCCTTCGTCGGGCGCATCTACGACTGGTACAAGAAGGCCGAAGGCCGTGATTTTGTCGGCGCAGAAGACCCCGGCGTGCAGTCGGTTACGCGCATCTATAACTACTACAAAGCCAACGCTTACCAGACCGTGGTGATGGGCGCGAGCTTCCGCAATATCGGCCAGATCGAACAACTGGCAGGCTGTGATCGCCTGACCATCAGCCCCGAGCTGTTGCAGCAACTGGCCGATGATCAGCAACCACTGACGCGCATGCTCAGCCCTGGCAAAGCTGCCGAAGCCAAGCAGAGCCTGAGCGAAAGCCAATTCCGCTGGGCCATGAATGAAGACGCCATGGGCACCGAAAAGCTGGCCGAAGGCATTCGTCTGTTTGCCCGCGATCAGGAAAAGCTGGAAAAACTACTGACCGCTCAAGCCTGATTGGCCTAAATGCAAACGGGGCACTCATTGAGCGCCCCGTTTGTTTAGCCACCCGCATCAGTGATGTTCGAGGGCATTGACCAGATCATGGAAGGCTTCGCGATTGGAGTCGTTCAACCCCATCAGAATGCGGTGAGCTTCCAGCACCTTGGCGCGCACCAGCTCTTCCGACTGATCCTGCGACGGCAGATCGTCCAGACAATCCGGGCACGGCACAGGTGTGTCGACGATATTGAAGACCTGATCGAACCCCATCGACTGCAACAGTCGAGTGATATCGGCGTGGGTGGTCACCACCGTCGGCAACAGGCCAATCTTCTGCCGCGAGAGAATCGACAGTTTGGCCAGCAACCCAAGAGTCGTGCTGTCGATACTGCGGGTCTCGGTGAGATCAATCACGATGGCTGAGAAATTCAGCGCGGTGAAGATTTTCTCGATGGTCGAATCCAGGGCCGAACACAGCGTCAGGCGCACTTCACCGACAAACTTCAAGATGAACGTGCCATCTTGCTCGGCAAACTGGATTCTTCCGGGGCTTATCCCAGGGTTCATGCAAGGTTCCTGCTTAACACCAGCAAGGCGATATCATCCGGCATATCCCCCAGATTGGCCAGCCCAAAAGCCGTACGCAAGCCATCCAGAGTGCCGCCCGCAGAACTGATCAGCTGCGGCAACAGGGTTTCCTTGTCTTTCAAGGTATCACCCGGCAGCAGATCGAGGATGCCGTCGGAGAGCAGCGTCAAGCTGAAAGCCTCCGGCAGTTCAAGTTCCAGATCGTTGTATTCGGCCTCGACAAACAGCCCAACCGGCAGGCCGCGGCCTTCCAGATAGCGCGCCTGGCCATCGCTGTAGAGCACCGGCAGCGGCAGATGGCCGCCAATGCTGTAGGTCAGGCGGTTGTTGGCCTGGTCGATCACACCACCGAGCATGGTCACGTGTTTGCCCAGCTTGCAGTTGATCAGACCACGGTTGATATGGCCGAGCACTTCTGAGGGTTTGAAATCCGGCAGGTTACCGCCGCGCCGCGACTCGTACAGCAGGCGCGTGGTCATAAACTTCAGCAGCACGGTGATAAATGCCGAAGAAGCGCCATGCCCGGAAACATCGGCCAGGTAAAAAGCGATACGGCTGTCATCGACGCGGAAATAGTCGACAAAGTCGCCCGACAGGTACAGCGACGGAATGATCTGGTGCGCAAAGTTCAGGCTATCGGCCTGCCAGGGCGTCACCGGCAGCATGTTCATCTGCACCTGGCGACCGGCGTTCTGATCCTCCTGCAGCAGGTGCAGGCTGGCTTGCAGTTCGCGGTTGGCGGTTTCCAGCTCGTCGCGGTAGCGCTGGTTTTCCAGGCGCAAGTTGGCGCGATCCAGCGCACGACGCACTGAGTGCTCAAGCACGGCAAGATCCGCCAGCGGTTTGATCAGGTAATCGGCAGCGCCCAGGCGCAAGGCCTCTACGGCATCGCTCATCACGCCTGCACCGGACACCACGATCACCGGGGTTTCCACTTGCAGGGCATTGATACGGCGGATCAGCTCGAGACCATCGACTTGCGGCATGCGCAGATCGCAGATCACCAGATCCGGCGACTCGGCATGAAAGACTTCCAGCCCCTGCAAGCCATTGGCGGCCTGCAGCACATGAAAACCACTGTCTTCCAGGTAGGCTGCGAGGCTCGCACGCACTACGTCGTCGTCATCGATTATCAGCAGCGTGGCACTGGTTTTGTGCATGAGGTATCCAGGCAAACTGCGCCGGGTATGGGTTGGCTTAGTACGTCCGGGCAACCGCCTGGACGCGCGAACTCGGCTTGCTTCAAGGCGCAGACGGTACTCCCATCCGCTACGTGATTCAAGCGTGTGCCGGTCGTCGCCGCACGACTTTACACCTCAAATCGGCGAAGGTTATAAGAGCTGTAGGACAGCCCCCATAACAAGAGGAAAAAGCCCATGAGCCAAAATGATCGTGCCTACAGTGAGAAACGCGATTACATCCGCATGCGGCTAGAAGCCCCCGTCACCCTGCACCATGACGGCAAGGAAATCCCCGCCCTGTGCCTCGACCTGTCCAGCACCGGCATGCAGCTGGAAGCCGAAAGCGCAGTAAAGATGGGCGACAAGGTACGCGTGCACATCGCTTCTGATCACAACGAATTACGCGGCCTGGATGCGCAAGCCGAAGTGATGCGCGTCAGCACGATGGAAGACGGCCGCCAGGCATTAGGTTTGGCGATTATTTCCATGAGCTGAAATGCTCGGACAATAAAAAAGGCGGCCCGCAATGGCCGCCTTTTTTGTTTCCGCTACAACTCAGAAGTCGTCTTCAACCTCACCATCGCGCACTTTGAATTCGCGATTCTGCAGGTAGGCGTTGCGGATAAAGATGTACTTGTCACCGCTGACCATACGCTCGGCCTTGAGCAAGCTGGCCCGCACGTCGACGGCCTGAACGCCGCGCACGACATTGCGCGTCGGTACGTGATCGATAAACGCAGGTGCGGCCAGCATGCTGTCCGGTACCTTGCCGAAGGCATCACGCACGGTGCTTGGGCCCAACAGCGGCAGCACCACGTAAGGCCCACTATTGAGCCCCCAGACGCCCACGGTCTGACCGAAATCCTCATCGCTGCGCTGCAGGCCCATGGCGCTGCCCACATCGAAGAAGCCAAGCAGACCGAAGGTGGTGTTGAAGATCAAACGGCCGCTATCAACCCCAGCGTCATGCAACTTGCCTTGCAGCAGGTTGTTGGCCAGGTTGCCGACATCACCGATGTTACGGAAGACGTTGTGCACGCCATCTTCAAGAAACTGCGGCGTCACCGCCTGGTAACCCTTGGCCAACGGCTTGAGGGTATAGGTATCAACATTATCGTTGACCCGAAACATAAAGCGGTTGTAACCCTGCCACGGGTCTTCCTCGTTGGCTTGCGCCAGTGCAGGCAGCAACAGCACGCCGGTACAGGCAATCAACAGGCTCAATCGTTCAATCCAGCTCGCACCGGTCACACGCATCACAGTCGCTCCTTGAAAATGCTCAGGCTGCCACAAGCGGCCAAATCAGGCCGCGCAGTATAAGGCGGCGGCTCTATAAATAGGCAGCATAGCGGACGAACAAATAGCTGAAAAATCTTACCGCCTGTTGCCGTACAGCCCAGTGATTGCCGGCGGTGCAAACGGAAATAAAGCTTTCATCTGCCTGTAACCTGAAGGCGCTAGCCTGGACTAGACCATTTTCAAGGACGACCCATGCAAACGCCCGCCACCTCGCCAGCCTTTACCGCCATCCTGTTTAGCCTGTCCGGCTGCCTAGTTGATTTCGGCGCACGCACCATCCCGCTGACCCTGCAACGCCTCTACCCAAAGGCAGCCAATCAGCAGAGCCTGCAGCAGACCCTGGGCCGTGAACCCTTGGCTGAAGAGTGGCAGGCCTATCAGCAGGCCCTCTGCGAAACCGCCTGCGAGCATGCCGAAGCCACGCATGCAGCCCTGCCCCTGCTTGAACAGCTGCACCAACAGACGGTGCCCTGCGCCTGGCTGGATGAGCTACCGCGCGACGCCAGCATCAGCCTGGCCAGCGCCCTACCAAACTGGCTACCCGGCATATCGAGCCACAACACTCGCCCATGGCCGGCACCTGACGCCATCTGGCGGAGTTTGATGGAGTTGCAGGTTGATCAGCTTGAAGGCTGCGTACTGGTCAGCGGCGAACCGCGCCTGCTACAAGCCGCGCTGAATGCCGGCATCTGGACCATTGGCTTGGCCATCAGCGGCCCGCTCTGTGGCCTGGCACCGGCCGACTGGCAAAGCCTGCCGATGGTCGAGCGCGACCGCCTGCGTAGCCAGGCCACGTTGAGTTTGTACCGCCTTGGCGTGCATTCGGTGATTGACCAGCTCAGCGATCTGCCCACCTGCCTGGCGGACCTCAGCCTGCGTCGCCACAAGGGCGAGAAGCCCTGAGCAAGCGCCAAACTGCCGGCTGAATCAGTACCTCACGCTTGATCCAAAGCAAGCAAAGGCGGCGGGCTTGGATTAACCTGAAGGTATGCAGAACCTTTCGCCCACGCGCAAGGTCAGTCAATCTGTCGATTACCAAAGGGAGAATTCCATGCCTGCAAGCCGCCTGCAGCAACAACTGCAAGACCTGCACGACCAACTGGCCGAACAGCCGCCACTGACTGAAGAAGAACGCGCCGAACTGTTTGTGCTGACCCAGGGAATTGAACTGCAACTGGCCCGCCAGGCCGCTGCCGCCCCTGACGCAACCCTGATCGACGGGGTCAACCTCGCTGTGGAACGCTTCGAAGCCAGCCACCCGACCCTCGCCGGCACCCTGCGCAATATCGTGCAGAGCCTGGCCAATATGGGCATCTAAACGCACGCAGCACTAACGAAAACCCCAGCTCTAGCTGGGGTTTTGCATTACTGGCGCACCAAACGCTGATTATTCGGGCTGATCGGCCCGCTGCTGCGATAGGGATTGATATCCAACCCGCCACGCCGCACATAACGCGCATAGACCGTCAGATGCTCAGGCTTGAGCAGACGCTGCAGGTCGAGAAAGATTCGCTCCACGCACTGCTCGTGAAAATCCGCATGCTGGCGAAAGCTCACCAGGTAGGCCAGCAGGCTGGCGTGACCCAGCGCCAAGCCACGGTACTGCACCACCAGCGTGCCCCAATCCGGCTGGCCGGTGACCGGGCAATTGGATTTGAGCAGATGGCTGTGCAGGCTCTCTTCGACCACTCGCGCGACATCACAGCGCAGTAGCTCAGGCTGCGGCTGCGCATAGTTGCTGATGGCTACATCCAGCTCGTCAATGCAGATACCTGGCGCGGCTTGCACACCTTCGGCCGTCACCTCAGCCAGGCTGCGCACACGCACGCCAACCGGCTTGCCGGCAGCTGCCGAGAGGTCCTGTACCAGTACCGCCACCAGTTCATCAGCGCTGTTGAACACCGACTGGTTCAGTGAGTTGAGGTACAGCTTGAAGGATTTCGACTCGATGATATTGGGCGAGTCGGCGGGAATGGCGAACTCACCCATGGCCACCACCGGCTTGCCCGACGGCAACAGCCAGGACAGCTCGAAACAGTTCCAGAAATCCACGCCCTGATACGGCAGCGTCTCCGCGCTCAGGCCCAGCTCGGCCCATTTCGCGGCACGCGGAATCGGGAACAACAAAGACGGGGTGTAGGTAGCGATGTATTCGCTGGATTTGCCCAGTGGCGAATCTTCGGCGGCGGGATGCATGGAGAAAACCTGGCTAGTCGAGACGCGGCGATTGTATACAACTTTTAAAGCAGATTCAGTGTGGCAAGACCGAGGTCGGCCTTGCCGCAGCAGCATCAGGCCAGCTCAGCTACCACCGCTGCCAGCGCCTGAGCAGGATTGGCTGCCTGGCTGATCGGGCGGCCGATCACCAGATAATCAGAACCCACATCCAACGCCTGACGCGGAGTCAGAATACGGCGCTGGTCGTCCTGAGCGCTGCCGGCCGGACGAATCCCTGGCGTCACCAGTTGCAACGCCGGGTAAGCAGCCTTCAGCGCCTGCGCTTCCTGGGCCGAGCACACCAGACCATCCAGACCGGCCTGCGCCGCCAGCCCAGCGAGACGCAACACCTGCACCTGCGGTTCGATATCCAGACCAACGCCCGCCAGGTCTTCACGCTCCATGCTGGTCAGCACGGTCACCCCGATCAACAGCGGCTTGGCCCCAGCGAGCTTATCCAGGGTTTCGCGGCAGGCCGCCATCATGCGCAGGCCGCCCGAGCAGTGCACATTAACCATCCACACGCCCATCTCAGCCGCAGCCTTGACCGCCATGGCAGTGGTATTGGGGATGTCGTGGAATTTCAGATCGAGGAACACCTCGAAACCCTTGCCGGCCAGCACGTTGACGATCTCCGGCCCACAACGGGTGAACAGCTCTTTGCCCACTTTTACCCGGCACAGCTTAGGATCGAGCTGATCAGCCAATGCCAGCGCGGCATCACGGGTCGGGAAATCCAGGGCAACGATGATCGGGGTCTGGCAGGCGGACATGGGCAGGCTCTCGGGCAAGACAAATTCGGCGCGCATTGTAGCGGATGCGCCGCACGCTTGCCGCTCCGGTGATCCGCCCGCCTCGCCCACGGCTCAAACAGAGCCGCAGCAAACCATGGCTTACCGCTACTCGGCAGGCTCAGCCACGCGCGTATCCGGCGCCGCAAACGCCTGGCGAAAGCTGAACGCCTGTGCGCTGGCGCCCAGCTCACGCAGCAACGCCAAGCGCTCGGCAGCCTCCTGCACCGATGGCCGATGCCCCGCCGGCACCCACCACAGCACCATATGCGCCGCAGTGACCTTGCTGAACCACTCCTGGCGACGCTTGAGCATCTCGGTATGGGCGGACTTGTAGACGTAATCGCTGAGCGCCTGCACATCGCGCCAAACGGACAGATTCACCAGCACATCATCGCCAAACGGGCGAAACGCCGTGGCATCGCCCGCCTCGTCCTGCAAGCGCCAGATATAGCCGGGTGAGGCTTCCGCCAGCGCATTGATGCGCTCCAGATTGGCGACAAAGTCGGCCATGCTTGGCGACTCCAGCGGCTCCTTCATTGTGGCGATATTCAACTGCGCGAGTTGATAGCTAGACATCAATGTCTCTCCTTAATTTATGTAAATCCCTGAATAACCACTGCCCTGACTAAGCCCTACAAGCGCATCACAGCCTCAATGCACATGGCCAGCGACTCAGCGCGCCATGGGATCATCCCAGAATGAGCGCTCGCTTTCCTGGATAACATCCGCACGGCTTAAACCGAGATCCTTCAATGCCGCATCATCAAGCATGGCCAGGCGCCGGCGCTGTTCGGCCAGCTGCCACCAGCGGGAAAACTGGCGGCCAACCGCACGCAGTATTTCAAACGGCCGGCGGCCCTGGAAGCGTCCGGCACTGACTAATGCATAACCTTTTTGACCTTTCATCTCGTCGCCCTCCTTGTGGGGTTGGCGGCAGTCTCGCGCTCGGCTTATGATCAATCCAACGAATGTTTCTTATGCAATGCATCTCGGAGATTGATGTATGGCCAGCTACCCGAGCATCGACAGCGAACTGCTGCGCACCTTTGTCGCGATTGCCGATCACGGCGGTTTTACCCGCGCGGCGGAAATGGTCAACCGCACCCAGTCGGCCGTCAGCATGCAGATGAAACGCCTGGAAGACGACGTGGTGCAGCGCCCGCTGTTTGTGCGCGACGGGCGCCAGTTCAGCCTCACGGCCGAAGGCCAGTTACTGCTCGGTTATGCCCGGCGCATTCTCAAATTGCACAGTGAAGTGATGACCAGCATGCGTGCCCCGCATATGGTTGGCACCGTGCGCATCGGCACGCCGGACGACTATGTGATGCGCTTTATGCCGGGCATTCTTTCGCGCTTCGCCCAAGCCTATCCACTGGTACAAGTGGAGTTGCACTGCGAGCCGTCGTTCCAGCTGTTGCAGCGCCAGGACCTCGACCTGACCATCGTCACCCGAGAGCCAGGTACCGAAATTGGCCAACTGCTGCGCCAAGAACGAATTGTCTGGGCCGAAGCCCATGGCTTCAGCCCGCATGAGCAAGAGCCGCTACCACTGGCGATGTTCAATGCCCAGTGCTTCTGCCGCTCCTGGGCCTGCAACGCGCTGGACGCCATGGAGCGCGAATACCGTATCGCCTACACCAGCCCAAGCCTGTCGGCGATCATGGCGGTAGTCAGCGCGGGCCTGGCGATTACCGCTCAGCTGCAAAGCCTGATTACCCCGGACATGCGCATCATCGGCACTGCCGAGGGCCTGCCGGTGATGCCCTCCGCCAGTATCGTGCTACTGCGTAACAGCCAGACCCAGTCGCAGGTCACCGAAACCCTGGCCGAACAGATCGTCGAAGGTTTCAGACTTTAAGCGCGAGCAATACCGCGCAAAGCAGCAGAAAACCGGCAAACAGCCCGCGCAGAACGCGCTCTGGCAGCGCGTGGGCACACTTCACGCCCCAGCTGATGCTTAGCAAACCACCCAGAGCAAGGGGCGCACCCAGCAGCCAATCGACGTGATCATGGGCCGCGTAAGTCGCCAGCGTCACGGCCGTGCTCGGTGCGGCCAGAGCCAGGGAAAGCCCCTGCGCCATGACCTGGCTGGTGCCGAACAGCGTAGTCAGCACCGGCGTCGCCAGTACCGCGCCGCCCACACCAAACAACCCGCCGAGCAAACCGGCGCCACTGCCTAGTAGCGTCAGCCAGGGCCAGGGGTAACGCAGGCCAACCGAGAGCATTGGCGGCTTGCTGTACAGCCGAGAGAGGTTGTAGGCCGCCAGCAACACCAGGAAAACCACGAAACCCAGGCGCATGCGCTCGGCATCCACAGTGACTGCCCAGCCAGCACCCAGTACGGCAAATATCAGGCTGGGCACCGCCAGGGCCAACGCATGCCGCCAATCGATACGGTTGCGCTGGTGATAACGCCACAGCGCCAACAGCACATTGGGCACCACCATCACCAACGCCGTACCCTGAGCCAGCTGTTGATCCAGGCCAAACAACACGCCGAGCGCCGGAATGGCGATCAGCCCACCGCCAATCCCAAACAGACCGCCCAGAGTACCGAGGGCCAATCCGAGCAGAAGGTTCAAGGCAAAATCGAGCAAGGTCATCAACGGGCTCCAAAGTGATGCCGCACAGCCTAGTGCTTCGACACTAGTCGCGAAACGCACAGCAACGCAAAATGGCTATGCATATAACGCACAGCAAGGCCTGACCATGAACCCCGATAGCCTGACCGACCAACTCAGCCTGTTTCTCGATGTGCTGGAAACCGGCAGCTTTTCCGCAGCTGCCCGGCGCCACCCGCTGACGCCCTCGGCTGTGGCCCGACGCATCGATGCCTTGGAACGCTCGCTGGGCAGCAACCTGTTCAGTCGCAGCACCCATGCCGTACGCGCCACCTCCGCCGGTTTGGCGTTTGCCGAACGGGCCAGGCGCATTCTTGCCGAGCTGCACCTGGCCCGCGCCGAAGCCGTATCGCTGAGCAGCGCGCCGGAAGGTCTGATTCGTATCGACGCGCCGGCACCGTTCGGCCGGCGCCATCTGGCTCCGGCGATTGCAGAGTTTCTGGTCGCCTATCCGGGGCTGGATGTGCAATTGCGCCTGATCGACAGCTTCGTCGATCTGCATGGCACGCACTTGGGTGAAGTCGACCTGGTACTGCGCATCGGCCCCCTGGCCGACACCCGCCTGGTCGCCACAGCACTGTCGCCTATGGTGCGCGTGCTCTGTGCCAGCCCCGACTACCTGGCGCGGTGCGGCGTACCGCGTAGCCCTGATGAGTTGCTAGAGCATGACGGCCTCGACTGGGACAGCCTGGCACCGCCCTACGCCTGGCGCTTCGAGCAGGACGGCAAACTGCAACTGTGCCGCCCCAAGCGTTTGCGCATGACCGCCAACAATGCCGAAGCGCTGCTGTTCAGCGCCCTCGCCGGCTTGGGCATTGCTCATTTGCCGACCTGGCTGATCAGCGATTACCTGCTGCGCGGCGAACTGCTGCCGCTGTTCTGCGAAAACGGCCTGCCAGCTCCCGAGCCCAGCGGCATCTACGCCCTGCGCCTGGAGCGCGAAACCGACTCACGCAGCCGCTTGTTGCTGGAATTCCTCAAAGCCCGCTTCGGCCCGGTAGCTCCCTGGGATCTGGCGCTGCAAAGTGGCCTGCAGCGCAGCTAAACGCTATCGATAAACCGCGGCCATAAAAAAGCCCGACTCAAGGTCGGGCTTTTTCTTCTCGCCGTTAAAGCCGATCTTAGACCGGAGCTTTAGCGCGGGATTTGTACTCGCCAGTACGGGTGTCGATTTCGATCCAGTCGTCGATGTTGCAGAAGTCAGCGACTTTGATCTCGGTGCCATTGCTCAGCTTGGCTGGCTTCATAACTTTGCCGGAAGTGTCGCCACGGGCGGAACCTTCGGTGTAGGTGATCTGGCGAACGATGGTGGTCGGCAGGTCAACCGAAACCACTTTGCCTTCAAAGAATACTGCTTCGCAGATGTCGGTCATGCCATCAACGATGTACGGCATTACGCTTTCCAGATCGTCTTTGTTCAGCTCGTACTGGTTGAACTCTTGGTCCATAAACACGTAGTTCGGCTCGCTGTAGTACGAGTAGGTCACGTCTACGCGATCGAGGATCACCGGCTCCATTTTGTCGTCGGCTTTGTACACGGTTTCAGTCGAGGAGCCGCTCAGCAGGTTCTTCAACTTCATTTTAACGATGGCGCTGTTACGACCGGATTTGGTGAATTCGGCCTTCTGGATCAGCCAAGGTTGGCCGTCGATCAGGGCCACACTGTTGGGCTTCATTTCTTGTGCGGTTTTCATACGAATATCCGGGTTTGGATGGAATTACAAAATTCTTGGCCGCGTATCATAGCCAATTTAGGTAAAACTGCACCAGCGCCTCGGCAAGATCGGCCTGAGAGGCCCGTTGCAGACACCACTGCTCGGCGTGTGCCTGCTGCTCTGGCCAGCCTTGTAGCAGCTGATTCCAGCTTTCTTTGACCGACTGACCGGTATTCCAGGCATGCCACTGCTCGACCAAGGCACGCTGCCCATCCGCTGATAAGCCCTCCTTATAGAGAGCCAGAAAAGCGTCGAGCTTTTCCAGATGGGCGTTGTCCGCCTGCTGATAGATATGCCAGAGCAACGGCCGCCCGGCCCATTGCGCACGGACAAAGGAATCCTCGCCACGCACCGCATTGAAGTCGCAGCTCCACAGCAGCCGGTCGTACTGATCCTGCTGGATAAACGGCAGCACCTGAATATGCAGTTGGCCACGCTGCTGCACATCCCCAGCGCGCATAGCTGTGCAACCTAGCCAAGCCTGCAGATCCGCCAGAATGCGCCCTTCCGGCACCAGTAACTGGCTGGCTTGCGCGTCGACAGCCAGCACATCCAGCCAACTGGCCAGCGCCGCGTTCTCATAGGCAAACAGAGAGATCAGCCGAGCGCCTGACAACGGCGTTACGCCAATGCTGCGCAAAAATATATCGCGGGCGCTGCTGTCCGCCTGAAACGCCCGGCGCTGCACCAGCAGTTCACGCTCACGCAACAAGCCGCCGCTGCCTGCAGTAAAGCCGGGAAAGAAGAAGAACTTCGGCAAGCCATTGGACTGCAGCGAAGGCAAACCATGACAGCCCTCAACCCACTCCTCGGCGCTGAGGTACTCCAGATTAAGCCAGAGCACTTTCTGCTTACGCACAGCCATCGCCGCGATATAAGCAGCAGGCAGCTCACAGGCAAACGCCTCAATCACCACATCCGCCGGCTCGACAGCCAGCCACTCGGCACGCCATAAACAGACCTCGACACCCTGCTGGATTTGCCGCAACGCCTGCGCATCTGCCTGCGGACACAGGCGCACAAACGCCCCCAAGTCATCAACCCACAGCCGCACCGCCAGACCATGCTCGGCCACCAGCTGCCGCGCCAACCGCCAGGTCACCCCGATGTCGCCGTAGTTATCAACAACGCTGCAGAAAATGTCCCAAGTTGCCTTCATGCCCAACCCCAATCGTCAGGCGCGCAGTCTAGCAAGCGTCCAACGCCTGGCGCGTACTCAATCCTGCAGGCTGGCATCCAGTTGCTGACGATAAATCGCCGAATCCCGCGCCACTGCAACGCCCTGCCAGCTGCGCTGTACCAAGGCAGTGTGGCGCTCATAAAAGGATCGCGAATAAACCAGGTAGTAATGTTTCTCCTGCAGCGGTGGCTCGACCCGCTCCAGCGCCGCATGGAACGCCAAATCGTGGCGCAACCAGTAATCACCTTCCTGCCCCAACAACACGGCTGCCCCGATACGGCCCTTGAGCAATTTGTACAGGTTCGCCTCCGAGCTGCCGGCGCCATTGTCGATTGGCACTCCCAAACGCTGCAGAAAATCGATAGCCGAATAGCCGTGCTGGATGCCCACAACCCCCTGCAGATCAACCACCGCGCCCTCTTGCCAGCGCACCGCCGTACCCTTGCGCCGATACAGCACATAATTTTCACTGCGCATGCGCAAGGCAGCATGAGGTTTCTGCTCATGTAGTGGATACATGGCAAACGCACTGCGCTCTTCCGAAAAGCTGACGCCCATGGCTCCATCCACTCGCCCCTGTTCAAGACTCAGCAAACAGCGTTTCCAGGGCAACGCCACAAATTCAAAACGCACCGCCAGCTGCGGCTCCAACTGACGGATCAACTCAAAATCCAGCCCCTGCTGCCCCTCAAGCCGCCAGGGCCGCAGTGGTTCCCGATCATGGCAGACACGAATACTCAGAGGCTCGGCCTGCGCAAGCGGCCAGAGAGCAAACAAAAGAACTAACCACAACCATCTCATCACGGCGCCTGATCGAAGGATTTATACCTTTTAGTCTAGGCCTCATTGCTTCCCCCAAAGCCCGCCGCGCTAATCCAAGTTGCTCTTAGAAACAGCCGCAATAGCGTGCAATGTTGTGGTCAGCCAACTGAGCGCTCTGCCGGGGCGGTCATCTGTACCACTGCGCTGTACCAATCAGGCCAAAATGTGCGGCCTAAACGCAAAAACCCCAGAAAGATTGCTCTTTCTGGGGTTTTCTATATATGGCGGTGAAGGAGAGATTCGAACTCTCGATACGATTTCTCGTATACACACTTTCCAGGCGTGCTCCTTAAGCCACTCGGACACTTCACCGGGTCTCGACAAGCATTGCTGTCTGTCGAGGCGCGCTAATCTAGCCGAACAGCCCGGCAAAGGCAAAAGCTTTCTTCAAAAAATTCATGCGCTTATGCCAGATGCTGGTCTTCAGCCGAGGTATTCGCCGTGCTCGGCTCGAATCGCTGCTGGCCGAACAGGATAAAGCCCAGCGAGATAAACAGGCCGAAGCCGAACAGTCCCAGCACACCCGCAGGGCTTTGGCTGTGTGGGTCACTCGCGAGCCAGAGCAAGCCAACCATCAGCAACAAGGCCAATGCAGCGCGCCAGAACCTGATGAGTCGGATTAAACCAGGCATGTCGGTCACTCCTTAATAGGGTGGCGACCTTAAGTGCAAGCAAGCAGTGCAGCCCAATTGGCGATCTTGATCGCCTCCATAGCCCGAGCCGCCCACAGTCGCTGACCAGCCAGTCAGCCATCGTGCTTTACCTGACCGATGCGGATGAGTAACGTCTGCTGCACTTCAGCACAAGGAACCCGACCATGAGCGACCTGATCAGCTACCAACTCGACGATGGCATTGCCACCCTGACCCTGTGTAATGGCAAGGTGAATGCCATCTCCCCGGACGTGATCACCGCTTTCAATGCGGCTCTGGATCGCGCCGTGGAGGATAAGGCCATCGTTATCATCACCGGCCAGCCGGGCATTCTTTCGGGCGGCTACGACCTCAAGGTGATGACCTCCGGCCCGCAGAATGCCATCGACCTGGTGGCTTCCGGTTCCACCCTAGCGCGCCGCATGCTCGCCCACCCCTTCCCGATCATCGTCGCCTGCCCAGGCCATGCGGTGGCCAAGGGTGCCTTTATCCTGCTCTCGTCCGACTACCGCATCGGCGTCGAAGGTCCGTTCAGCATCGGCCTCAACGAAGTGCAGATCGGCATGACCATGCACCACGCCGGCATCGAACTGGCCCGTGACCGCCTGCGCAAATCGGCCTTCCACCGTTCGGTAATCAACGGTGAGATGTTCGATCCGCAAGGCGCTGTGGATGCAGGCTTCCTCGACAAGGTGGTACCAGCCGAGCAACTGCACGCCACTGCCCTGGCGGTTGCGCAGCAGATGAAGAAGATCAATATGACCGCGCACAAGAACACCAAGCTGAAAGTACGCAAGGCGCTGCTCGAAGCTCTAGACCAGGCGGTCGAGCTGGACAAGAAGCACATGGTGTAAGCACACCACGCAACACCGCAAAGCCCGGCCCATGTGCCGGGCTTTTGCATTTAATGGCAAAACAGTGGCGAGCCCGCAAGCAATCTGGCCAGCCTGTATTACTTTTAACAGGTAAGGCCAAGGAGCAGAGGCGCCCAACGATCTATTCGAAATTGCCGCCGGGAGCGTGTTATGAAGATTGCCCATAAGGTTGGTCTGGCCGCGGCCATCGTGCTGTTCCTTACCACCAGCCTGCTGTCACTGGCGCAAGTCAGCCAAGTTCGCGAAACCCTGCATAACCAGGTGGCGGCGAGCATCGCAGAGTCGAGTAACGCGCTGGCGCGGCAGATCGAGAACTGGCTTAACGCCAAACTCAAGCTGATGGATCTGATGTCGCAAAGCATCGACAGCAACTACAGCCCCGAAGAAACCCAGCGCATCGTCAACAGCCCCATGCTGAAAAACGAGTTCATCCTGGTGTTTGGCACCCTGCAAAGCGATGGCAAGCCGATCAAGAACACCGAAGAGTGGCAGCCAAAACCGGATTGGGATGGCCGTCAACGCCCCTGGTACGCCACCGGTAAAGCCGGCAGCCAGGCGGTACTCACCGAACCCTATGTGGATTCCACCACCGGGGAAATCCTGATTTCCGCCGTTACCCGCATCACCAATGCCGGCGAATTTCTCGGTGTGTTGGGTGGCGACATTCGCCTGAAAACCGTAGCCGACGCGGTCAACACGCTGGACTTCAACGGCGCCGGCTACGCCTTTCTGCTCACGCGCAACGGCAATATCATTTCCCACCCCAACACCGAGCTGAACGGCAAAAGCTACAGCGAACTATTCGACGGCCAGAGCCCTGCCCTGAACAAGGAGCTGCAGGAAACCAGCGGCGGCGACAAGGACCTGCTGGTGTCTTTCACCCCACTGCCCAATCTCAAAGGCATGGATTGGTATATCGGTGTGGTGCTGGACAAGAGCATCGTCATGGCCGAAGCCAATGCCCTGAGCTGGCGCGCGGTGATCGGCACCGTGCTGGGAGTGATCATCAGCCTGATCGTGCTGGGCGTGCTGATGAACAGCCTGCTCAAGCCCCTTGATCATCTGCACAACTCCCTGCACGAGGTGAACAGCGGTGAAGGCGATCTGACCCGCCGCTTGCCTGCCGCCGGCAACGATGAAATTGCCCTGGTCTCCAGGGAATTCAACAGCTTCCTGCAAAGTCTGCAGAGCCTGATCAGCGAGGTAATGGGTAGCTCCAGGCAGGTGCGCGAAAGCACCACCCTGACCTCCAGCGAAGCCAACCAGGCCGCCAATCGTCTGCAGCAACAGCTGCAGGAGCTCGACCAGCTGGCCACCGCCATGCAGGAAATGGCCTCCACCGCCGAGGAAGTGGCACGCAACGCACAGGCTGCCGCGCAGGCTGCACTGGCGGCCAATCAGGAAACCGAGAATGGCGTGCGCGTGGTTTCGCGCTCCACCGAGGCGATCAAACACCTGGCCGAGGAAATGGACGAAACCAGCCACGCGATCAACGAGCTGGCCAAGCTCAGCCACAACATCGAGTCGATTCTCTCGGTGATCACCAGCATTGCTGACCAGACCAACCTGCTCGCCCTCAACGCCGCCATCGAAGCCGCACGTGCTGGCGAATCCGGCCGAGGTTTTGCCGTGGTTGCCGACGAAGTACGCTCACTGGCCTCGCGCACCCAGCAGTCGACTCAGGAAATCCGCCAGATGATCGACCAGCTGCAATCCGGGGTGAAGCAGGCCGAGTCGCGCATGCAGCAGAGCCGCGATACCGCCAGCAAGACCGCCGAAGAAGCCGGCGCGGCCAACGACATGCTTGGGCGCATCAGCGATGCCATCACCCGCATCAACGACATGAACCTGCAAATCGCTACCGCCGCCGAGCAGCAGAGCGCCACCACCGAGGAGATCAACCGCAACACCACCAATATTCGCGACATCAGTCATGAGGTGGCTGCCGGCGCCGAAGAACAGGTGCGCCAGTGCGCCGTAATGGTCGAACAGGTCGGCCAGCAGGACCATCTGCTCGGGCGCTTCAAGGTCTGAGCTCCCATACATCTGGCTGCACCTGCGCGTGCAGCCAGCGCCAACCGATAAGGAGATTGGGCATGCGCATACTCGTAACGTGGCTACTGTGCCTGGCCATGCATGGCATCGCCCAGGCGCAAACGCCCATCAGTGTTACGGTGCTGTGTGACGCCAGTTATCCGCCCTACAGCTACGCCGAAAACGGCGAAGCCAAAGGCCTGTACAGCGAGATCCTGCGTGCGGCCTTCGCGCACATGCCGGGTTATCACGTGAGTATCCGCCCTGTGCCCTGGCCACGCGGGTTGGCGGCACTGGAAAAAGGCACAGCCTTTGCCCTGTTCCCGCCCTACCATCGCCCCGTGGAACGCCCGTGGATGGATTACTCACGGCCGATTCTGGAAGAAAGCGTGGTGGCCTTCGTGCGTTCCGAGCTGGCTCAGCAACGCGCTATCGAGGATTTCCCGGCCGCCTATGCGGGCCTGCGCATCGGTCTCAACCGCGGCTTCAACATCATCGCCGCGCCGAGTTACAAGACCATGCTCGCGGCTGGCGAGGTCAAACAGAGCTACGCAACGGACAACCGCACCAACCTGCTGCAACTCAGGCGCAAACGCATTGATGTGTTTATCAATGATCGCCTGTCGATCCTCTGGGAGCTGCAGCAGATGCACAACGAAGGCCTGTTTGCCAGCAGTGGGTTGAGCTGGCTGACTGAGGGGCCGAAGCTGTCCAGCGAGCACGGTCATCTGGGCTATACCCGCATCAATGAACAGGCCTATCCCTACAAACAGGACTTTATGCAACAGCTGGATCAGGCCCTGCTAGCCCTTGAGCAGGATGGCAGCATCGCCCGCCTGGCCCAGCGCTACAGCTCGATTGACCTGCTGCCTCCCACCGATAGCGGCTCTGGCGAGGACGCAACAAGCGGTAACGACCTCTGATCAGCATCAATTGCCGAAAGCAGTGCACGCCCGTACACTGCGCGCCTTTTTCCTATGACGGGCGTACCAAATGCTTTTTCTTCTGCGCATGCTGGCGATGGGCGTGCACTTTATCCTCGCTGGCATCCTCGGTCTGTTGCTTGGCATCTGCCGCCCGTTCAATCCAGATAACAGCAGGCTCTGTGCGCGCCTCTACAGCATCCCGGCGCAGTGGCTGTTGCGCTGGAAGCTGAAGACCGATGTCCAGCCGCTGCTGGAAAAGCCGCACGCGTGCGTGATCATCGCCAACCACCAGTCCAACTATGACCTCTACGTGCTCGGCCGCGTGGTGCCCAAGCGCACCGTGAGCATCGGCAAGAAGAGCCTGAAATGGGTGCCATTCTTCGGCCAGCTGTACTGGCTGGCCGGTAACGTGCTGCTCGACCGTGGCAACGCGATTCGCGCCAAGCAGGCCATGCTGACCACCACCGACACCCTCAAGCACAAGGACACCTCAATCTGGGTGTTCCCTGAAGGCACGCGCAACCTCGGCAAGGGTCTGCTGCCCTTCAAGAAAGGCGCATTCCAGATGGCGATTGCCGCCGGTGTGCCGATCATCCCGGTGTGCGTCAGCACCTACGTCAACCATATCCAGCTCAATCGCTGGAACAGCGGCGAGATCATGATCCGCTCGCTGCCGGCCATCCCCACCGCTGGGCTGAGCCAGGATGACCTGCCGCAGCTGATTGAAACCTGTCGCACACAGATGCAGCAGTGCATCGAGGCCATGGATCAGCAGCTCAGCCAAAGCGCCTGACACAACCCGCAGTGTCCCAAAAGCCCAGCCACGCGCTGGGCTTTTTATTGTCTGATGTATCCCGCGCAGTAGCCGTTCAGTCACACCGGCAGCGAGCAAGCCGCTAAGCTGCGTGCTGAGGTCACCGCTAATAAGGAAACACCATGGGCCGCGTTGTTGCCGCCGCCGTTTATAGCAACGGCAAGAAAGTCACCAATATCAGCCTCGACGAAGGCAAGCCATGGTCGAAGAAACCGGGGCATTTCGTTTGGATTGGCCTGCATGATCCCTGCTCCGAGGAGCTGATCAGCCTGCAACAACAATTCGACCTGCATGAACTGGCGCTGGAAGACGCCCTGCAGCGACACACCCGGCCCAAGCTGGAAACCTTCGGCGATGCGCTGTTTCTGGTGCTCTACTCGCCCATCCTGGTCAACGACGAGCTGACCTTTGTTGAAACCCAGCTGTTTGCCGGCAGCGGATACATCATCAGCGCCCGTTACGGCGAATCCGCGCCCTACTCCCAGGTGCGCCAACGTTGCGAGGCGCGCCCGCTGCTGCTTGAGCACGGCGAAGATTTCGTGCTCTACGCCCTGCTCAGCTTCGTGATCGAGAACTACCGCCCGTTGATGGACAACTACCACGTCGAGCTTGAGGAGGTGGAGCAGCACGTGCTGAAAAACCCACTGAGCCAGGCCGATGTCGAGCGCATCCAGGGTCTGCGTCGCGACCTGCTGCGCCTGCGTCGCTATATCGGGCCGCTGGCAGAAATCTGCAAAGAGCTGCAGCGCCTGGACTTCCCGTTTATCGACAAGAACATGCGCCCCTACTTCCGCGACGTGGCGATTCACGTCAACCGCTTGCTGGAAGACCTCACCGGCCTGCGCGAGATGGCCGACCACGCTATCGAGATCGGCCTGCTGCTGGAGTCGTCGAGGCAAAGCGTCACCCAGCGCAAGTTCGCCGCCTGGGCGGCGATTCTGGCCTTTCCCACGGCGGTGGCGGGGATCTACGGAATGAACTTTCAGAACATGCCCGAGCTCGCCTGGCAGTACGGCTACTTTGGCGTGCTCGGCTTGATCACCACCGGCTGCGTCGGGCTCTACGCCAGCTTCAAGCGTTCCGGCTGGTTATAGAGCGATGCTTAACGTGCGTAGCGGCGGCCCGCAGGGGGGCGGCCATGGATGAGACGCCATAAAAAAGCCCGGTCACTAACCGGGCTTTTTCGTGCAAGCGCAGTTACTCAGTTAGGCCGGCACGGCCCTGGGCGACAAAGCGCATCATCCATTCGGCCACGGTGTGGCCCTGGTGGTCGTACTGAAGGCTGTCGACGCCATTGGAGTAGGCAGGCTCACCGATATGCTTTTGGCGCAGATCGAGCAGCGCGCGCGAGTAGTCATGTACAAACTCGGGGTGGCCCTGGAAGCACAGCACCTGATCGCCGATGCAGTAGGAGGCAATCGGGCAGAACTCGCTGCTGGCCAGCAATGTGGCATTTTCCGGCAGTTGGGTGACCTGATCCTGATGACTGATCAGCAGGGTCAGGTCTTCCAGATCAGGGCTCATCCAGGTTGGCTTGCTCGCCATGCGGTACTGATGGATACCCACACCCCAACCCTGCACCGCGCGCTCAGCCTTGCCGCCCAGCAGCAGCGCCAACAACTGATGGCCGAAACACACACCGAGCAGCTTGTCGCCGCGGTTGTAGCGCTCCAGCAGGTAGGTTTTCAGCGTCTGAATCCAGGCATCGCTGCCGAAGGAGTCCGCCTTGCTGCCCGTCACCAGATAGGCATCGTAGCGCTCGCTGTCCGGCGGGTAATGCCCCTCCATCACGTTGTACACCTTGAACTCGGCAGCAATTGGCTGACGCGCGAACAACTGCTCGAACATACGGCCATAACTGTCGTATTGGTCGACCAATTCAGGGCGAAGAACATCGGTTTCCAGGATGCAGATCTGCAGCGGCATATGGGCGGTTACCTAGGGCGCAGGAGGGTTGTTTTTCCAGCGCGCAAGCGTGCCTGCTGACAGGCTGCAAGGCAATAGCTACGGGCTAAACCCGACCAATTACCCGGGGCCCATCAGCGTCCTCGATAGTCACCATAAGCACCATTCACTTCTGTCGATAGCGGCACGCGCAGATGATCTGGCCATCGGGCACTGCGCCCCACTTACCAGAGGACATCAGCATGACCAGTTTTTCCGCCATCGCCAGCCTGCTTGCCGCATCGGCCTTTAACAGCAACCACAGCGCGAGCAGCCAGCGCCAAGCCGAGAAAGTGCAAGCCGCACAGCTCAAGGCTGACCAGAACGCCGGTAAATAACTGCGCCACGCAATCAGGAGAACGCCATGAGCATCGCCCAATCGCTGAGCAACCAGAACGTCTATGGCGTGACCTACGCCACTGTCGACAACAGTGGCATCCGCTTCGAGTCGGAGCTGGCCATCCAGCTCAGCGATGGCACCCTGACCACCCTGCGTATGCCCACTCACCTGAGCGAGCGCCAGGCTATCCAGCAACTGGTCTGCGGCCGTCAGGCCTGCTGACAGTTATTGCGCTGGCATCGGGCAGCTAAGGTCGCCTTCTTCACAGACGGCCAGCTGCTCCAGCTCCTTGACCCGCGCAGCGGTCTTCTGCGTCAGGCAGCCGTTAAGCACCATCGGATAGGCCGAACCACCCTCCAACGAAGCCGACTCAAACGCACAGGCAAGGTCGCGGAACTTGATCCAGGCCAGCTGCACGTCCTTGAGCTGTTGCTTTTGCCCATCATCCAGACGCTTGCGGTAATCGCCATACAGCTGATTCAGGCGCTTGTCCTGAGCGGCATAGTCCGCCGCCGCGCACTGGTTGAGGGTGAACTGATCCATGGCATTGGCGCAGTCATCCGCCCACACCGGCGCGACCAGTAACCCCAGGCTGATTGCCAGCGCACTGCTTATCCCGATTTTCATAACACCTCCCTTGCGCCACACCCGCGTGGCCGTTGCAGCAGTCTAGTGCTGTAGCCATAAATAGGCTGGTCTTCAATAAACTGCAGGCCATAAAAAACCGGCTCGCAGGGAGCCGGTTTTCAGAACTTCAGCCTTAACGCGACGGCGTTAGAAGCTTTGGTTCTTCGCCGCCTTCTCCAGCAGCAACGCCGGTGGCAGGAAGCGCTCGCCATACTGCTCAGCCAGGTACTGGGCGCGGGCGACAAAGTCCTTCACCCCGTACTGGTTGATAAACTGCAGCGCGCCGCCGCTCCAGGCGGCAAAGCCGATACCCATGATCGAGCCGATATTGGCGTCGGCAACCGACTTGAGCACGCCCTCTTCCACGCAGCGCACGGTTTCGATGGCCTGGATAAACAGGATGCGGTCGCGCACGTCGATCTGCGAGATCTGCGCGTCCGGCTTCTCAAAACGCGCTTTCAGCTCCGGCCACAGGTGCTTCTTGCCGCCCGCCGGGTAATCGTAGAAGCCCGCACCCGCCGCCTTGCCCGGCCGCTTGTACTCGTTGAGCATCATGTCGATCACTGCAAAGGCCGGGTGCGCGGGGATCTGTTTGCCCTCGGCGGCAAGATCCTTGTTGGTCTGCTGACGGATGTGGTTCATCAGGCTCATCGACACT
>JBIHZW010000197.1:0-6815 GCA_044240245.1 Pseudomonas sp. | reverse complement strand
GATCATCGCCGCGCTCACGCCTTCGCCCAGCATGGCCAGGCCTTCGTTGGTGAAGGTGCCGAACACCCGCGAGGTGAAGAAGCCGCGGCTGTCGTTGACCACGATCGGGGTCTTTTTGATCTGCATGACGTAGTCGAAGCCGCGCGCCAGGGTTTCGTCGCTGGTGTGCTCGCCCTTGATGATTTCCACCAATGGCATCTTGTCCACCGGACTGAAGAAATGCAGGCCGATAAACTTGTCCTGCTTCTGCACCGCGTTGGCCAGGCCGGTGATCGGCAGGGTCGAGGTGTTGGAGGCAATCACCGCATCCGCCAGCGCCGCACGTTCGGCAGCCGCAGTGACATTGGCCTTGAGGTCACGGTCTTCAAACACGGCTTCGATGATCAGGTCGCAGCCGGCAAAGTCGGCATCGCTGACGGTGGGTTTGATCCGCGCCAGAATGCCATCGCGCTTGTCGGCGCTCATCTGGCCCCGGCCGACTTTCTTCTCCAGCAGCTTGGCCGAGTAATCCTTGCCCTTCTCGGCGGCCTCGATGGAGATGTCCTTGAGCACCACCTCGATGCCAGCCACCGCCGACACATAGGCAATACCGGCGCCCATCATGCCGGCACCGAGTACGCCGACCTTCTTGGTCACGTAAGGCTCGAAGCCTTGCGGGCGGGAGCCACCGGCGTTGATTTCATTGAGTTGGAACCAGAAGGTGCCAATCATGTTCTTCGCCACCTGGCCGGTGGTCAGCTCGGTGAAGTAGCGCGCTTCGATGATCTGCGCGGTGTCGAAGTCGACCTGGGCACCCTCGACCGCGGCGCACATGATCTTTTCCGGGGCCGGGAAGCAGCCCTTGGTCTTGTCGCGCAATACGCTCGGGGCGATGGCCAGCATCTGCGTCACGTTCGGGCTCGACGGCGTACCGCCAGGGATCTTGTAACCGGCAACATCCCAAGGCTGCTTGGGCGCCGGGTTGGCGGCGATCCAGGCGCGGGCCTTGGCCAGCAGGTCATCTTTGTCGGAAGCCAGCTCATGGATCAAGCCCGCCTTGAGCGCGGCATCGGGACGAACCTTCTTGCCTTCGGCCAAGTACGGCAGAGCCTTTTCCAAGCCGAGCAGGCGCACCATGCGCACCACCCCGCCGCCGCCCGGCAGCAAGCCGAGGGTTACTTCCGGCAGACCGAGCTGGATGCTGGAGCTGTCCAGGGCGATACGGTGATGGCATGCCAGGGCAATTTCCCAGCCGCCGCCTAAGGCAGCGCCATTGATCGCAGCAACCACCGGCTTGCCGAGACACTCCAGGCGGCGCAGTTGGCCCTTGATATTGAGGATCATCTGGTAGAAGGCCGGCGCGTCGGCCTTGGTGACCTTGATCAGCTCGTTCAGATCACCGCCGGCGAAGAAGGTCTTCTTCGCCGAAGTAACGATCACACCGGCAATGGAATCCTTCTCGGCTTCCAGGCGGTCGACGATTTTGCCCATGGCCTCGCGGTATACCGCGTTCATGGTGTTGGCACTCTGGCCGGGCATGTCCATGGTCAGAACGACGATATTGTCCTGGCCTTTTTCGTAACGGATGGCGTCAGTCATTTTTCTTATCTCCGCCTCAAACTCGTTCAATAATCGTGGCAATGCCCATACCGCCGCCTACGCACAATGTGGCCAGGCCGTAGCGCAGTTGGCGCTTCTCCAGCTCGTCGATCAGGGTGCCAAGGATGGCGCAACCGGTCGCACCCAGCGGGTGGCCCATGGCGATGGAGCCGCCGTTGACGTTGACCTTGTCCTCGCTGACGCCCATGTCCTTCATAAACTTCATCACCACCGAGGCAAACGCCTCGTTGACCTCGAACAGATCGATGTCATTGACGTTCAAGCCGGCCTTGGCCAACGCCTTGCGCGTAGCCGGCGCCGGGCCGGTAAGCATGATGGTCGGGTCGGTACTGGTCACGGCGGTGGCGACGATGCGCGCACGCGGCTTCAAGCCCAGTTCCTTGCCCTTCTCAGCGCTGCCGATCAGCATCAAGGCCGAACCGTCAACGATGCCGGAGCTGTTGCCTGGGGTGTGTACGTGGTTGATCTGCTCGACATGGCTGTAAACCCGCAACGCGGTGCTGTCGAAGCCCATCTGACCCATCATCTCGAAGCTCGGCTTGAGCTTGCCCAGGCCCTCGAGGGTGGATTCGCCACGGATAAATTCGTCGTGGTCGAGCAGCACGATGCCGTTCTGGTCGGCCACCGGGATCAGCGACTTGTTGAACGAGCCATCCTTGCTGGCGCGAGCGGCTTTCTGCTGCGAGCGCAGGGCAAAGCTGTCGACGTCCGTGCGGCTGAAACCTTCCAGGGTAGCGATCAAATCTGCGCCGATGCCCTGCGGGGTGAAGTGGGTGTGCATATTGGTCGCCGGATCCATCACCCAGGCGCCGCCGTCGGAACCCATGGGAATGCGCGACATCGACTCGACGCCGCCGACCACCACCAGGTCCTCAAAACCGGAACGCACCTTCATCGCGCCGACGTTCACCGCTTCCAGGCCCGAGGCGCAGAAACGATTGAGCTGTACACCCGATACGCTGACATCCCAATCGGCGACCATGGCAGCGGTCTTGGCAATGTCCGCGCCTTGATCACCCACTGGCGTTACACAGCCGAGCACGATGTCATCGACCTGGCTGGTGTCCAGGTTATTGCGCACTTGCAGCGCCTTGAGCAGGCCGGCGATCAGGTCGACAGGCTTGACGCTGTAAAGCGCCCCGTCCTTCTTGCCTTTACCGCGGGGCGTGCGCACTGCATCGAAAATAAATGCTTCGGTCATGGCGTCCTCAGACCTCCAATGGAGGGTGGCTGATGGCGCAGGTGGGGCCCACGCCTGTTTTTGTTGAGTGGTAGGCCGTTGAAAAACGTAGGCGAGGCAGGAAAGACAAGGCAAAAACAGGCGAGGAAGCGGAGTTTACGAGCTGTAAATGAGCATTCCGAGCCTGTTTTTAACGCCGTATTGCCAACGTAGGTAGTTTTTCAACGGCCTGCGGGGCCTACCATACGCCGGGCGGGGTGAGTCTCAATGACCGAAGTGCTCAGGCCTATTGACCGCTCAGCTCAGACAAACGGTCAATCACTGGGCGAAGACCAACAAGCGCGTCTAGCTCAAGGCCCGCTTGCCTGTTGCAGGCCCCGCGTCATAACCGCTGGCAACTAGCCCGCGCACCTTAGTAATCAAGGCGTCTATAGCCAGACGCTGCGCGCCCCTACAGTTGAATCAAGCCACCGGCAAATAACACGCAGGTCGGCTGCTGTAGGCGTCGTCGCCGGGTTTTGCCGGGGCGGCTTGAATGATCAACACGAGGCGTGGCGTCGCATCCGCATATTGAGCAGGACAGCGACGACCACCCGCAAAAAACAACAAGGCCAACCGCCATGTTCAATCCAGTGAAAATGCGTCAGGCAGGCATGATCGTGTTTGCCACCACCGTCATTCTGATTCTTCCCAACCTGACCCGCTTGGTCAGCTAAACCCCTGATTTCCTGCCCTGCCTGCCACCGTGGAGTGCGCATGGCAGCGGCAGCACAACCCCGCAACCGCTTGAAAGCTGGCGCCTGTGCTAGGGTGATTTCAATCAACCCAAGGAGCACGCCATGCGCACCCTATTTGCCACCCTCGGCCTGCTGGTCAGCCTGCCTCTGCTGGCCGGCGAAGCCGAACTCAGTGCCGCCGTTGTCGCCCTGCAATCGCCCGAAAGCGTGCTGATTGATGTCCGCACCGCCGATGAATTCGCCGCCGGCGCATTACCCGGTGCCGAGCAGATCGAGCATGAACAGATCGCCAGCCGTATCAGCGCCATCGCCCCAGACAAAGACACGCCGATCATCCTCTACTGCCGCAGCGGCCGCCGTTCCGGCATCGCCGAAGAAAACCTGCGCGCCATGGGTTACAGCAACCTGATCAACGCCGGCGGCTATGACGAACTGAAACTCGCCCTGGAGTCGCAGGATTGAACAAACGCACTCTCGGTATCGCCCTGCTCGCCTTCTTACCCTTCACCTACCTGCATGCTGCCGAGCTGACCCTGGAGCTGGGCAACGGCAGCCAACGCCTGAGCAGCGCCCAACTGCTCGCCCACCCACAGGCGCAAAGCGTCGATATCAGCGACGACGTCAGCTACAAACGCAGCATGCGCTACCGCGCCGTGCCGTTGGCCGCGCTGCTGGAAGGCGTGCAATCGGGGGATCACCTGCAGTTGGTAGCCAGCGACGGCTTTGCCGCCGAACTCTCCGCCGCACCCGCGCTAAGCCAAACCGGCAGCCAGGCCTGGCTGGCCATCGAAGACCCAGCGCAACCCTGGCCCGCCCTGGGCAACGGCAAACCCAGCGCCGGGCCGTTTTATCTGGTCTGGCAAAACCCAGCCGCCAGCCAGATCGGCCCAGAACAGTGGCCGTTCCAACTGGCCACCATCCGCAAACTGGCCCCCGTGGCGCAGCGCTTCCCGCAACTACTGCCAGCGGCAGACGCCAGCCCGGCGGTGCAGGCCGGTTTTGCTCAGTACCAGAAGAATTGCATGGCCTGCCATCGCCTGAATGGCGCAGGCGACTCGCAATTCGGCCCCGATCTGAATATTCCGCATAACCCGACCGAGTATTTCAGCGGCGACTTTCTAACCCGCTATATCCGCGACCCACAGAGCTTACGGCGCTGGCCACAGGGCAAGATGCCGGGGTTTTCGGTTGAGGTTTTGAGTGATACGGAATTGGGGGAGTTGGTTGAGTATTTGGGGCATATGGTGGGGAGAAAGGTGCAGCCTTGAGGGCTTAACCGTCGGGTGGACAACCCTGAAACGTCCCCGGTTTCTAAGCGTTCTATTATTTCTCTGAGGCCTGAGCTATTGCCTCGTTACTTTGCGAGAAGGTTTCTCAACGTTTACGCAAGGAGAGAACAAATGACGCTTAAGCATGCAATGTTCATTTTGCTTTCGACGCTGCTGATATCAGGGGTACATGCGCTGGCCAACGCCGACTCGACGGTGGTAGTGCCGACAGCTGATCTCAAATGGAAGGACATGGGCAATGGCATAACAGCCGCCCAAGTTTCGGGTGATATGGAGAAAGGACCGAGCCGATTTTTCCTGAAGTATCCGGTGGGCCTGGTGACGCCCAACCACCATCACGATGCGAATCATCATGCCACCCTGGTATCGGGTGCAGTCACGCTTACCGTGGAGGGCAAGGAGTACAAGCTGGAGCCCGGAGCCTATTTTGCCCTGATCAACAAAGCACCTCACATCGCCAAGGTTGAAGGCCAGGAAGACGCGGTGTTCTTTATCCAGGCCGATGGGCCGTGGAATGTGGTGATGGACCAATAGGGCAGCAATCAAGCCGGCCCCTTGCTGCGCGGCACCACTTTACGCAGCAGACTTATAGCGGGCTAACGTTTAGCCATTAAGCCCTCTCCCGCAAGCGGGCAGAGGGGCTTTAAAGCTACTGCTGTTGCACCCGCACCAGCGGTGCAACCTCCACCTGCGCATGCATCTGCTCGATGCCGCCACCCCGGCGCATGCCGCGCACCGGGCAGGCGTCCAGATAGTCCAGACCAACCGCCAACTTCAAATGCCGCTCCGGTTTGGCCAGGCAATTGGTCACGTCAAAGCTGTACCAGGCGTCGTCCAGCCAGGCTTCGGCCCAGGCGTGGCTGGCCAGGTGGTCTTCGCTGTCGGTAAACAGATAGCCCGACACATAACGCGCGGGAACGCCCAGGCTGCGCGCGCAGGCCAGGAAGGCATGCGCATGGTCCTGACAAACACCCTTGCCGCCGGCGAAGGCTTCACTGGCGCTGGTTTCCACGGCGGTGGCGCCCGGCTGATAGCGGATATGCGCATTGAGAGCGTGCATCAGGTCAATCAGACCGCTACGGTCTGGGCGACTGCGGCTTTGCAGTTTGGCGAATTCACGCAAGGCTTCGTCGGCCTCGGTCAGGCGGGTAAAGCGCAGAAACGGCAGCGCCGACTGGCTTTCGTGCTCGGCCTCGCGCGCTTCGTCGATTTCCACCTGGCCACGGGCGCCGATAACAATGGATTCGTGCGGCTCATCCATGGTCAGCACATGCAGAATATTGCCGTAGGGGTCGAGCTGCGCGCGCACCGGTCGCGGCAAGGTCAATTCCCAGCTGAGTACCTGCTGGCGCTCGCTGTCGTGCGGAGTCATGCGCAGGTACTGGATGCTAGTGCGCACCTGGTCTTCATAGTGATAGGTGGTGTCGTGGCTGATTGACAGTCTCATGCGACCTCCAGGTAGGAACTTTGGATGGCTTGGCCTAGCTGGCGGACCAGCAGGATGAAATCGGTGAGCCAGGCGTGCAGGCCCTCGTCGAGTACTTCTTCGATGCTGGTATAGCGCAGTCGCGCTTCCAGTTCGGCGGCCAGGCGCTGGGCCGGGCGGCCGTTGTCGCCAGGCAGGCTGGCGAGCATCAGGCTGAGTTCGTCCATGCAGGCGCGCAGCGAGCGCGGTACATCGGCGCGTAGCAGCAGCAGTTCGGAGACTTTGCGCGTACCGGGCGAGCCGCGGTAGATCTCGGCAAAGGCCTCGAATGAGGACAACGCACGCAGCAGCGCGGTCCACTGGTAGTAACTGCGCGCCGGGCGGCCGTCGACTTCGTCGATGTCTTCGCCAAGCATTTCATAGCGTGCATCGAGCAGGCGCAGGGTGTTGTCGGCGCGCTCGATAAAGGTGCCCAGGCGGATAAAGCGGTACGGGTCGCCGCGCATGATGGTGCCGAAGGTGGCGCCACGGAACAGGTGCGAGCGCTCCTTGACCCATTCGCAGAAACGGCTGATGCCGTAGCG
>JBIHZW010000376.1:0-3081 GCA_044240245.1 Pseudomonas sp. | reverse complement strand
GGTCGAAGCCCGGAGCTTCCACGGCCAGGGAATGGTCGACGATCAGCTGGGTCGGCACTACCGGGTTGACCTTGGACGGATCACCACCCTTTTCGGCGATGGCATCACGCAGGCCGGCCAGGTCGACCAGCGCGGTCTGGCCGAGAATGTCGTGGCAGACCACGCGAGCCGGATACCAGGGAAAATCCAGGTCCTGCTTGCGCTCGATTAGCTGTTTGAGCGAATCGGTCAGCGCGACTGGCTCGCAGCGGCGCACCAACTGCTCGGCCAGCACGCGGGAGGTATAGGGCAGTTTGGCGTAGGCACCCGGCACGATGGCATCGATCGCCTCACGGGTGTCGAAGTAGTCCAGCGCGGTGCCGGGCAGGTGCTTGCGGTACAGAGTATTCATGCTGTTCATGGTTATGGACGATCCTTGAGCGGCACGAACTTCAGGTCCTCAGGGCCTGTGTAGTTGGCACTCGGGCGGATGATCTTGCCGTCGATGCGCTGCTCGATCACGTGGCTGGACCAGCCCGAGGTGCGCGCAATCACGAACAGCGGGGTGAACATGGCGGTGGGCACGCCCATCATGTGGTAGCTCACAGCGCTGAACCAATCGAGGTTGGGGAACATCTTCTTGATTTCCCACATGGTCGATTCCAAGCGTTCGGCAATGTCATACATCTTGGTATTGCCCTGCTCCACCGACAGCTCGCGGGCCACTTCCTTGATCACCTTGTTGCGCGGATCGCTCACGGTGTAGACCGGGTGACCGAAGCCGATCACCACTTCTTTCTTCTCGACGCGGGCGCGGATATCGGCCTCGGCCTCATCGGCGTTGTCGTAGCGCTTCTGAATCTCGAAGGCCACTTCGTTGGCACCGCCGTGTTTCGGGCCGCGCAGCGCGCCGATGCCGCCGGCGATGCAGCTGTACATATCCGAACCGGTACCAGCGATCACCCGCGAGGTGAAGGTCGAGGCATTAAATTCGTGTTCGGCGTACAGGTTGAGCGAGGTGTGCATGGCGCGCACCCAGGACTCGCGCGGCTTCTCGCCATGCAGCAGATGGAGGAAGTGACCGCCGATGGAGTCGTCGTCAGTTTCTACATCGATACGCTTGCCGTTGTGGCTGAAGTGATACCAATACAGCAGCGCGGAACCCAGCGAAGCCATCAGCTTGTCGGCGATGTCGCGGGCACCCGGGTGGTTGTGGTCGTCCTTCTCCGGCGACACGCAACCCAACACGGAAACAGCGGTGCGCATCACGTCCATCGGGTGGGCGGACGGCGGCAGTTGTTCGAGCGATACCTTCAACGCTGCGGGCAACCCACGCAGCGCCTTGAGTTTGGCCTTGTAACCGGCAAGCTCGGCAGCGTTGGGTAGCTTGCCGTGCACCAGCAGATGGGCAATTTCTTCGAAGTCGCAACGGTTGGCGAAATCGAGCACGTCATAGCCGCGGTAATGCAGGTCGTTGCCAGTGCGGCCGACCGTGCACAGCGCGGTGTTACCGGCCGTGGTGCCGCTCAGGGCCACGGATTTTTTCGGTTTGAAGCCTGGGGTGGTTTCTGGGGTCGCACTCATCGCTAATCTCTCCTCATCCGATCCGGTCGGTTGTTCTTTTAAGCAGGCGGCTAAGACCTGCGTTCCGGTTATTTTTTGGCGGCAAACAACGCGTCAAGGCTCTGCTCGAAGGCGTGGTAATTGATGCGCTCATACAGCTCCATGCGGGTTTGCATGGTGTCGACCACATTCTTCTGCGTGCCATCGCGGCGTACGGCCATATAGACGTTCTCGGCCGCCTTGTTCATGGCGCGGAAGGCCGACAGCGGGTACAGCACCAGGCCGACATCCACCGAGGCCAGCTCTTCGGTGGTGTACAGCGGTGTGGCGCCAAATTCGGTGATATTGGCCAGAATCGGCGCTTTGACGCGGTCGGCGAAGGTCTTGTACATCGCAAGTTCGGTGATGGCTTCCGGGAAGATCATGTCGGCACCGGCCTCGACACATGCCGCGGCGCGGTCCAGCGCCGAGTTCAGGCCTTCAACCGCCAGGGCATCGGTGCGCGCCATGATCACAAAACTGTCGTCAGTACGGGCATCGACGGCCGCCTTGATGCGGTCGACCATCTCCTGCTGGGTCACGATCTCTTTATTAGGACGGTGACCGCAGCGCTTGGCACCCACCTGATCCTCGATATGAATCGCCGCTGCGCCGAACTTGATCATCGATTTTACGGTGCGCGCGACGTTAAACGCCGAAGCACCGAAACCGGTGTCGACATCCACCAGCAGCGGCAGGTCGCACACATCGGAGATACGGCGCACATCGGTGAGCACGTCATCCAGGCCGGTGATGCCCAGGTCTGGCAAACCGAGAGAGCCCGCCGCCACGCCGCCGCCCGACAGGTAGATCGCCTTGAAACCGGCGCGCTTGGCCAGCAGTGCGTGGTTAGCATTGATCGCCCCAATGACTTGCAGCGGGTGCTCTTCAGCAACGGCATCACGGAAACGCTGGCCTGGACTCTTCAAGCTCATGACTCACCTCGGGTTTTGGCTGTCTTGGAATGCGCGCCCTGCCCCACGTTCATGGCGTAGTGGCGCTCGATATTGCGTTTGGAGGCACCGATATGCCGGCGCATCAACAACTCGGCCAGTTCGCCGTCGCGCTCGGCAATAGCATCGAGAATGCGGTGGTGTTCGGCGAACGCCTGATGCGGTCGATTCGGCGTAGCGGAAAACTGCAGGCGGTACATGCGCACCAGCTGATACAGCTCGCCGCAGAGCATCTGGGTCAGGGTCTTGTTGCCACTGCCCTGAATGATCCGGTAGTGAAAGTCGAAATCGCCTTCCTGCTGGTAATAACCGACGCCGGCTTTGAAGGCAGCGTCCTGCTCATGCAGGTCGAGCACTGCACGCAGCTCGTCGATTTCCGCCAGGGTCATGCGCTCGGCGGCCAGGCGACAGGCCATGCCTTCCAGGGACTCACGAATTTCGTAGAGTTCGATCAGTTCGGCGTGGCTAAGCGAAACCACCCGCGCACCGATATGCGGCACGCGAACCAGTAGGCGCTGGCCTTCCAGGCGATGGATCGCTTCGCGCA
>JBIHZW010000009.1:0-31991 GCA_044240245.1 Pseudomonas sp. | reverse complement strand
CGATGGTGTCGGTAAAACCGGTGGGGCTGGGAATGGCGAGCATTTCCAGCAGCACCTTCTGCAGGTAGACGAGGTCGGGTTCGGGGAGTTGCTGCATGGAGTCTCCTCTTGGGGATTGCGCCCCTCAGCCGTTGCCGGAGAGGGCCTGGGGAAGGGGGGTTAGCTAGGCGTTTGGCTCAAGGGGAACAGCAGGTCGAGAAAGCGCTCTGCCGTGGGTTGCGGCTGGTGGTTGGCCAGGCCGGCGCGCTCGTTGGCTTCGATAAACACGTATTCGGGTTGGTCGGCCGCGGGTACCAGCAGGTCAAGGCCGACCACCGGGATGTCCAGGGCGCGGGCGGCTTTTACCGCGGCATCGGCCAGCACCGGGTGGAGGATCTCGGTGACGTCTTCCAGGCTGCCGCCGGTGTGCAGGTTGGCGGTTTTGCGTACGGCCAGGCGCTGGCCGGCCGGCGGCACGCTGCTGTAATCGACCCCGGCAGCATGCAGGGTACGCAGGGTTTCAGCGTCCTTGGGAATGCGGCTTTCGCCTTCGGTGGCGGCTTGCCGGCGTCGGCTCTGCGCGTCGATCAGCTCGCCGATGCTGTGCTGGCCATCCCCGATGACTTCGGCCGGGCGGCGAATGGCGGCGGCGACCACAGCAAAGCCGATCACCAGAATGCGCAGGTCATGGCCTGGATGAAAGCTTTCCAGCAGCACGCGGCTGTCGAAGGTGCTGGCGCGTTCGATGGCGTCCTGCACATCCAGAGGAGTGCGCAGGTCCACCGCTACGCCCTGGCCTTGTTCGCCATCCACCGGTTTGACCACCAGACTGCCGTGCTCGGCGAGAAAGGCGGCGTTGTCCTCGGCGCTGCCGGCCAGGCGCTGGGCTGGAAGGTGCAGGCCGGCGCGGGCCAGGGCGCGATGGGTCAGGCGTTTGTCCTGGCACAGGGTCATGCTCACCGCGCTGGTCAGGTCGCTCAGTGATTCCCGGCATCGGATGCGTCGGCCGCCGTTGCTCAGGGTGAACAGCCCGGCGTCGGCGTCATCGACCTGTACTTCGATGCCACGGCGCAGCGCTTCATCGACGATGATCCGCGCGTAAGGGTTCATTGGCGTGTGCGGGCCGGGGCCGAGGAACAGCGCTTCGTTGATGCCGTTCTTGCGCTTGATGCTAAAGGTCTGCAGCTCGCGAAAGCCCAGCTTGGCGTACAAGCCCTTGGCCTGTTCGTTGTCGTGTAGCACGGACAGGTCCAGGTAGCTCAGTCCGCGGCTCATAAAGTGTTCGATCAAGTGGCGCACCAACACTTCGCCGACCCCTGGCCGGCTGCAGCGTGGGTCGACCGCCAGGCACCACAGGCTGCTGCCGTGGTCCGGGTCCTGATAGGCCTTGTGGTGGTTGAGGCCCATGACGCTACCGATCACCGCGCCGCTGTCTTCATCTTCGGCCAGCCAGTACACCGGCCCGCCAAGGTGGCGCGGAGTGAGTTTGCTCGGGTCGATCGGTAGCATGCCGCGCAGCTGATACAGCTCATTGATCGCCTGCCAGTCCTCGGCATTCTGCGCGCGGCGCACTCGGTAACCGCGAAAGCCGCGGCGCGCTGGGCGGTAGTCGGTAAACCACAGGCGCAGCGTGTCGGACGGATCGAGAAACAGCTGCTGCGGCGCTTGCGCCAGCACTTGGTGCGGCGCGGCCACATACAGGGCGATATCACGCTCGCCGGGCTGCTCGGTCAGCAGGTCGCTGGCCAGGGCGGCGGCATCCGGGTAGGTGTGGCCGAGGAGCAGACGACCCCAGCCGCAGTGCACGGCTTGCGGCTCGCTGGGCGGGGCGTTGTGATCTTCGGCCAGGCGCGCCTGCAGGCGCTCGTAGGAGGGCGCTTGGCCGCGCAGCAGGCGTTGGTTGAAGGCAGTGGCACGCATTGGAGAGTTTCCTTTGCCGTGAGCAGATTGCGTATTTCAGGGTTCAAACACTTGCGGTGGATGGGCCTGTGCCCATCCACCGCAGCGCCCTACAGGCCGTGTTCGTTGAGCCAGAGGTTGAGCGCCGCCAGTTGCCACAACTTCGAGCCGCGCAACGGCGTCAGCTGGCCGTGCGGGTCACTCAGCAGCCGGTCGAGCATGGCCGGGTTGAACAGGCCGCGATCCTGGCTTGGGTCAAGCAGTAGATCGCGTACCCAGCCCAGAGTTGCACCTTGCAGATGCTTGAGGCCTGGCACCGGGAAATAACCCTTGGGTCGGTCGATCACCGCGCTGGGGATAACCTGGCGCGCGGCTTCCTTGAGCACATGCTTGCCGCCATCCGGTAGCTTGAAACGCCCTGGAATACGCGCCGAGAGCTCCGCCAGGCGGTAGTCGAGGAACGGTGTACGCGCCTCCAGGCCCCAGGCCATGGTCATGTTGTCGACCCGTTTGACCGGGTCATCGACCAGCATCACCGTGCTGTCCAGGCGCAACGCCTTGTCCACGGCGGCCACGGCGCCGGGCTGGGCGAAATGCTCACGGACGAAGTCGCCGGACATGTCGCCGGTCAGCCAGGCGGGCTGCACGCAGGCGGCGTATTCATCGTAATCACGGTCGAAGAACGCTGCGCGGTAAGCGCCGAAGGCATCCTCGGCGGCGTCCACCTGCGGATACCAGTGATAGCCGGCGAACAGCTCATCGGCGCCTTGGCCGCTCTGTACCACCTTGCAGTGCTTGGCCACCTCGCGTGACAGCAGGTAGAAAGCGATGCAGTCGTGGCTGACCATTGGCTCGCTCATGGCGCGAAACGCCGCTGGTAGCTGTTCGAGAATCTCGTGCTCACCGATACGCAGTTGATGGTGGCGGGTGGCGAAGTGCTCGGCGATCAGGTCGGAATACTGGAACTCGTCGCCGCGCTCGCCGCCGGCATCCTGAAAGCCGATGGAGAAGGTCGACAGATTTTCCACCCCGGCTTCGCGCAGCAGGCCGACCAGCATGCTCGAGTCGACGCCGCCGGAGAGCAGCACGCCGACGTCCACTGCGGCCCGCTGGCGGATCGATACCGCCTCACGCATGCCATCAAGCACGCGCTCTTGCCATTCTTCCAGGCCGAAGGCGATTTCCTCGCGCTGCGGGCCGAATGTCAGGTTCCACCAGGTCTGCTGTTCGCAGTTGCCCTGGGCGTCTATGCGCATCCAGCTGGCGGGCGGCAGTTTTTCTACCCCGGCTAACAGGGTGCGCGGCGCGGGCACTACGGCGTGGAAGTTCAGATAATGGTTGAGGGCGACGGGGTCGAGGGTTTTGCCGATATCACCGCCGGCCAGCAGCGCCGGCAGGCTGGATGCAAAGCGCAGGCGTTCGCCAGTGCGTGACAAGTACAGCGGCTTGACGCCGAGACGGTCGCGGGCGATGAACAGCTGCTGGCTGTCACGTTCCCAGATGGCAAAAGCGAACATGCCATTGAGCTTGGGCAGCAGGTCGGTGCCCCAGGCGTGATAGCCCTTGAGCAGCACCTCGGTGTCGCCATCTGAGAAGAAGCGATAACCGAGGGCTTTCAGCTCTTCGCGCAGTTCCGGGTAGTTGTAGATGGCGCCGTTAAACACCATCGTCAGGCCCAGATCGCTGTCGATCATCGGCTGGCCAGAAGCTTCGGCCAGGTCCATGATTTTCAGGCGGCGATGGCCGAGGGCTAGCGGGCCCTGGCTGAAGAAGCCGTGGGCATCTGGGCCGCGGGCGGCCATGTGGTGGGTGATTCGCTCGACTGCAGCCAGGTCGGCCGGTCGTTGATCAAAACGTAATTCTCCAGCGATTGCGCACATAATTCCTTACCGGTATTGCCGTTGGGGAGTGGTTCGGGTCAGCCGAACCTTTTACACCAAAACAAAATAATGCTTTCATGTCAAAGTTTTATATCGAATTAGAAAGGCGTAAATGTCTGATAAAAAGGTTTCTACTGAAATAGATTTCTCATCTGTGTCGGCCTTCGAACTGCCGCTGTTTCAGGCCTTGCGGCGTTTGCAGCAGGCCGGCGAAGTGCATGCCAAACGGCTCAGCCGCTTTGGTGGCCTGACGCCGATGCAGTTGATGATTTTGCAGGTCTTGGCGGGGGAGAAACGCCTGACGGCCAGCGACCTCAGTGGCCGTGTCAGCCTGACGGCCGCCACCTTGTCGGGCATGCTCGATCGGCTGGAGGAACGCGGCCTGCTGCAACGCCAGCGCGATGATCAGGACCGACGCCGTCAGTGGCTGCTACTCAGCGAGCAGGGCCGCACGCTGCTGCAACAGGCGCCGAGCCTGCTGCCGCCGGAGTTTGTCGCGCGCTTTGCCGGATTGGAGGAGTGGGAACGCCACAGCCTGACCGCCGCGTTATTACGCGCGGCGCAGCTGTGTGGGGAGATGGAGTAGAGCCGCCGCGCCTGGAACGGCGCGGGGGCGAGCGAGCGGTTAGCGCTGGGCGCTGAGCTTGGGCTGCTTGTACAGATCAATCAGCACCTGATCGAGAATCGACGAGGCGCCCCACGGGCGTGGGTCGTTGAGGATGGCCACCACGGCCCAGCTGTTGCCGTTGCTGTCGCGGCTGAAGCCGGCGATGGCGCGCACATTGTTCAATGTACCGGTCTTGATTCGCGCCTCGCCCACCAGCGGGGTGCGGTGCAGGCGTTTGCGCATGGTGCCGTCCATCGCCACCAGCGGCAGTGAGGCCATGAATTCGGCCGCATAAGGACTCTTCCAGGCTGCCTGCAACAGGGTGGCCATTTCCCGCGCGCTGACTCGCTCGGCACGTGACAGCCCGGAACCGTTCTCCATCACCAGGTGTGGTGCGGTAATGCCTTTGCGCGCCAGCCAACTGCGAATCACCCGCTGCGCCGCCTTGCTGTCGTCCTGGTCGGCGGAGTTGCGAAACTGCGCGCCGAGGCTCAAGAACAGCTGCCGCGCCATGGTGTTGTTACTGTATTTGTTGATGTCGCGGATGATCTCGGTCAGGTCTGGGGAGTAGGCACGGGCCAGCAGGCGGGCTTTCTCTGGCACTGGAGCAAGACGGTCCTTGCCCATGATGCTGCCGCCCAGTTCCTGCCAGATGGCGCGGATGGCGCCGGCGGCATAACTCGGGTGGTCGAGCAGCGACAGGTAGGTCTGCGAGCTGCAGCCCTCGGCCAGCTTGCCGCTGACAATCACTGTGGTGCCGTCGAATTCGGTGACCGGGTTGTAGCGCACATCCGGCCAGCCTGGGCATTTGGCTGCGGGCAGGGCTTTGACGCGGTTGTCGATGCGGATGTTGGCAATCGGCGGTTCGGCGGCGATATGTACCTTGCCGCCCTCGGTGCGGGCGATAAAACGCAGCGCCTTGAGGTTGACCAGCAGCGAGTCGGGGGCCACCAGGAACGGCTTGTTGGCGTCGCCGCCGTCGTCATTGAAGCTGGGCAGTTGCGGCTGTACGAAGTGGCTGCGGTCGAGCACCAGGTCGCCAGTCACCTGTAACACGCCGTTGGCGCGCAGGTCGCGCATCATCAGCCAGAGCTTTTCCATATTCAGCTTGGGGTCGCCGCCGCCCTTGAGGTACAGGTTGCCGTTGAGCACGCCGTTCTTCAGTTGGCCGTCGGTGAAGAATTCGGTTTTCCACTGGTGGGTCGGGCCGAGCAGCTCAAGCGCCGCGTAGGTGGTGACCAACTTCATGGTGGAGGCCGGGTTGACCGAGATGTCGGCATTGAAAAAGGTGCTGTTGCCGGGGCCATTGAGCGGCACGGTGACCACGGACAGCGATTGGCTGCTGATCTTGTTGGCTTTCAGCGATTGCTGAACCTTATTTGAAATACCGCTCGTGGCGGCTGCCAGCGGCAGACAAACAGGCAACAGGAGGCCGGCGATGGCCAGTTGGCGTAGGGTTTTGATCATGGGTGGCTACCCTCCAGCTGAGGGACAAAGGTGACGCGAGGCATGTAAAGAGGTTCCATCGCGGATTGAGAAGATGTTGGCAATTATGCCCCAATACAGGGCCGGCTGAGTGGCAGTAAATGCCATTGGCGGGGCTTTTCTGCGGGCAATCGAGCGACCTGTCGTCTTCGAAGCGGGCGCGCAGGCCGCGAAACTGCTAGAGTGCCGCGCGTTATCACTTTTGAGGATTGTTCCATGGCTACTAACCGTTCCCGCCGTCTGCGCAAAAAACTCTGCGTGGATGAATTCCAGGAGCTGGGTTTTGAGCTGAACCTGAACTTCAAGCAAGATCTGGCTGATGAGGCCATCGACAGCTTTCTTGAGCAGTTCCTGCGTGACGCCATGACCGCTAACGGCCTGGGCTATGTCGGAGGCGATGACTTCGGTCTGGTATGCCTGTCCAAGCGTGGCTCGGTCAACGAAGAGCAGCGCGCTGCCGTTGAAGCCTGGCTGAAAGGCCGTGACGAGCTGGTGGATTTCACCGCTAGCCCGCTGATCGACGTCTGGTACCCAGACAACTCGATCAATCAGGCCTGATGCTTCAAGCGGGGCATGCATCGCGCATGTCCCGCTGTTGTTCCCTGCGCAATAACTCCTCTAGTCGCTCAGGCCAGCCCTGGCCAGCAGCGCAGCGTTATCGACCTGATCAATCTGCTCACGACGTAGAAAGCGTTCGGCGTAGCTGAGGTAGATCTTTTCCCGCACAAACAGCCCGAACAACTCGGGGTCGATGTGCGCGCCTTTGCACATACCCGCCATGATGTTGAGTGATTCGGACAGCAGCTTGCCCTTTTTGTAGGGGCGGTCCACGGCGGTCAGCGCTTCGAAGATATCGGCAATCGCCATCATCCTGGCCGGCAGGCTCATGTCCTCGCGCTTCAGGCGTTTCGGGTAGCCGGTGCCGTCCATTTTTTCATGGTGGCCGCCGGCGATCTCGGCGACGTTGGCCAGGTGTGCGGGGAAGGGCAGGTGGCTGAGCATGCGGATGGTCTGCACCATATGGCCGTTGATGATAAAGCGCTCTTCGTTGGTCAGGGTGCCGCGGCCGATGCCGAGGTTATAGACCTCGCCGCGGTTGTGTTTGTAATGCGGCACTTCCAGCTTGAAGCCCCATGGGTTGTCCTCGGCGATCAGCTCGCTTTCGGGGCGCTCGATCAGGTGTTCGGCTTTGTCGCTGAGCAGCGTTTCCTGCACCGGTAGTGGCTGCGCCGGGGTGCGCGACTGGCGCAAGTTTTCTTCCCAGGACACCCCGATGCGATCATCCAGGGTGCGCGTCCAGGTGCGCGCGGCGATGCTGCGCAGGCGCTGCAGATCAGCCTCGGCCATCGCCTCGCCACCCAGGTTGCAGCGGGCGATAAAGGCGAACTCATCATCCAGGGTGGCGAGCAACTCATCGCGCACCTGGCCGAGGTTGCCGGCGTCGCCACCCTGGCTGAGGTTTTCCCAGTAACTGATCCAGGCATCGCGCTTGAGCACCTCGAAGCGCATGCGCACTTCATGGATGCGGTCGCAGATGGTTTCCAGTTTGGTGGCCTTGTCCACCACGTACTCGGGCACGGTGACCTTGCCGCAGTCATGCAGCCAGGCGGCGATATGCAGGGCTTCCCATTCCTCTTCAGTGGGCTGGTAGTGGCTGAACGCGGGGTCCTCGCTGTCGGCCGCCGCGCGGGCGAGCATCAGGGTAATTTCCGGCACGCGCTGGCAGTGGCCGCCGGTATAGGGACTCTTGGCGTCGATGGCGCCAGCGATCAGCTGGATAAAGGCGTCGAGCAGTTTCTTCTGTTGATCGAGCAGGCGCTGACTCTCGATGCACAGCGCCGCCACGCCGGATACCGCCTCGACATAGGCGATGCGCTCGGGGCGCAGCATGGCCAGATCGGCTTCATCACCGGTGTCGCGGTGCAGCAGCACCAGTACGCCCAGCGTCTGGCCCTGGCGGTTATGCAGGCCGGTGCAGACCAAGTGCGCGCGTGGGCTGTCGAGGGTGTGCAGCAGGCTCTGGAAGCCCTGAGCATGCTCGAAGCCAAGTGCCACGGTGACGCTGGAGCCGCCGGTTGCCGTTTGCGCGAGCCAGCTGGGCAGGGCTGGGTCATTCGGGTCGAAACTGGGGATGCGATGCTCTTCCAGGTTGTGCTGCAGCTCGTTGATAAACAGGCCGTGCGGTTCGAGACGGCCGCTGCTGCTGTCACGCAGATAGAGCAGGCCGCCGCTGGCTTCGCTGAGGTCGACGGTTTCGCGCAGCACCCGGCGTAGCAGGGCGTCGAAGCGGGTTTCTGCCGAGAGCGTGGCGGCAATATCGAGGAAGCTGGAGATGGTGTCCTTCATCCGTCCCATCGACACCGCCAGCTGATCGACTTCCTTGACGAAGGAGCGGCCGCTGGCTGGGTAATCGAAGTTGAAGCTGCGGATGGCTTCGGCTTCACCCACCAGCAGGCGCAGCGGTTTGACCAGGATATTGGAGAGCAGCCAGCCAATCGGGATGCACAGCAGCAAGATGCCCAGGGTCAATATCGCGCCTTGCCAGCGGATACGGTAAGCATCTGCGAGCAGTTCACTTTCCGGGGCCAGCAGGGCCAGGCGCAGCCCTTGCGGGCCGCCCTCGCTGAACTGGCTGTAGGAGATTTGCCAGCGCTGCTTGTTCAGGCGCACGGCGCCCTGACGATCCTCATCGAGGCCGAGGCTGAGAAAACCGGCGAGCACCGGGCTGAGATCCTTGACCTGCGCCAGTTGCAGCTTTTCCCCCGGGATTATCAGGCGCGAGCTGTCTGGATAGGCAACGGCACTGCCATCGGGGCTGTACAGCACCACTTCGGTAGAGGGCGTCAGGCGGTGTTCGGCCAGGGTGGCGGAGAGGTCGTCGAGGGTCAGGTCGGCGGCTACCACCGTGGTTTCGCTGCTTTTGCGGGCGATGGTGGTGCCAATTTCTTGGGTGGAGAAGAAGGCATAGGGCGCGGTGGTGAAGTGTTTCTGGCTTTGCAGTGCGCTGTTGTACCAGGGGCGGCTGCGCGGGTCGTAGGTTTCCTTGAGGTTCTGCCGGCGGCTGATGGGCTGCAGCTGTGCGTCGAAGAACAGGTATTCGGAATCCAGGCGTTGCTCGCTGATGCGGTCGATGCTCCACACCTGATATGCCGCATTGTCGGGGGCAAAGAAGATCTGCCGCAGTTTCTCGCTGCGCAGCGGCCGCACCATAAAGAAACTGCCATCGCCATAGCCGACATAGATCGACGCCAGCTTGGGGTTGTCGCGCAGGGCCTGGCTGAAAATCGGCAGCATGATCATTCGTTCATGGCGGTCACGGCCATTGATCTGCTCGTTACGCGCCAGCAGGTTGATCATGTAGCGAATCGGTTGGTAGGTATTGCGCAGATCCGCCTGGACTTCCTTGCGCATCTGGGTGAACAGCTGATCGCTGCTGCTGAGGATGATGTTGCTGGTCTGCTGGTAGTTGAAATACCCCAGCACCACCCCTGAGCCCAGCAGCAGCAGGGTGAAGAGCACGCTGATATGGATATGGAGCGAAAAACGTCGTTCCTTAGACCTTGCTGTCTGCTGCATCCGCACATGCCCTTGTATGCCCTGACTAAGCGCAAAGCATAGTGGAGCCTTATGCGCTTTGCCGTTGCGCGGCTGCAGGTTTTTTTGCGCTGCAGCAGCTCTAAATTGGGTCTGCGCCGTGCTTGGCTTTTTGCAGGTTGTGCCGGTGCTCCAGCCAGCGCTCCAGGCCATACACCAGTAGGGCTACCAGCAAGGCCAGCACCACGCCAATCAGGCTATTGAGCAGGCGCACCTGTGGCAGTTGCCAGTCATGCGCCAGGCTTTCGGCCAGCAACACGAAACACACCGTGGTCTGTAGCACAAACAGGCCGTAATGGTTGGCTTGCAGAGCGCGGCTAAGGGCGATCAGCGGTAGTAATGTGGCGACCATCAGCGCCGGATTCTGCATGCTATGCCCGAGCAGAATCAGCAGCCCCGCCGCACCCAGGCTGGCAAGGATCGATTGCACGGCGCGCACCAGGCTGCCCTGAAAATCCAGCTGCAAGGTGGTAACCACGGTCAGCGTCAGCCAGTAGCCGCGGTGCAGTTCGGCCAGGTTGACGATCAGGCCGGAGAGGGCGAACGCCAGGGTGCAGCCCAGCGCATGCAGTCGCCATTTCTGTTGCGGCAGGCGTTTGGCGTGGCGTTTGAGCACCTTAAAGATGCTGATAAAGCGCGGCATGTACGGCCACATGCGCAGGCCATGCATGCCGCGCAGGCCGAAGGCCAGCAGCATCACCCACAGCCCACCGAGGATAAACAGCATGGCGATGGCGTAGGGGTTGTTCAGCGAACCCAGGCCCTGCTGGCCTTGGCCCAGGCACAGGCAGATGGCCAGGCCGATGCCCAGCTTGCCGGCTTCGCTGCCAAAGCGCTGCAGCCAGGCGAGCAGAAAGCCGAACACCGCGAAGATCAGGAAGCTGGCATAGGGGTGGCTGGCGGACCAGAAGCCCAGTCCAGCGCTGCAGGCACCCAGGCCGCAGAGCATCAGCATGCGCAGCATACCCAGGCGGTGCAGCGGGTTGGCCTGGGCGGCCTGGAAGGCGCCTGCCGAAGCCCAGAGAAAGCCCGGATGAGCGCTGAACAGCCCAAGCAGCAAAGGCAGCGCGCAGCCGAAGCCGGCGACCATCGCCGGGCCCCAGGCGGGCGGGCCGGCATGCCAGCTGAAGGTTTGTCGCAGTAGGCTATTCATGGCTTATACCGGGCTTGAACGGCCCGTCATCTCGCGGGCCATTTCAGTAGCGTAGCTGTCAGTCATGCCGGCGATAAAATCGATCATGCGCAGGAATGAGCGGTACAGCGGCCAGTTGGGGTCGGGTGCGTTATTGCCGAGCAGGTCGAGGATGCGCCGGTTCTTGAAGGACGGCGTACGTCCACCATGCTGCTCCAGTGCCGCGCCGCAGAAGGCGTTGAGCAGAATTTCCAGGGTGGTGTAGGCGCCGATCTCGTGCAGGGTCTTGCGTTTGTCCTGGAAGATCTTCTGCCGAGCCATGTCCTTCGCGCTTTGTACGCAGCGCTTGGCGGTGCCGTGCATATGCTCGACCAGATCGCCCTGCAAGGTGCCGGCGAGCAAGGCATCCTGCTGCTCGACAAAGGCCTCGGCGGCGGCATTGGTCAGGTGTTCGATGGCTTTGCCGCGCAGGATCGCCAGCTTGCGCCGCTTGGAGTCGTCCGGGCCGAGCTGGCGATAGGTTTCCGGCAGGTCATCGCCGACCAGGTCGAGCAGCAGCGCTTCAACCTCGCTGTAATCGAGAAGCTCCATTTCCAGGCCGTCTTCCAGGTCGATCAGGCCGTAGCAGATGTCATCCGCCGCGTCCATCAGATAGACCAACGGGTGACGCGCCCAGCGTTGTTCTTCCAGCTGCGGCAGACCGAGTTTGCCGGCGATCTGCTCAAGCAGCGGCAGCTCGCTCTGGTAGCAGCCGAACTTGTGCTTCTTGTAGCCCAGGGCTTCGGCGTGGCGCGCGGTCCAGGGGTACTTGAGGTAGGTGCCGAGGGTTGCGTAGGTCAGCCGGGTGCCGCCGTCGAACTGGTGGTACTCCAGCTGGGTCAGTACGCGAAAGCCCTGGGCATTGCCCTCGAAACTGAGAAAGTCGCCGCGCTCGGCCGCGCTCATCGAGTCCAGCCAACCGCGCCCGGCGGCCTGCTGAAACCAGTGGCGAATGGCGTCTTCGCCGGAGTGGCCAAATGGCGGATTACCGATGTCGTGAGCCAGGCAGGCGGACTGCACGACCATGCCCAGGTCGCTTGGCTCGCACCAGTCCGGCAGAGCATCGCGGATCATCTCGCCGACGCGCATACCCAGGGAGCGGCCGACGCAGCTGACTTCCAGCGAGTGGGTCAGGCGGGTGTGGATATGGTCGTTGCTGGATACCGGGTGCACCTGGGTCTTGCGGCCCAGGCGGCGGAAGGCGCCGGAGAAGATGATGCGGTCATGGTCTTTATGAAACGGGGTGCGGCCCAGTTCGGCGACGCTGTGCGTCGGCTTGCCGAGACGTTCACGGTTGAGCAGGGTTTGCCAATCCAAGGTAGATCCTCGCCGTTACCTGGCTTTTGCCGGCTAGCTTCGGGGTTCTATGCCGATGATGCAAGGCACGCCGTAGGCAGTTGAGCGATTTATACCCTGATGACGCCCACCATTTTGCTGTCGTGACCTAGGGCATATAGCGCTGACGCAATTCGGCTTCACGCGCGTCGCGTTGTTGGCCAAGGGCCTGCCAGAAGCGCATGGCTAGCTGCGGGTGGCGTTGGTAGAACGACTGTGACAGCGGCAGGTGCCAGTCCGCTTGGAGCAAGGGGCGCGGGAGAAACTGCAGCTGTTCTTGCAGCTGCAATTCGGCGATCAGCGCCAGGCTGATATTGCGTTCGATCACAAAGCCATCCAGGCGCCCGCTGGCTACTAGTTGCAGGGCTTTGTCGGGTTGCAGTGAAACGCTGTTAAGGGCGCCCAGGTCGGCCAAACGCTGGTGGGTGAGATAACCCAGCGGCGAGCTCAGCCCGTACTTGAGGTTGGCGAAGCGCTGGCCATCCCAGCTCAGGCGGGTGTCGCGGCGGGTGGCAATCGGGTAGTCGACCTGCCAGAGCCGATACTCCCGCTGCGCTGGCTGGCCACGTTGCGGGTCGCGGCCGGGGAACTGGCCCCAGGTGTCGCGTTCTGCCTGCCAGATGGCCGGGAAGATGCCATCCACTTCGCCCTTCTGCAGGGCGAGGATGCAGCGTTTCCAGGGCTGGCGTTGCCAGTCGATGGTCAGCTCGGTCTGGTCCGCGGCAGCCTGGATAAGTTCCAGCAGAATACCGGGGCCAGGCGCTTGTGCGTTGTTCGCGGGGAGGGTGAACGGCGGGTGATCCTGCAGCTGGTAGCACAGGCGCAAAACGGATGGCCCCTCGGCCTTGAGCGTCTGGGGCAGCAGTATGAATACAAGCAGTAAGCTGGAGATGGCCGCTTGCATGATGCTGTGTCGCCGTGGGCGGTGGAACACCCGGCAGCCTCAATGGGCTGCACTCTGCGTTGCATGTCCTTCCTTGATTGTGGCCACGCCAGGGCATTCGTCAATGCCCTGGGATGCTCGCGCGAGCCTAGAAACCGGCAGCGTCGATATCGATCAGCAGCAGCCGTTTGCCGTTATCGATAAATTGCCCGGCGGTCAGGCAGTACTGGTTGGTGGTGGCGTCGCGGTAGGTGCTGGAGAGAATCAGCCGGCGTTCTTCCCAGCCTTCGGCCAGCAGCTGATAGAAGTACGGCCGCCAGGACCAGTTATGCCCGACATAGCGCGCATCGCTATGCCAGCTGTGCTCGCGCCACTCCAGGTTGGCGGTTAGCTGGGTACCGTGGCGGTCGCATTGGTAGATGCGCAGCAGCCAGGGGTAGGCGTGCGGTTGTGGCAGCTGATCGGGCTGTGCGCCGCCTTCGCTCCAGGCCTTGAAGCTGTTCATCAGTTCGCCCAGTTGCTGGCGCAGTGTCATCAGCCGTGCGCGCTCGGCGAGTTTTTGCTGCACATAGTGATCGCGTAACTGGGCGAAGCGTTTGACGAAGGCGTGGCTGCTGAAGAAGGCCTCTTCCGGTTTGGCAAACAGGTAACCCTGTACATAACGCGCCCCGCACTCCAGGGCGAAATCCAGCTCGGCCTCGGTTTCCACGCCTTCGGCGATAATCCAGCAACCGGTCTTTTCCGCCATTTGCGCCAGGGCCTTGACGATCTCACTGCTCGGACCACCGCGCGCGGCCTGCTGAAACAGGCGCATGTCCAGCTTGAGGATGTCCGGCTGCAGGGCCAGCACGCGATCAAGTTGCGAGTAGCCGGCACCGAAGTCGTCGATGGCGATGCGTGCGCCGGCTTGCCGATAGCGCTCCACTACGCCTGGCAGGCGCGTGCTGGCGCCGCCCAGCTCGGTGATTTCAAAGACGATTCGCGCTGGGTCGATGCCGCTGCGTTGCAGTTGTTTAAGGCTGGGCAAGGCTTGTTCAGGGCGCAGCCGACTGATCCAGCGTGGCGAAATATTCAGGCTGAGGAACCAGTCCTGCGGGGCTTCATGAAAGCGCGTCAGGGCTTGCTCGCGCACCTCGCGATCAAGGCGGCGCAGGGCGGTAGGTGGGGTTTTCGGGTCACTGAACAACGGGCCTGCCGAGTGCAGCCGGCCATCATCACTGCGCAGGCGTGCCAATGCCTCGACACCGGCAATACGTCCGGTGGCGGTATCGATAAAAGGTTGGAAAACAGCAAGCGGTTGACCGTTGAACACTGCGCAGTTCCTTAGCCAGGCAAGACGCCCCAGTGGGCGGCGTAGCTAGGTGGCTAAGCAAGATCGTGGCCAGCTCAATCCCCTGCGCGGGTATCTTTAGTCGTGTCTGCCGGTGTGTCCGGGCGCTGCGGCGGGTTGCGCCTGAGCAGCGGGAAGGCGATCAGGGCAATGCGCAGCCAGCGTCGCCATTGGCCACGGCGGATGCCGATGGTTGCCAACAGCAATGCGCCGCCGGCGACCCAAAGTGGTGCGTTGCTATTGCCCAGTTCTTCACGCCAGTTATTACGCCAGTGTTGCGCCTGACGCAGCGGTTGCAGCATCACCAGGGTTTCGTGGCGCAGTTCCTGGCGGTGCATTTCCAGACGCATGCGCAGTAGGGTTTTGCGTAGCTCGCGGCGCGAGGCCTTGGCGGGTAGCTCGGGCATAGTCATGGCAGCAGTTGCTCACGGTCGCGGGCCAGTTCTTCAAGGCTGGCGCTGAAGGGCGCCGGCGCATTGCGTACACGCTGCAACAGCGCGAGCAGGGTGCCCAGCAGGCCCAATGCATAGAAAGCGCACAGGGCGCTGATAACCAGCAGGCGCTGTGTCTCCCAGAAGGCAATCAGCAGCGCGGCGGACAGGCCGATGATCAGCAGCAGGCCGAACAGCAGGCTCAGGCTGGTGAGTACCAGTAGGTTGAGAGTATGGCTTTGCTGTTCTTTGAGCTCTTCGCCAAACAGCGCGATGTGGCCCTGCAATAACCCCAGCAAGGCGCTGGCAAATCGCCGTGGCGAACTGCCGCGACTTGGCGGGGTGGACGGTGTTGCATCCATTAATGTTCTCTTTAACGGCGGGTAATCAGCATGCCCAACAGCAGACCGATAGCGGCAGCAATGCCGAGGGTTTGCCACGGGTGAGTCTGCACATAGCCTTCGGTGGCTTCAAGAGCCGCTTTGCCGCGTGCATGCAGGGCGTCTTCGGCGTTGTGCAGGGTGCTGCGTGCGCGGCCTAGGCTGCCGCGGATCTGCTCGCGCAGCTCTTCAGCTTGTTCGCCTGCGAGGCTGGCGGAGTGCTGCAGCAAGCTTTCGGTGTCGCGCACCAGCGCCTGGAATTCGTCGAGTAACTGATCCGAGCTGGATGATACGGGGGTCTTACGAGCCATGGTGTCTCTCCTTATGACGAGGGCAGTGTAGGGGTTTCGAGTCCCCTGTGGGGCCGTGGTTCCTTTTTTCTTGCCTGCGCGGCGGCGGCTGATGGTCTAACGGCTGGTACAGCGCTTGCATTGCGCTGGTGCGCGCTCTTGCAACTACGCTCCTTTATGGGGCCGCAAGGGTTCTGGCCAGGACGCCGTGGTGCATCAATAACTTCTTAATAACTATGGAATAAGTACTTCGAGACAAGGTTCAGTCAGCACCGGCTTGGTGCTGTACAGACTCGGTCTCGGTAAGGTGGTTCGGGATAAATGCCGCTATCTGGTGCGTATTTATCGGTTTGTGATCCGCTTTGGTGCTTTTTCCCCGCGACGGAGTTTTCTTCGCAGATGGAAAACATCAACAGTGCTGTGGAAACCCTGATTCACGGCTCCAATACCCTGTTTATCCTGCTCGGTGCCGTGATGGTGCTGGCCATGCATGCCGGCTTTGCCTTTCTCGAAGTAGGTACAGTCAGGCAGAAGAACCAGGTTAACGCCTTGTCGAAGATCATCTCCGACTTTGCCGTATCGGCCCTGGCCTATTTCTTTGTCGGGTATTGGATTGCCTACGGCGTGACCTTCCTTGAGCCAGCCAGCGTGCTGACTGAAGGCAACGGCTATGCGCTGGTGAAGTTCTTCTTCCTGCTGACCTTTGCTGCGGCCATCCCGGCGATTATTTCCGGTGGCATCGCCGAGCGCGCCAAGTTCGGCCCGCAGCTGTGTGCCACGGTGCTGATCGTGGCCTTTATCTACCCCTTCTTCGAGGGGATGATCTGGAACGGCAACTACGGCGTGCAGGCCTGGCTGGAGGCGCAGTTTGGCGCAACCTTCCATGACTTCGCCGGCTCGGTAGTGGTACATGCAATGGGCGGCTGGCTGGCCTTTGGCGCGGTGATCCTGCTGGGGCGCCGTGATGGGCGTTATCGCGAGGGTCGCCTGGTGGCCTTTGCCCCGTCGAATATTCCATTCCTGGCGCTAGGTTCGTGGATTCTGATCATCGGCTGGTTCGGCTTCAACGTGATGAGCGCACAGACTCTGGGCAGCGTCAGCGGCCTGGTGGCGGTCAACACCCTGATGGCAATGGTTGGCGGTACGGTGGCGGCCTTGCTTGTTGGTCGTAATGACCCCGGCTTCCTGCACAACGGTCCGCTCGCTGGCCTGGTGGCGGTGTGCGCCGGTTCCGACCTGATGCATCCAGTCGGTGCCCTGGTCACTGGCGCCATTGCCGGTGCGCTGTTCGTCTGGGCGTTTACCGCGACCCAGGTGAAGTGGAAGATCGACGACGTGCTTGGCGTTTGGCCGCTGCACGGTCTGTGTGGCGTATGGGGTGGTATCGCCTGCGGCATCTTCGGCCAAGAGGCGCTGGGCGGTTTGGGCGGCGTTAGCCTGGCTAGCCAGTTTATCGGCACCGCGCTCGGCGTGGTGGTGGCTTTGATTGGCGGCGTGCTGGTGTACGGCGTGCTGAAAGTCACCGTGGGTATCCGCCTGAGCCAGGAGGAGGAGTACTACGGAGCTGACCTCTCGGTGCACAAGATTGGCGCCGTCAGCCAGGATTGATGGCTACGCGTTAATGCAAAAGGCCCGGACAATGTCCGGGCCTTTTTTGTTGCAGCCGCTTATACGATGAGGCTTAGAACAGTGGCAGGGTGTAGCTGACGATCAGACGGTTTTCGTCGAGGTCGCCGATGCTGGCATTGGAGCGCACCATCGCGTTACGCCAGCGGAAAGCCAGGTTCTTGAAGGTGCCTTCCTGGATGGTGTAGCTGACATCGAAGTCGCGTTCCCATTCCTTGCCATCGCTGCCGCCGACGCCATCGAAGCCGTCGCCGGTGACGTAACGGACGAAGGCGGTCAGGCCAGGTACGCCGTAAGTGGCGAAGTTGATGTCATAGCGCGCCTGCCAGGATTCCTCATCCTTGCGGGTGAAGTCGAGAATCTGCAGGTAGTTGACGATGTAAGGGTCTGTCTCGGCGAGGAATGGGAAGGCATTGTCGCCGCCCACCTCCTGGTAGCCCAGGCGGAAGGTATGCGCGCCGATACCGGCCCAGAGATTGACCGAAGTCAGGTCGTTGTCTAACGCGCCGCCGAGTGCACTGCCATTGTCCTGGGAATCGAAGTAGGCCAGGTTGGCCCCTAACTTCCAGTCACCGATGGGTTGTACGTGGATCAGGTTGTACAGCTTCTGGTCGTAGATATCTTCCAGCTCGCCGTACCACAGGCCGACAGTGGTGTTACCGCCGTTGAACTTGTAGTCACCGCCTGCGAAGTTGTAGCGATCGCTTTCGCCGCCAACGTTGGTCGCGGTGATGTCCTGGCTGTCGGTGGAGTTGCGGAAATTCACCTCGCGCAACTGGCCGCCATTGACGGTCAAGCCGTCAATTTCCTGGGAAGTGAGCATGCCGCCGGTGAACACCTGAGGCAGCAGACGCGAGTCGCCGGAGGCCACGATCGGCAGCTTGGGCATCAGACCGCCGACCTTGCCGACAGTCTTGGATAAGCGCACCTTGGCCGCTGCAGTGGCTTCGGAATACTCTCCCGGCCCCTCATCACCAAAACTGTTCGGCAGCAGATTGGTGCCGGCACGTTCATCGGATGAGTCCAATTTCAGACCCAGCCCGGCGTAGGCGTCCAGGCCGAAGCCTACAGTGCCTTCGGTAAAGCCCGACTCGGCTTTGAAGAGAAAGCCCTGGGCCCACTCTTCGCGCTTGGACTGAGCGACGCCTGGATCGCGTAGGTCGCGGTTCATATAGAAGTTGCGCAGCTCGAGGCTGGCTTTGCTGTCCTTGATAAACTCTGCCTGGGCCAGCGATGGCAGGCAGAGGCAGGTGCCCAGTGTGGCGAATGCCACAGCGCGAGCGAGGGGAGATTGAGTCATTATTGTTAGCTCCTCGTGTGTGCGGGTCGGCTTGTGGCCGATCTGTTACAGCGAGGCGCAATAAAGCATGAGGGCTAATGCTTGGCCTTTAGACTTTGGTCGGCTCGGGTGCGGCCTGATACGGCCCAGCGCGCAGCGGATGCCAGCGCAATCGCTCTAGAATGCCTGGCGCGCCGTTGATCGGTTTATCCGCAGTTAGGCTAAAGTTTTATCCCGTACGGCCGCCAACCAGTCAGATACACCGCCTAGGTACTTTGCCATGAACCCCCTGGCCTCAAATTTATCCTCTGCTTCACGTCCTACTTCCGCCACTGCTCAGCCTGTTGTGCGCAATGCTGCTGACGCGCAGGCGACACTGGCCAATCGCCTGGCTGAACGCCTGGGGCTTGAGCCCGGCGCGCTGGCCGGCAAGGCCAATGATTACACCCCGGAGAAAGTCGCCGGGCGCATTCTCAGTTTTATCGAGCAGCGCCTGCAAAGCGAACAAGCCGCCGGTGCCGATACCGGCAAGCTGCAGAAGCTTCTCGATCAGGCCCGTAGCGGCGTGGAAAAGGGCTTTGCCGAAGCGCGCAAAATTCTCGACGGCATGGGCGTGCTGCAAGGCAAGGTGGCAAGCGATATCGACGACACCTACCAGAAAATCCAGGACGGTTTCAGCGACCTCGACAAACGCTTTAATCCGGATGCCGCGCTGGTCGAAGGTTCAACCAATATCGCCGCTTACAGCGAGCGCTTTGCCGCGCAAGCGGAAACTTTCGATATGGAAGTGACCACCCGTGATGGTGACCGCCTGCGTATTTCCATCGCGCAGGCTTCGGCCAACTGGTCGCAGAGCGGCATTGTCGCCAGCAGCAATGGCAACGGTAGCTCGGTAGTTGCCAGCAGCCAATCCGGCAGCATGCAGATCGGCGCCTGGCAGGTCAGCGTCGAAGGCGAGCTGGATGACGAAGAGCGCGCTGCGCTGGAAAAACTCTTCGGCCAGGTGCAGGACCTGTCCAGCAAGTTCTATGCCGGCGATCTGTCCGGCGCCTTCGACCGCGCCATGGCGCTGGAAATGGATGGCGAGCAATTGGCGTCGATGTCCCTGCGTCTGACCCAAACCACTGTGCGTCAGGCAACCGATGCCTACAGCGCCGTGGCGCAAGACGGCGGCCAGGCGGCCAGTGCGGTCAACAGCTCGTTGATCGACTACGCCCAGGGCTTGCTCGAAGCGCTGCGCAGCGCCAATCAGGTGGCTGAAGAAGGCACCGCTAAAACCAGCCTGCTGGATATGCTCAAAGGCGGCTTCTCGCTGGATGAGCGTTTCGACAGCGGTCGTCTGGACAAGGCCGAGCAGCTCAACAGCCGCTTGCTCGATGGCCTGCAGAACCTGCTCAACCCCGCCCTAGACAGCAGCAAGTCCACGGACGCCTGAGCCTGGGGCAGTGCTAAACTGCACCTCCAGTAGTCAGTGGAGGTGCGCAGATGCTCCCGGAATGCCAATTATTCGGTACGCTCGGCTGCCACCTGTGCGAGGTGGCCGAAGCGTTGCTGATGCCTTTTGTCGAGCACGGCCTGCTGGTCGAGCTGGTTGATATTGCTGAGCATGAACACTGGGTCGAGGACTATGGTCTGCGCATTCCGGTGCTGCGCCGCAGCGACACTGGGGCCGAGTTGAACTGGCCATTCGAAGCCGAACAGATTGTCGAATTCCTGCGTAGCGCCTGATGCTCGATGCGTGCGCGGTCAATGATTTAGTGAAGGAAGAAGATCAATGAGCATGGTGCTTGGAGACGCCCTGTCGCTGCTGCTGTTTCGTTTGCATAGCGGCCGCCTGCTGGGGATCAATCTGCTCAAGGTTCAGGAAATTATTCCTTGCCCCACGCTGACCAAACTACCCAGCCGCCATCCCCATGTGCGTGGCGTGGCGACTCTGCGAGGTTCGGCGCTGACGGTGATCGATCTGGCCAAGGCTATCGGCGAGCAGGGCGTGCCGGGCAACAACGACGGTTGCCTGATCGTCACCGAACTCAGCCGCTCGCGTCAGGGCCTGCATGTGCAAAGCGTGGAGCGCATCGTGCAGTGTTACACCCGCGATGTTCGCCCGCCGCCGGCTGGTTCCGGCAGCAAAGCCTTTATCACTGGGGTGACGCAGATCGACGGCAAGATCGTGCAGATTCTCGATATTGAAAAAGTGCTGCACGAACTCGCGCCGATGGTTGTCGAGGAGCTGGACGAGCAGCTGTTGTCCGAGCGCGAACGTGCGTTGCTCAAGGGGCGTCGCGTGCTGGTGGTGGATGATTCGCACGTCGCGCTGCATCAGACCATGATTACCCTGCGCAAGCTGGAGTTGGATTGCCAGATGGTGCGCAGCGCCGCCGACGCGCTTGCATTGCTGCAGAAGCAATTTGATGCCGGGGAGCCCATCGAGGTGCTGGTGTCGGATATTGAAATGCCGGAAATGGACGGCTACGACTTGGTGCGCACGCTGCGCAAGAAACCCGATATCGGGCAGATCTATGTGCTGCTGCACACCTCGCTCGACAGCACCATGAACACCGAAAAAGCCAAGGCAGTTGGTGCCAATGACGTGCTGACCAAGTTCTCCACCGTGGACCTGAGCAAGGCCCTGGTGCATGCGTTCGAAAGCTTGCAATAGCCTTTCTCCAGGCACAAAAAAGCCCGCGATTAAGCGGGCTTTTTTATGTGATCTGGTCGGAGAGACAGGATTCGAACCTGCGACCTTCTCGTCCCGAACGAGACGCGCTACCAAGCTGCGCTACACTCCGAATGGGTCGAAATTTTACTGAGAAAGTTTTACGGCACAAGGGCTTAGGTTTTAATTTTTTCTATTGGCCAAGCGCTTTGAATATATCGATCAGAGCCCAGGCGCTGGGCAAGTAGTGCGTGGCAACGCCTGGGTTATCGGCTTACAGCTCTTTGACGGTACGCACTTGATCCTTATTGACCTTGGCGCGTTTGCCATCGAGTTGTTCGAACTCGTAGAAGCCCGAATCCTCGTCAAAATTCGGCTCGTCGATGGTCTGAATTTCGCGGCCATCATTGAGGGTGATTACAGTTGGCGACGCGCAACCAGTCAGCGCGACCAGGCCCAAGGTAAGCAGCAATGCTGGAATAATCCGCTGAGACATGGGTTTCTCCTTGATTGGATAGAGGTTTTTACCCTGCTTGTGACGAAATTTTGTCGGTCAAGTTCCCTTGCCGGTGTTTATCCGCGTGTCGTCAGCAAGTCGGGCGTGTTGAAGTTGGCCAGGCGAGGGTCACCGAGTGGGCACTCCACTGTCAATGGATTAAGTCGGCGCAACCAGCGTTGCGGGCTGCGTTCACCGGCTTGCCAGGCCTGCTCCAGGTCAGCATGCAGTGCACGGGGAATAACGCTGAACAGCGGTTCGAGAAACTCGCCCTGACGCACCACGACTGCGCGTTCACCGGCCAGGTTCAGTAGCGCCTCAAGCAGCGGTCTGTCGAGTTGTGGGGCATCACACGGCAGGATCAATACATTCGCCTGACGTGCGGCGCGCAGGCCGGCGCGAATGCCCGCCAGCGGGCCTTGGAAGTCCGCCTCGTCATCACTTACCAAGCGATCTGCGAAGGGCGCATAGCGCTCGGTGTTGCGGTTGCAGGAGATAAGCAGGTCATCGGTCAGCGGTCGCACCAGCTCATGCAGCCAGGCAATCAGTGGTCGGCCTTGCCAGTCGAGCAGGCCCTTGTCAGCGCCGCCCATACGTTGCCCACGGCCGCCAGCAAGCAGCAAAACAGAACAGCGGGGCAGGGTGGTGGCAGCGGGCATGCGCAGTCTCCGAAAGCGGGCCTGTGATATAACGGCGGGCATTATCGCCCATAACTGGAAGCCTGCCATGAACCACAAGGCCGAGGCACATTTCGTGCCCTTGAATATCGCTGTGTTGACCGTCAGCGACACCCGCAGCCTGGAAACCGATACCTCCGGCCAGCTGTTTGTCGACCGCCTGCAGGCCGCCGGTCACCAGCTCGCCGCACGGGTCTTGCTGAAGGACGATCTGTACAAAATTCGCGCCCAGGTCGCCACCTGGATTGCCGAGGATCAGGTGCAGGTGGTGCTGATTACCGGCGGCACCGGCTTCACCGGCCGCGACAGCACCCCGGAAGCGGTGAGCTGTCTGCTGGATAAACAAGTGGACGGTTTCGGCGAGCTGTTCCGGCAGATTTCCGTACCTGATATCGGCACCTCGACTATTCAATCCCGCGCCTTGGCCGGCCTGGCCAACGGCACCCTGGTGTGCTGCCTGCCGGGATCGACCAGTGCCTGCCGTACTGCCTGGGATGGCATCCTCGGGGAGCAGCTGGATAACCGTCATCGCCCGTGCAATTTCGTCCCGCACCTCAAGTCGGTGGCCGCCTGCGAGAGCCGTGGATGAGCTGCTGTGACAAGCCCGAGCTGATGCCCGTTGAGGCGGCGCTGGCGCGTTTGCTGGCGCAGGCCGAGGCCAGCGCGATTGTTGAATGCGAGCGGGTCAAGCTGAGCGACGCCGCTGGCCGGGTATTGGCCGAGCCGTTGCTTGCTCCGCTTGATCTGCCGCCCTGGGACAACAGCGCCATGGATGGCTACGCCCTGCGTCTGGCCGATTGGACGGGTGAGCCGCTGGTCGTCAGCCAACGTATCCAGGCCGGCAGCGCGCCGGCACCTTTGCAACCCGGCACCTGTGCGCGGATCTTTACCGGAGCGCCTCTACCAGCCGGTGCCGATACCGTAGAAATGCAGGAAAACGCCGTGCTCGACGAGGATGGCCGCGTTGCCTTTAGCGAGCCGCTGAAGCTGGGGCAGAACGTGCGCGCTCAGGGCCAGGAAACCCGGATCGGCGATTCCGTATTGCCGGCCGGTACTCGGTTAGGCCCGATCGAGCTAGGCCTGGCTGCGTCCCTGGGTTGCGCCGAATTGACCGTGCGTCGTCGGCCGCGCGTGGCCGTTTTATCGACTGGTGATGAGCTGGTCGAGCCGGGTCAGCCGCTGGGTCCTGGTCAGATCTACAACAGCAACCGCCGTTTGCTGATCGCCTGGCTGCAGCGTCTGGGCTGCGAAGTAGTGGATGGCGGCATTCTGCTCGATGACCTGGAACTGACTCGCGCGGCGTTGGGTGCTTTAAGTGATGTCGATCTGATCCTGTCCACCGGCGGTGTGTCGGTGGGCGAGGCGGATTTTCTCGGCATGGCCCTGCGTGAAGAGGGTGAGCTGGCGCTGTGGAAGTTGGCGATCAAACCGGGCAAGCCGCTGACCTGCGGGCAGTTCCGTGGCGTACCAGTAATCGGTCTGCCGGGTAATCCGGCCTCAACCCTGGTGACCTTTGGCCTGCTCGCACGACCTTATCTGCTGCGTCGTCTGGGCGTGCAGCGGGTCGAGCCGTTGGGCTTTCCAATGCCGGCGGGTTTCACTTGGAGCAAACCAGGCAATCGCCGCGAATACCTGCGCGCACGCCTGGAAAATGGCCGCGTGGTGCCTTATCCAAATCAAAGCTCCGGGGTGCTGCGCAGTGCCGCCTGGGCTGAGGGTTTTGCCGAGGTGCTGGAGAACACCACCCTGAGCGAGGGCGATAGCCTGAGGTTTATCCCGCTAAGCGAGATCCTCGGCTAGCGCCGTTACGCTTTGCGCTGGCTCTCGCGAAATTCGCCTGGGGTCTGCCCGGTCCAGCTCTTGAAGCTGCGGTGGAACGAGCGCGACTCGGTAAAGCCCAGGTAGCTGGCGATATCCTGAATCGCCAGGTCGCTGCGCAGCAAATAGTGCTCGGCCAGCTCTTGGCGCAGCTCATCGAGAATCTGCTGGTAGCTGGTGCCCGCCAGCTGCAGATGACGCTGCAGGGTGCGCACCGTCATATTGAATTTCTCTGCGACCCGTTCCTTGCGCGGCAGGCCATCCTTGAGCAACAGACGTAGGGCGTTCTTCACCCGTTGTGGCAGCGGCTCGTTGTCGTCCAGCCCGGCCATCAGGGTCAGCGCGTGTTCTTCCAGGGTGCGCAACAGGTTGGCGTCGGCCTGGCGCAGCGGCACGGCGAGATATTCCAGCGGCACGATCAGCGCATTGCCGCTTTGCTCGAAGCGGATCGGGCAGCCGAAAATCGCCTGGTACTCGGCAATATCGACGCCATCAGGCAGGGCGTGCTCGAACCATACCTCCCGCGGCGAACTGTCCGAATCGGAGATCCAACGCGCATACAGCAGCCAGGAGGCCAGCACGTTTTCCACCATATGCCGGCGGATCGGTTGGGCCTGATGGCGGCAGGTCCAGATCAGGCGAACATGGTCGGTGGCCGCCTCGACCCGGCTGACGCCCATATCGCCCACTAATTTCTCGTAAGGCACGATGCGGCTCATGGCTTCGCCCAGGGTGGCGCAGTTCATGGTGATATAGCCCAGCACGCTCCAGGAACCTGGTTGTACAAAACGCGCGCAATGCAGGCCGAACAGCGGGTCACCGGACACACGCAGCAAATGTGCGAGCAGGCGCTCATGGGTTTCGCTGGGGATGCGTTTGCCGTTGTCGGCCAGGTCCTCGGCCTTGATGCCGGCCGCCGTCAGCGCCTGATCGATATCCAGACCCAGCTGCTCGGCATGGCGCAGGTATTTGAGCAGGGAGGGGACTGAGGTGTAGCCGAGGTTGTCGGTCATCTTCTTATTCTGAATGTCTTGATTGGCGATAGCGCCTGGCCCGATTCGACAGTGACGCTCCTGGGCGGCCAGCTAGTATAGGCAGCCATCGAGGGTGACTGAAATATCCGGGAGACACAGATGCGACGTTGGAACGGCTGGGGTGATGAAGCAACAGTGGTGGAACTGCCGGCGCATGGCGAGGCTTTTCTGGCCGAACTGGTCGGCCCTGGCCAGCTGCTTGCCGATGCCAGCTTGGAACAGGTGCTGGCCCAGGTGCCGGCCTCGCGTCTGCAGGCTCATCCGCTGATCTGCCTGAATGCTGAAGACCGCGTGCGCCATGCCCGTGGCCAAAGCCTGCCAGATTGGCTGGCGATGCGCTCCGGCGATTTTGGCGTGTTTCCCGATGGCGTGGCTTATCCGGAGAGCGCCGCGCAGATCCGCGAGTTGCTGGCCTGGGCCAGCCAGCAGGACCTGATCGTGATTCCCTACGGTGGCGGCACCTCGGTGGCTGGGCATATCAACCCGCAGGCCGGCAGCAAGCCGGTGCTGACCCTGTCGCTTGAACGCATGGGCAAGCTGCTCGAGATCGACCACGACAGCCTGATCGCCACTTTCGGCCCCGGTGCCACTGGCCCGCAGGTGGAAAGCCAGTTGCGCGCCCAGGGCTACACCCTCGGTCATTTCCCGCAGTCCTGGGAGCTGTCGACCCTCGGCGGCTGGGTGGCCAGCCGCTCCAGCGGCCAGCAGTCGCTGCGCTACGGGCGCATCGAGCAGCTGTTTGCCGGCGGCAAGGTCGAGACCTTCGCCGGCACCCTGGATATTCCGACCTTCCCGGCTTCTGCTGCGGGCCCTGACCTGCGTGAAATTCTGATGGGTTCGGAAGGGCGCTTCGGCATCATTTCCGAGGTCAAGGTGCGCATCACCCGCCTGGCCGAGCAGGAAAATTTCTACGCAGTATTTCTGCCCAACTGGCAGCAGGCACTGAACGCCATTCGCAGCCTGGCCCAGGCGCGAGTGCCGCTGTCGATGCTGCGCCTGTCCAACGCCATTGAAACCAAAACCCAGCTGGCCCTGGCCGGACATCCGCAGCAGATCGCCTGGCTGGAGAAATACCTGGCCCTGCGTGGCGCCCGTGACGGCAAGTGCATGCTGACCTTTGGCGTCACCGGTAGCCGCACGCAGAACGCCGCCTCACTGAAACAGGCGAAGAAGCTGCTGAAGAGCTTTGATGGCGTGTTTACCGGCACCCTGCTGGGCAAAAAGTGGGCAGAGAACCGCTTCCGTTTCCCCTACCTGCGCCACGGCCTGTGGGCCGCTGGCTATGCGGTGGACACCCTGGAAACCGCCACCGACTGGAGCAACGTCGACAGCCTGCTGAACAAGGTCGAGACCAGCCTGCGCAATGGCCTGAGTGAGGAGGGCGAGCAGGTGCATGTGTTTACTCACCTGTCCCACGTCTACAACGAAGGTTCTAGCATCTACACCACCTATGTGTTCCGCCCTGGCAATAGCTACGCCGAGGCAATGGCGCGCTGGCAGAAGCTCAAGCACGCCGCCAGCCTGACCATCGCCGAGAACCGCGGCACCATCAGCCATCAACACGGCGTCGGCCGCGATCACGCGCCTTATCTGCCGGTGGAGAAGGGCGAACTGGGCATGGCCACGCTTAAGGCTCTGGCCGGGCACTTCGACCCTGAGCAGCGCCTGGCACCTGGCGTGCTGATTCAGGATTGATGATGAACAACTGGAACGCCGCCTGGCGCGAACAGGCCTTGCCCGAGCTGGCCGCGCGCGATTGGGATTTGATAGTCGTGGGTGGCGGTATCAGCGGTGCCGGGATTCTGCGTGAAGCAGCGCGGCGCGGCTGGAAGTGCCTGCTGCTGGAGCAGCGCGACTTCGCTTGGGGTACTTCCAGCCGCTCCTCGAAGATGGTCCACGGCGGGCTGCGCTATATCGCCAAGGGCCAGTTTGCTCTGACCCGCGATTCGGTACGCGAGCGCCAGCGCCTGCTGCAGGAAGCGCCGGGGTTAGTCGACCCCTTGAGTTTTATCATGGCCCATTACCAGGGCGGCTTTCCTGGCCCTAAGGTATTTGGCAGCTTGCTGGCGGTGTATGACGCCCTGGCCGGTAAGCGCAACCATCTGTACTACCCGTTGCAGCAACTGCGCTATCTGGCTCCGGGCCTGAAAGAAGATGGCCTGCTGGGCGGCACGCGGTTTTTCGATGCGGTGACCGACGATGCGCGGCTGGTACAGCGCGTGCTGGGCGAGGCGCGTGCCGAAGGCGGCGAAGCGCTAAACGGCATGCGCGTGGCCGAGCTGCGCCGCGACGGCGGGCAGGTCACTGGCCTGTTGGCCGAAGATGCCGAAACCGGGAAGTTGTACCGCTTTAACAGCCGCGTGGTGGCTCAGGCCACCGGTGCCTGGGCTGATCAGTTGCGCCGGAAAACCGGTCTGGAACATATCCGCCCCCTGCGTGGCAGCCATCTGCTGCTGCCGGCCTGGCGCTTGCCGGTGGCCCATGCGTTCAGCTTTATGCACGCGGCTGATAAACGCCCGGTGTTTGTCTTCCCATGGGAAGGCGCGACGGTAATTGGCACCACCGATCTTGATCACCCGGCGCCCTTGGCGCAGGAAGCCCGAATCAGTTGTGAAGAGGTGGATTACCTGCTGGCTGCCTGCAATCAGCAATTCCCTTCCGCTGGGATTCGCGCTGCGGATGCGCTGTCGAGTTGGGCCGGCGTGCGCCCGGTGGTCAGCGACGGCATTGCGGGGCGCAAACCCTCGGATGAGAAGCGTGAGCATGCGCTGTGGGTCGAGCCCGGCTGCGTCACCCTGGCTGGCGGCAAGCTGACTACTTTCCGTCTATTGGCGCTGGAAGTGCTGCGGGCCTGTGCGCCTTTTGTGGGACGTACTGTGGATGATCAAGGCGCGGCGACCTTTGCACCTTTAGCCAGTCAACCGATGCCAACCCTAAGCCCTGCCCAGCAGAAGCGCCTGATCGGCCGTTATGGCCGGGCGCTGCCGCAGCTGCTGGTGCTGCTCGAAGAACTAGGCGTCGAACAGGTGGCGGGCACGGATACGCTGTGGGCCGAGTTGGCCTGGGCTGCCGAGCAGGAACTGGTGCTGCACCTGGATGATCTGCTGCTACGCCGTACCCGCCTTGGCCTGTTGTTGGCTCAGGGCGCGGCGGCCGAATTGCCGCGTATCCGCGCATTGTGTCAGGCCCGCCTGGGCTGGAGTGACACGCGCTGGCAGTGGGAAGAGCAGGTGTATCTGCAACTCTGGCAGCGCTGCTACAGCCTGCCGGCAGAAGATTGATCAATAGGAAGGACGGCGTCTTGAGCGAGAAAAGTTACCTGCTGGCCATCGACAATGGCACCCAAAGTATCCGGGCGCTGTTGTTCGATCTTCAGGGCAATCTGCTCGCCAAGGGCAAGGTGGAGCTTGAGGCCTATTACTCCAAGCAGCCTGGTTGGGCCGAGCAGGACCCCGAGTATTACTGGGCCAGCCTGGGTCAGGCCTGCGCGCAGCTGTGGCAGCAGGTGGATATCGACCGCAGCCTGATCAAGGGCATCTCCCTGACCACTCAGCGCGGCACGTTGATTAACGTTGATCAGCAGGGCCAGCCGCTGCGCCCGGCGATGCTCTGGCTCGATCAGCGCCAGGCCAAGGTCGAAGGGCGGATCACCGGGCCCTGGGGTTGGCTGTTCAAACTCGCGGGTTTGCAGGCCACGGTGGATTACTTCCGCGCCCAGGCCGAGGTCAACTGGATCGCGCAGAACCAGCCGGACATCTGGGCCAATACCCACAAGGTGCTACTGCTCTCGGGTTTCCTCACCCACCGTCTGTGCGACCGGTTTGTCGACTCGGTGGGCTGTTGCGTGGCCTATCTGCCGTTCGACTACAAGCGCCTGCAGTGGGCCAAGCCCGGTGACTGGAAATGGCAGGCCATGCCGGTGCGCCGTGAGCAGTTGCCGGAGCTGTGCAAGCCGGGTGAGCTGCTCGGCCATATCACGGCAGCCGCCAGCCGCCATACCGGGATTCCCGAAGGTCTGCCGCTGATTGCTGCCGGCGCCGACAAGGCCTGTGAGGTGCTTGGTGCCGGTGGTGTGGAGGCGAGTACGGCCTGTCTGTCCTATGGCACTACGGCGACCATCAACACCACCCGCAGCCAGTACCTGGAAACCATTCCGCTGATTCCGCCATACCCGTCGGCGATTCCCGATCACTTCAATACCGAGGTGATGATCTATCGCGGTTTCTGGATGGTCAGCTGGTTCAAGCAGGAGTTTGGCCTGCGCGAGATGCAGCGGGCCAAGGAACTGGGCGTGGAGCCCGAGGCATTGTTCGATGAGCTGGTCAACAGCGTACCTGCCGGCTCCATGGGTCTGATGCTGCAACCCTACTGGTCGCCGGGTATCCGCGAACCTGGGCTGGAGGCCAAAGGCTCAATCATCGGTTTTGGCGACGTACACACCCGTGCGCATATCTACCGGGCGATTCTGGAAGGCTTGGCTTATGCCCTGCGCCAGGGCAAGGAGAAGATCGAGAAGCGTTCGGGTACTCGTATCACCCGCCTGCGCGTTTCCGGTGGTGGTTCGCAGAGCGATGCGGCGATGCAGCTGACTGCCGATATCTTCGGCCTGCCGGCCGAGCGTCCGCATCTGTATGAAACCAGCGGCCTGGGCGCAGCGATTAACTGCGCGGTGGGCCTGGGTTTGCATCCGGATTACCCGGCAGCGATCAAAGCCATGACTCGGGTCGGTGATGTGTTCACGCCCAACCCAGAAGCGCAGCGCACCTATCAGCAGCTGTACACGCAGGTTTATCAACGGATGTACAAGCAACTCAAGCCGCTGTATCAGACCATTCGCAAAATTACCGGCTATCCCGCCTAAAGTGACTTAGCGGCGCACATAAATTACTGCGCCGCTAAGCCATCACTGCGGGTCAGGCCACATCCACCAGGATGATTTCGCTATCTTCGATAGCCGTCACCCGGATCACTTCTACATCGCTGACTGCCACACCATCGCGGGCTTGGGCGCTTATGCCGTTGATCTCGATGCTGCCGCTGGCGGCCACCAGATAAGCCTTGCGAGAAGCACCAATCGGGTATTCGGTGCTCTGCCCGGCTTGCAGGGTGGCCGCAGCCATCCGCGCATTGGTACGGATCGACAGCGCGTCCTGGTCTTCGGCAAAGCCGCTGGCCAGGGTGACGAAGGTGCCGGCACGCTCGCCTTTGGGGAACGGTTTGGCGCCCCAGGACGGCGGCAGGCCCGACTGGTTTGGCTGAATCCAGATCTGGAAGATCTTGGTGGTGGTGTCTTCCAGGTTGTATTCGCTGTGTGCAATCCCGGTGCCGGCGCTCATTACCTGCACATCACCGGCTTCGGTACGACCATGGTTACCCAGGTTGTCCTTGTGGGTGATGGCCCCTTGGCGTACATAGGTGATGATTTCCATGTCGCGGTGCGGATGGGTCGGAAAGCCCGTGTACGGTGCGATTTCATCATCGTTCCAGACCCGCAGTGGCCCCCAGCTCATACGCGCCGGGTCATAGTATTCGGCAAAGGAAAAGTGATGACGGGCATTCAGCCAGCCATGATGGGCACCGCCGAGCTCGGCGAAGGGGCGTACTTCGATCATCTGCGTATCCTCATTGAGGAACACCGGCTTTCAGCAGCGGTGTTCAGTGGCGATGAACAGATGATCCAATAAATCAATACGATTAAAAATACGTAAATATTGAGCTTAATAATCTGATTATTTGATGTTTTTGTGAGCCTGTCGCAAACGGGTACAGCCGCAAATCATGTTGCTGAGCCTTTATCTAAAGGCGTGAAAAGGATGCTGGGAATGCAAAAACGTAAAGCGCTGCTGATTCTGCATGGCAAGCAAGCCCTCAATGCCGAGGTGCGTGCTGCCGTGCAGGAGCGTCGTGAAGAGGGCTGGCAGCTGGATGTAAGGGTTACCTGGGAGGGTGGCGATGCGCAGCGTCTGGTTAATGAAGCCTTGCAGGCCGGTTACCCAACCCTGATCGCTGGCGGCGGCGATGGCACCCTGCGCGAGGTTGCAGAAGCCATGGCGTTGGCAAAAACCAAGGCCAGTCTGGCGTTGTTGCCGTTGGGCACGGCCAACGATTTTGCCCACGCGGCAGGGATTGGTCTTGACCCACGAATTGCCCTGGCGCTGCTAGATACGCCTGCGCAACCGATTGATCTGGGTGAAGTCGATGGTCAGGTGTTTCTCAATATGGCGACTGGCGGTTTTGGCTCCAACGTCACCGCCAATACCTCGGAAGACCTCAAGCGTCTGCTCGGCGGCGCGGCTTACTTTCTGACGGGCCTGACCCGCTTTGCCGAGGTGCAGTCATCGTTTGGCCGCTTTACCGGGCCGGATTTTCAGTGGGAAGGCGAGTTTCTCGCACTTGGCATCGGCAATGGCCGCCAGGCCGGCGGCGGGCATGTGCTGTGTCCGCAGGCGCGGGTCAACGATGGCTTGCTGGATATATGTATCGTGCCGGCGGCGGCCGATGTGGTCGGCACCCTGGGCACGCTGCTGTCTGGCGGCATCAATGGCTTGCAGAGCGTGGCCCTGAGCGCGCGGTTGCCTTGGCTGGAAGTCGAGGCACCGGAAGGTCTGGATCTCAACCTGGATGGCGAGCCGATGGAGAGTCGCAAGTTACGCTTTGCGGCCATGCCGGCTGCCTTGCGCGTGCATCTGCCGGAAGACTCGCCGCTGCTGGTGGAATAAGCCGGGCGGTAGCTGCCGTCTGGCTGGCCTCGGCGGTGCGCTTGTCGCATGATGGCGCCGCGCCATCTGCCTTCAGATGCGCGGCAGATGGCCGATACACCGGGGCATGGCTATTTGAGCTAGGCTAGATCGATAAGTGAACAGGAGCGCATGATGGCCGGCATTCTCGACTCAGTGAACCAACGCACCCAGCTGGTGGGTGAGAACCGCCTGGAAATTCTCATGTTTCGCCTGGCGGGTCGGCAGCTGTTTGCGATCAACGTGTTCAAGGTGCAGGAAGTCCTGCAGATGCCCAAACTGACTCTGATGCCGCAGCGTCACCGGTTTGTCTGCGGCGTGGTCAACCTGCGTGGGCAGACCCTGCCGGTGATCGATCTGTCCCAGGCCATCGGCATGCGTCCCATCGTGCCGGATGAGCGCAG
>JBIHZW010000113.1:0-10886 GCA_044240245.1 Pseudomonas sp. | reverse complement strand
AGTGCTGATCATGACCAGCTACGCCAGCCTGCGTTCGGCAGTCGACTCGATGAAGATGGGCGCGGTGGACTACATCGCCAAACCCTTCGACCACGACGAAATGCTCCAGGCCGTGGCGCGCATCCTGCGCGATCACCAGCAGGCCAAGAGCGCGCCAGCCCCCGCAACCGGCACGGCGAAAGCCGGCGCCGACAAGGTGGTGGACAACAGCAACGGCGAAATCGGCATCATCGGCTCCTGCGCAGCCATGCAGGAGATGTACAGCAAGATCCGCAAGGTCGCGCCCACTGACTCCAACGTATTGATTCAGGGCGAGTCCGGCACCGGTAAAGAACTGGTCGCCCGCGCCCTGCACAACCTCTCACGTCGCGCCAAAGCGCCGCTGATTTCGGTGAACTGCGCCGCCATCCCGGAATCACTGATCGAATCCGAACTGTTCGGCCACGAGAAAGGTGCCTTTACCGGCGCCAGCGCCGGCCGTGCCGGCCTGGTCGAAGCCGCTGATGGCGGTACATTGTTCCTCGATGAAATTGGCGAACTGCCCCTGGAAGCCCAGGCGCGTCTGCTGCGTGTGCTGCAGGAAGGCGAAATTCGCCGGGTTGGCTCGGTACAGTCACAGAAGGTCGATGTACGCCTGATCGCCGCGACCCACCGCGACCTGAAAACCCTGTCGAAGGTCGGCCAGTTCCGTGAAGACCTGTATTACCGTCTGCACGTAATCGCCCTGAAACTGCCGCCGCTGCGTGAGCGCGGAGCGGATGTAATCGAAATCGCTCGTGCCTTCCTGATTCGCCAAAGCACCCGCCAGGGCCGTCTTGACCTGAGCTTTGCCAGTGACGCCGAACAAGCCATTCGTCATTACCCCTGGCCGGGCAACGTGCGCGAGCTGGAGAACGCCATCGAGCGCTCGGTAATTCTCTGCGAAGGCAACAGCATCTCGGCCGAGCTGCTGGGCATCGATATCGAACTGGATGACCTGGAAGACGACTTCACCGGCCTGCCCGCGCAAAGTGGCGGTCTGGGGCATGAACCGAGCGAACCGACCGAAGACCTGTCACTGGAAGACTACTTTCAGCACTTCGTACTGGAACACCAGGACCACATGACCGAGACCGAACTGGCGCGCAAACTCGGCATCAGCCGCAAATGCTTGTGGGAACGCCGCCAGCGCCTGGGCATTCCGCGACGCAAATCCTCGGGCGCAACCGCAGGCTAGAGCGTCGCAGCGGGGTGACAGATGTGTGCGTGAGAGGTTCCACCGCCTGTTACCCATTCAACACTTAGTAACAAAAGCCGGGTCTTATGGTAACGAGAACCCGGCTTTTTTATACCCTTCCATCACCTACACAACCCATCAAGTCCTTGTTTTTAAAGGGATTGCAAAAACTGGCACGGGTTCTGCTTTGTTGCTGGCACAACAACAATAACAAGCACGCTTCAAACCTAATAAAAATAAGACGTATCGACTCCAGCACAATAAAAACAACAACGCGGAGGCGCAGCTAACTGATTCTTTTGGAAAGGAATTGCCTTTGGGGTTCGCCCCAAAACCAGGCTGAGAATAATAAAACTGCCCTAAGGCAGCGCCAGAACTGGTTGGGTCACTGTGTGATCATGGCAGCATCAGCATCCAAAGAAATCCGTTTGCTCTTGATTCCCAGCTTGGGAAGTTTTCCAAAAGTCCTTGACTGGATGGAACGGGTAAATCAACAAAAACAACAAGCCCGCCATAATAATAAAAAAAGAGCACGCACCAATTTGGGGGGGAGCTTCGGCTCCCCCAGTAGCTTCAAACTCCCCGCCTGCAGCAGTCTCCCGCCGTTTCCTGCATCAACCCCCGACTCAATGCTAGAATCCGCGCCATTCCTGCGGCCGGCATATACTCTGGCCAGTCATTTAGTCAAACAGTGCCTCCCATGCTGAAAAAGCTGTTCAAGTCCTTTCGTACCCCCATCCGCCGTGGCAAACACTCGCACAGCACGCCCGAAGTGCTGAGCAGCAGCCAGCACCCTATCGAGCGCGGTGAAATCAGCCGCTACGCCATCAGCGTGGTCGAACGCCTGCAACAGGCCGGCTACCAGGCGTATCTGGTCGGTGGCTGTGTGCGCGACCTGCTGCTGGATATCGACCCCAAGGATTTCGACGTGGCCACCAGCGCCACACCGGAACAGGTGCGTGCCGAGTTCCGTAACGCCCGGGTAATCGGTCGGCGCTTCAAGCTGGTTCACGTGCATTTCGGCCGCGAGATCATCGAAGTTGCCACCTTCCGCGCCAATCATCCCGAAGGCGATGAAGAAGAAAACAGCAACCTGTCCTCGCGTAACGAGAGCGGGCGCATCCTGCGCGACAACGTGTATGGCAGCCTGGAAGACGACGCCCAGCGTCGCGACTTCACCATCAATGCGCTGTATTACGACCCAAGCACCGAGCGCATTCTGGATTACGCCAATGGCGTGCACGACATCCGCAATCACCTGATCCGCCTGATCGGTGACCCGACCCAGCGCTACCAGGAAGACCCGGTGCGCATGCTGCGCGCGGTGCGTTTTGCCGCCAAGCTGGATTTCGACATCGAAAAACACAGCGCCGCGCCGATCTACAAACTGGCTCCGCTGCTCGGTGGCATCCCCGCTGCGCGCCTGTTCGATGAAGTGCTCAAGCTGTTTCTCGCCGGCTACGCGGTGTACACCTACGAGCTGCTGGTCGATTACGGCCTGTTCGGCCAGCTGTTCCCGGCCAGCGCCGAAGCGCTGAAACTCAACCCGGACTACACCGACCAGTTGATCCGTAATGCGCTGGACAACACCGACCTGCGCATTCAACAAGGCAAGACGGTTACTCCAGCCTTCCTCCTTGCCGCACTGCTGTGGCCAGCCCTGCCAGCCCGCGTGATCAAGTTGCAGGATCGCGGCATGCCGCCGATCCCTGCCATGCAGGAAGCCGCTCACGAACTGATCAGCGAGCAATGCCAGCGCATCGCCGTGCCCAAGCGCTTCACCATGCCGATCCGCGAAATCTGGGATATGCAGGAACGCCTGCCACGCCGCAGCGGCAAACGTGCCGACATGCTGCTGGAAAACCCACGCTTCCGCGCCGGTTACGATTTCCTTCTGCTGCGTGAAAGCGCCGGTGAAGAAACCGGCGGCCTGGGCGAGTGGTGGACCCGTTATCAGGACGTCAGCGATAGCGAGCGGCGCAATATGATCCGCGACCTCAGCAGCAAGGACGATGGCCCCACCGGGCCACGCAAGCGCAAACGCAACAACAGCAAGCGCAAGCGCGGCCCAGCCAGTGATGCCGGCAGCCCCGCCGCGAGTGAATGATGGAGCGCGTGTATATCGGCCTGGGCAGTAACCTGGCCACCCCGCTTCTCCAACTGCGCAGCGCCCTGGCCGGCCTGGCCGCGCTGCCGCACACCCGCCTGATCGCCCAATCTTCCTTCTATGCCAGCGACCCGCTCGGCCCGGCGGACCAGCCGCGCTACGTAAATGCCGTGGCAGCGCTGGATACCGAACTCAGCCCACTGGCCCTGCTTGATGCGCTGCAAACCATCGAACTGGAACAGGGCCGCACGCGCAAGGCCGAACGCTGGGGACCGCGCACCCTCGACCTGGATATCCTGCTGTTCGGCGAACACCAGCTGGACGAGCCGCGCCTGACCGTGCCGCACTACCACATACACGCCCGCGCCTTTGTCCTTTACCCGCTGGCCGAAATCGCCCCTGGACTGCAGCTACCGGATGGCCGCGCACTGACGGAGCTGCTTAGCGCCTGCCCCTTTGTCGGGCTGGAACGGCTCAACACATCTAAAACCGTCACGAGCGAAGGTTAGGCAAGACAAAAGCAGGCGAAAAAGCGGAGTGTTCGTCTGTACATGAGCATTTGACTCGCTTCGCTCTCCCCTTCAGGGCCGCGCTAAAGCGCGTTCAGCTTATCGCTGTGAGTCTGCTTTTAACGCCGCATAACCGAGCGCAGTAGGTTTCATTGGCGGTAACGCCAGTAACAGGCCGGTAACACCTGCAATTGACTTCGAGCCCCCCCATCAGGACTATAGGCGTCCCGTTGCCCCGCACCGGTGCAATTCGAGGCCAATGCAGGCCAACTTGAAGCAGCACAACTGCTGACTGAACGCCTGAGTGAGGACAGTTTTCATGCCTGATGTAACCCTGACCACCCTGCAAAGCCTCAAGCAGAGCGGCGAGAAGATCGCCATGCTGACCTGCTATGACGCCACGTTCGCCCAGACGGCCTGCCAGGCCGGTGTCGATGTGCTGCTGGTGGGCGATTCCCTCGGCATGGTCTTGCAAGGCCATGACAGCACGCTGCCCGTCACTGTCGCCGAGATGGCGTACCACACCGCCAGCGTCAAACGTGGCAACCAGGGCGCGCTGATCCTCGCCGACCTGCCATTTATGGCCTATGCCACCATTGAGCAGACCCTGAATAACAGTGCCGCGCTGATGCAGGCTGGCGCGCATATGGTCAAGCTCGAAGGCGCGGCCTGGCTGGCCGAGCCGATTCGCCAACTGGCCGAGCGTGGTGTACCGGTTTGCGCCCACCTAGGTTTGACCCCACAGGCGGTGAACATCCTCGGTGGTTATAAGGTGCAGGGCCGTCAGGAATCCCAGGCGCGGCAGATGCGTGCCGACGCCATGGCGCTAGAGCAAGCCGGCGCCGCCATGCTGCTGCTCGAGTGCGTGCCCAGTGAACTGGCAGCCGAAATCAGCCAGGCCGTTAAGATCCCGGTGATCGGCATCGGCGCCGGCGGCGCAACCGACGGCCAGGTACTGGTACTGCACGACATGCTCGGGCTGTCCCTGAGCGGCCGCACGCCGAAGTTCGTGAAGAACTTTATGGCCGGCCAGAGCAGCATCCAGCACGCCATCAGCGCCTACGTCAAAGCGGTCAAAGACCAGAGCTTCCCAGCAGCCGAACACGGATTTTCTGCATGAACACAGTTAAAAGCGTGCGCGAATTGCGCGCCGCTGTCGCCCAGGCCCGCGCCGAAGGCAAACAGATCGCCTTCGTCCCGACCATGGGCAACCTGCACGCCGGCCACGCCGCACTGGTGGAGAAAGCCGCTCAGCGCGCTGACTTCGTGGTCGCCAGCATCTTCGTCAATCCATTGCAATTCGGCCCCAGCGAAGACCTCGACAAATACCCACGCACCCTGCTCGCCGACCAGGAAAAACTGGTCGAAGCCGGTTGCCACCTGCTGTTCACCCCGGATGTCGAAGAAATGTATCCGCACGGCATGGACGGCCAGACTCGCGTCAGCGTACCGGGCGTTTCCGAAGGCCTGTGCGGTGCCAGCCGCCCTGGGCACTTCGAAGGCGTCGCCACCGTGGTAAGCAAGCTGTTCAACATGGTGCAGCCGGATCTGGCGATCTTCGGCCAGAAGGATTTCCAGCAACTGGCGGTAATCCGCACCCTGGTGCGTGATCTGAATATGCCGATCCAGATTATCGGCGAGCCCACCGTACGCTCCGAAGATGGCCTGGCGCTGTCCTCGCGCAACGGTTACCTGAACGCCGAACAGCGTGAAGCCGCCCCCGTGCTGTACCGTTCATTGCAGGAGATGGCCACGGCGATCCGCGCGGGCGACCGCGACTACGCCACGCTGGTTGCGACTGCGCAGCAGCAACACAGCGCCGCCGGTTTTCGCCCGGACTACCTGGAAGTACGCGATTCGAACAGCCTGCGCCCGGCCACCGCCGATGATCGTCAGCTGGTGATTCTGGTGGCCGCCTTTATTGGCAGCACCCGACTGATCGACAACCTGGCCTTCGACCTCGATACTCCAGCCTGATCAACAGGTACTGAAAGACCACTGCAAACACCGTCGCGGCAACCCAAACGGTTTTCAGGGGTCTACTTGGGCAGGTTCGCCAGCCGCACCTGCCAGCTACACTCCAGGCCCGGATCACTCCGGGCCTTTTTGCATGATTGATTGGACGCACACAGGAAAGGAACACGCACCAATGGCCTACTACCAGCAACCGCATGACGTCACCACCCTGCCCGCCTGGCAGGCGCTGCGCGAGCAGCGCGAGCAGATGAACGACTTCAGCATGCGTGAGGCCTTTGCCAGCGATCCGCAACGTTTCAATCGCTTCTCCCTGAGCAGCTGCGGCCTGCTGCTGGATTACTCGAAGAATCTGATCGACGAAAAAGCCCTGAACCTGCTGGTGCAACTGGCCGAACAGGCCGGCCTGCCGGAGTCGATCAACGCGCTGTTCAGCGGCGAGCAGGTCAATGCTTCCGAAGGCCGCGCGGCCCTGCACACCGCCCTGCGCAGCCCGATTGGCCGGCGCCTGGAGCTCGATGGCGTCGACCTGATCCCGCAAGTCCATCGCGTGCTCAATCAGATGACCGAGCTGGTCAGCCGCATTCACAGCGGGCTGTGGCGCGGCTACAGCGACAAGCCGATCACCGAGGTGGTCAATATCGGTATCGGCGGTTCGTTCCTCGGCCCGCAACTGGTTTCCGAGGCGCTACGGCCCTTCACCCAACGCGGCGTACGCTGTCACTACCTGGCCAATATCGACGGCAGCGAGTTCCGTGAACTGACTGCGCGCCTGAACCCGCAGACCACCCTGTTTATCGTCTCGTCAAAATCCTTCGGCACCCTGGAAACCCTGAAGAACGCCCTGGCCGCACGCGACTGGTACCTGGCCCTGGGCGGCCCGGAAGCCGAACTGCACAAACACTTTATTGCGGTAACCAGCAACCCAACTGCCGCTATCGACTTCGGCATCAAGGCGGAAAACATCTTCCCGATGTGGGACTGGGTCGGCGGGCGTTATTCGCTGTGGTCGGCCATCGGCCTGCCAATCGCCCTGGCCATCGGCATCTCCAACTTCAAGGAGCTGTTGGCCGGCGCCTACGCCATGGACCAGCACTTTACCCAGGCGCCGCTGGCGGAAAACATGCCGGTACTGATGGCCCTGCTGGGCATCTGGTACGGCAACTTCTGGGGCGCGAAAAGTCAGGCGATCCTGCCCTACGACCATTACCTGCGTAACTTCACCAAGCACTTACAGCAGCTGGATATGGAGTCTAACGGCAAGTCGGTGCGCCAGGACGGCAGCCCAGTAACGTTCAACACCGGGCCGGTGATCTGGGGCGGCGTTGGCTGCAACGGTCAGCATGCCTACCACCAGTTGCTACACCAGGGCACCGAGCTGATCCCGGCGGACTTTATCGTGCCGGTGAACAGCTTCAGCCCGCTGGCCGACCACCACCAGTGGCTGTTTGCCAACTGCCTGTCACAGAGCCAGGCACTGATGCACGGCAAGACCCGCGCCGAGGCTGAGGCCGAGCTACGCGGCAAAGGTCTGGATGAGGCAGAAGTGCAGCGCCTGGCGCCGCACAAGATGATTCCTGGCAATCGTCCGAGCAATATCCTCGCGCTCAACCGCGTCGACCCATTCGGCCTCGGTGCGCTGGTCGCGCTGTATGAACACAAGGTGTTTGTGCAGAGCGCCATCTGGGGCATCAACGCCTTCGACCAGTGGGGCGTCGAGTTGGGCAAGGAGCTGGGCCAGGGCGTCTACCAACGCCTGACCGGTCAGCTCGACACACCTGCCAGCGATGCTTCGACTCAAGGGCTGATCCAGCACTTCCGCGAACGTCATCGCGGCTAATCGGCTTAATTGCGACAGAAACGCTGACGATATTCATCTGGGGTAACCCCCAGATGCTGAGTGAAGCAGCGCCGCAGGTTGTACAGCGAGACAAAGCCGCACTGCTCAGCCACTCGTTTGAGGGAGCGAGCGCTCTGCTCCAACTGCCGGCAGGCTGCCTCCAGGCGCAATTGCTGCAGATAATGCCCCGGCGTCATCTGCAGCTCCTCACGGCAACGGCGGTGCAAGGTACGCACCGACAGCGCCAGCCCCGCCGCCATCGCCTCGTTATCCAGCCGCTGTTGCAGCCTGGGCTGCAGCCATTGCTTGAGGCTTTCTGCCAAGCCGCCTGGCGCCCCGCCCTGCGCCAGCAACTCGGCGCTGAACTGACGTTGCCCGCCGCTGCGTCTGAGTGGCAGCACTAGATCCTTGGCCACGCCCAAGGCCATTGCCGGCCCGCAGTCTTCCTCGACCAGCGCCAGGCACAGGTCAATCCCGGCGGTCACACCAGCCGAGCTGTAGCAGTTGCCATCCTTGATAAACAGCGCGTCGGCGCATACCTCAATGCGCGCAAAGCTGCGCTGCAGCAGCTCAACATAGCGCCAATGGGTAACCGCCATACGGCCATCCAGCAGCCCGGCCTGGCCCAACAGAAATGCCCCGGTGCACACCGAACAACAGCGCGCCAGCTGCTCGGCGGCCTGACGCAACCAGGCGGCCAGCTGCCCACCAGCCAGCGCCTGCATCACGCCGAAACCACCGGCCACCAACAGCGTCGCCCCACCCAGTTGCGCAACCGGCGGAAAGGGCTCGGTCAGTAGCACCACACCTGCCGAAGCACGCACCTCGCCGCCGTGCTGCGAAACCAGGCGCAGGCGATAGCGCGGCGGCAAACCGGCAGCCGCCAAGTGATCGTTGACTACAGCAAAGACCTCCAGCGGCCCACTGGCATCGAGCAACTGGAAGTTGTCGAAAACCAGCAGCAGTACATCCTGCAGATCAGCGGGCGGCGACAGTGGCAATTGGTGCATCTCAATCATCCTTGGCACCTATTCAAAGGCGCGTGAGCCCGCGGCATTGGCAGATATTCACTCAACAATGGCATTACTGCCAAGCAGAGCCGGGCGAAACTCAAACCTCGACTGGAGACTACCCATGCCTACTCGCCTTCTGCTGCTAAGCCTGTGCCTCAGCCTATTGCTCGACACAACCACCGCGCGCGCCGCAACACCGCCACCAATAAGCGACGAAGCCATCGCCGCCTATGTGCCCCGCCACGGCCGCGACCGCCCGGTGATTGCCGTGCTGGGCGAGAACCGCATGACCGAACTGGTCGACTTTGTGGTGCCCTACGGGATTCTCAAGCGCGCAGATATCGCCGAGGTGCTGGCCGTCGCCCCCGATCCTGGCGCCATCAAGATGCTGCCGGCGCTGAGCTTTGCCGCCGATTTCAGCACGACCGAGTTCGATGCACGCTATCCGCAGGGAGCCGACTACCTGATCGTCGCGGCGACTCACCATAACGATGATGTACGTCTACTCACCTGGATTCGCGCCCAGGCGAGCAAGGGCGCGACTGTGCTGGGCATCTGCGACGGCGTATTCAGCCTGGCCCACGCTGGCCTGCTCGATGGACGACGCGCTACCGGGCATTGGTATTCGGCCAGCGCACGCCATGCACAATTCCCCGAGACCGAATGGCTGGAGCAGCGCCGCTATGTGATCGATGGCGCGATTATCAGCAGCTCGGGAGTCAGCGCCTCCATGCCGGTATCTTTGGCCTTGGTCGAGGCCATTGCCGGGCAGCCACGGACGCAGCAGCTGGCCGACGAACTGGGTCTACCCGACTGGTCGGCCGCACACGACAGTCGCCCGTTCACCCTGCATCGCGCCGACTACCTGACCCTGTCCGGTAACTGGCTGGCGTTCTGGGGCCATGAAACGCTGGCCATCCCCGTGCACGCCGGGATCGACGAAATCGCCCTGGCCCTGACTGCCGATGCCCACGCCCGCACCTACCGCTCACAGGTGCTAAGCATCGCTTCGGCGCCACTTGTGACGCGCAGCGGCCTGCGCCTGATCCCTGACCGAGCGCACAGCGAGCCAAGCATGCACAGCCTCAGCATCGTCAAGGGGCCTGCGAGCCATGCCCTGCAGCAAGCTCTTGCGAATATCGCCAGTCGGCACGGCCCTGCGACTGCACGCCTGGTCGCCCTGCAACTGGAATACCCCAGCCCCTACCTTGCGCCGGTCTCGCCGCCTTGAGCGGTACCGGCACTTGAACCAAGCACCCGCTTGGGTGCACCCTTACGGGCATTGCGGAACACAACAACAAGGACCCGCCATGTTCGAAATTACCCGCCATCCCGTGCCCGACGCCGTGCGCCAACGCGCCCACCTGAACAACGACGACTACCTGCGTCTTTACCAGCAATCGATCGAGCAGCCGGAAATCTTCTGGGCCGAGCAGGCCAAGGCCTTTCTCGACTGGAGCAAACCCTGGACCAGCGTGCAGCAGGGTGACCTGCTCAGCGGCCAGGGCTCCTGGTTCAAGGGTGGCCAGCTGAACGTCAGCTACAACTGCATCGACCGCCACCTGGAACAACGCGGCGAGCAGATCGCACTGATCTGGGAAGGCGACAACCCCAGCGAGTCGGCACACATCACCTACAAAAAGCTGCACCACAACGTCAGCCGCCTGGCCAACGTGCTGAAAAGCCGTGGGGTGAAAAAGGGCGACCGGGTGTGCATCTATATGCCGATGATCCCCGAAGCCACCTACGCCATGCTCGCCTGCACGCGCATCGGCGCGGTGCATTCGGTGGTGTTCGGCGGCTTCTCTCCGGACGCGCTGCGTGACCGCATTCTGGACTCCGATTGCCACACGGTGATTACCGCCGACGAAGGCGTGCGCGGCGGCAAATACGTGGCGCTCAAGGCCAATGTCGACAAGGCGCTGCAGAGCTGCCCGGCAGTGTCCACGGTGGTGGTGGTCGAACGCACCCAGGGCGAGATCGACTGGGTGGAAGGCCGCGATATCTGGTACCACGAAGCACTGCGCGACGCCACCAGCGATTGCCCGCCAGAGCCGATGGACGCCGAAGATCCGCTGTTTATCCTCTACACCTCAGGCTCCACCGGCAAACCCAAAGGCGTGCTGCACAGCACTGGCGGCTATCTGCTGATGGCGGCCATGACCCACAAATACGTGTTCGACTATCACGAAGGCGATATCTACTGGTGCACTGCCGACGTTGGCTG
>JBIHZW010000375.1:0-3115 GCA_044240245.1 Pseudomonas sp. | reverse complement strand
GTTCGAATTCCTTGCGCAGCCACTCATCGGGGATCAGTGCCTCGATGTGCTGATTAAGGTTTTCCAGGCCCTTGAAGTAAGCGCCGAACGCGCGGTCGAACTTGTCGAAATGCCGCTCGTCCTTGACCAGGATGGTGCGCGAGAGGAAGTAGAACTCGTCCATGTCGGCGAACACCACGTTATGTTTCAACGCGTTGATCAGGTCGAGCAGCTCACGCACCGACACCGGCACCTTGGCGGCGCGCATTTCGTTAAACAGGTTGAGCAGCATGGCTGCGCCCTCGTGAATTCAACTGACTATGGCGCTAGGAGCGCCGCTCCAATGGCAGGCCATCGTTGATGGCGTACCAGTCGGCCTTCGATTCCGGAAAAATATGCTTTTGGGCGATTTCACCCACTGGCGTATCCAGCGTGCCCAGCGCAACTGAAAGCCAGTTCGGGTGGGGCTGTTCGCTGTACCACTGCAGGGTCGAGCCACAGTGTTTGCAAAAAGTCCGCGTCACGCCCGGCGAGGACTGGTAGATGCCCAGTGATTCCTCGCCTTGGGTGAAGTGGAAATCCTTGCGCCGCACATTGCCGTAAGTGGCGAATGCCGCGCCGTGGGCTTTGCGGCACATCGAACAATGGCAATGAGTCGCCGACTCGATAGGTGCATCGATGCGGTATTTCACTGCAGCGCAAAGGCAACTGCCGCTGTGCATGGATTCGCCTCCCGGTCGGTTGCCGAGTCTTAACGACTGGCGCGGCGGCTCATAAAGGCCAGGCGCTCAAGCAGCTGTACATCCTGCTCGTTCTTCACCAGGGCGCCGGCCAGGGGCGGGATGGCCTTGGTTGGGTCGCGTTCGCGCAGTACAGCTTCGCCGATATTGTCGGCCATCAGCAGTTTCAGCCAATCGACCAGTTCGCTGGTGGATGGCTTCTTCTTCAGGCCCGGGACCTTGCGCACATCGAAGAACACGTCCAGCGCCTCGGCGACCAGGTCTTTCTTGATATTGGGGTAGTGCACATCGACGATCTTCTGCAGGGTCGCGCGATCCGGGAAGGCGATGTAGTGGAAGAAGCAGCGGCGCAGGAAGGCGTCTGGCAGTTCTTTTTCGTTGTTCGAGGTGATGATGATGATCGGGCGTTTTTTCGCCTTGATCGTTTCGTTGGTCTCGTAAACGTAGAACTCCATCTTGTCGAGTTCTTGCAGCAGGTCGTTAGGGAACTCGATGTCGGCCTTGTCGATCTCGTCGATCAGCAGAATCACCCGCTCTTCGGCCTCGAAGGCCTCCCACAGCTTGCCTTTCTTGATGTAGTTGCGCACGTCGTGGACTTTGTCCGAATCCAGCTGCGAGTCGCGCAGGCGGCTGACCGCGTCGTACTCGTACAGGCCCTGGTGAGCCTTGGTGGTGGATTTGATGTGCCAGGTGATCAGGCGCGCGCCAAAGGATTCGGCCAGTTGTTCGGCCAGCATGGTTTTACCGGTACCCGGCTCCCCCTTGACCAGCAACGGGCGCTCCAGGGTGATGGCGGCATTGACCGCGAGCTTGAGGTCGTCGGTGGCGACGTAGGACTGGGTGCCTTCGAACTTCATCGGTAAATCCTCGAACGGTAACGCGCAGGGCCATACCCGCGGGTTCAGTATTTGAAAAACAGACTATAACGCGCAGCCCCGGTGACTGTGAACGTAGACGGGCCATTCAGTCACTGAATGGCGGGTCACTTGTCTGCTGTCACGGTTGCTGGCTGTCAAAACGGCTGTCGAAGGCGCGCACGAAGGCATTGCGCAGGATGGCCTTGAAGGCCTGCCAGCGGCTGACGTCATAGGCTTTGAGGTCGCCGTCGATGTTCACTCGGGTGGCGAACTGGTCTTTACGCTGGTTTTTCAGCAGCCAGCTGCCGCCACCGACCAGGGCTTCCCAGGCGTCGGTGAGCAGGTTCTTGTCCTTGGCTGCGACATCCTGCTGCCAGTCGAAGACTTCCATATCGCGCAGCAGCGGTTTGGCGTAGCCCTTGAGCTTGCCTTGGCGGGCATCCAGCTCCATGACGAAGTCGCCCTGGCCGGCGGCAAAGTCGAAATCGGCATAAGCGCGGGTAAAGCTGTTGAGCTGCTTGAGCTGGATATCGGTGATGCGCAGGCGCAGATCGAAGTCATCCAGTTGGCCGAGCGGGTCGAAGTTGGCACTGGCTTGCACAGGGGCTTGCTCGAACACCTTGGCGGTGGCCTGCAGGCTGGCGGGGCGCGGATTGTCCGCGACGCTGACGTTGCTCAGATTGAGGATGCTGCCATTGATCTCGCTGGCCTGCAGGTCTACCGGCGGCTTGGCGGTGAAGTTGCGAAAGGCCAGGGTGCCATCGATCACGCGGATTTCGTTGATATGAATCGGCAGCAGGCCCCTGAGCTGGGCGCGCCAGTCGACACCTTCACCGGTCTGCGAGTTGGCGGCGTTGCTGCCGTCAACAAAGGTCAGCTGCGGCCGCTCAAAGGCGACTTCGGCGACTACTGCGCGGGTTTCCCACAACGCTCGCCAGCTTATGGCCAGGTCGATGGCGGGCGCTTCGAGCAGCGGCACCGGCACCTTGCCATTCAGTTTGACGATATTCAGGCCGTTGATCCGGTAGGCCCCGCGCCACAGCGCCAGGTCAATATCGCTGATCTGCCCGCGGTAATCGCCCATATTTGCCAGCCGGTCATTCAGGTAATCGCGCAGCAGCCAGGGCAGGGCAATATGCAGGGCCAGCAGGGCAATGGCCAGGGTGAGGAGTGTCCAGAGGGGGATGTGGTAGCGCTTCTTCATATAGAAACAGACTTATCCAATAACAATAGGTTTCCTGCCTGGCTGTGCGCATGGCTGGACTGCTGCCCAAACGGGCCTTAGGCTTGGGAGCTTACTCGGCAACGCATGAAAAAGGACCTCGCCATGAGCCGCATCTTCGCAGACAACGCACAAGCCATCGGCAACACCCCGCTGGTTCGCATCAACCGCCTGGGCCCGGCTGGGGTGACCATCCTGGCCAAGATCGAAGGACGCAACCCAGCCTATTCGGTTAAATGCCGCATCGGCGCCAGCATGGTCTGGGATGCCGAAGAGCGCGGTGTGCTCAAGCCGGGCATGACCATTGTCGAGCCAAC
>JBIHZW010000112.1:0-10937 GCA_044240245.1 Pseudomonas sp. | reverse complement strand
GCCATCGACCACGCCGATCGGCCGCGCGGTGACAAAGTTGCCGCTGGTGATGCGCAGGCGCGAGCCCTGCATGGGCGAGCGCGCCATGTCCATCGACAGGCGTGCTTCGATGGCGATGCGCAGCTGGCCGACCGCGTCGATCACGCATTCCAGGGTCGGGCTGTCGGTGATCCGCAGGTCGCGGTGATAGCGCGGGGTCAGGCCATTGGTGGCCAGGCGCGCCTCGATCTGCGGGCGCGAACCGTGCACCAGCACCAGGCGCACGCCGAGGCTGTGCAGCAGCACCAGGTCGTGAACAATATTGCCGAAATTCGGGTGGGCAACGCCCTCGCCCGGCAGCATCACCACAAAGGTGCAGTCACGGTGGGCATTGATATAGGGCGAAGCGTGGCGGAGCCAGTTGACGTGGTCGTGCATTGCTTGAAGAACCTGTGTCGAAGACGGAACGCATGGATTGGCGCGGGCGCGCCAGACGAGGCAGCCAGGAGCGGTTTTATCGTCGCAGTTGGGGCAGCTTCACGCGTTCTCTCCTCCGGATGACTCAGGTTGTTTGGTTTGCAGGCAGTAATGCTCGATCAGCTGTTGCAGCAGACGCACAGTAGGCTGCAAACGTGACATTTCCAGGTATTCGCCCGGCTGGTGAGCGCAGTCGATATCGCCGGGGCCGAGCACCAGGGTTTCGCAGCCAAGCTGCTGAAGATAAGGCGCTTCGGTGGCAAATGCCACTGCGGCGGCGCTATGCCCGGTCAGACGCTCGGCAATGCGTACCAGCTCACTGTCGGCGCTTTGCTCGAAGGGCGGCACGCTAGGGAACAGTGGGGCGAAATCGATTTTCACCTGATGCTGCTCGGCCAGCGGCTGCAGCTTCTGACGGATCGCTGCGCGCAGGGCTTCTGGCTGCATGCCGGGCAGCGGGCGCAGATCGAATTCCAGCGAGCATTGGCCGCAGATGCGGTTGGGGTTGTCGCCGCCGTGGATGCAGCCGAAGTTTAGAGTCGGCGTGGGCACGCTGAATTGCGGGTTGTTGTACTCGCGCTGCCATTGCGCGCGCAGGCCGCGCAGCTCCAGCATCACGTCCTGCATGGCTTCCAGGGCGCTGTGGCCCAGGTTGGGGTCAGAGGAGTGGCCGCTCTGACCGAGAATATCGATGCGCTCCATCATGATGCCCTTGTGCAGGCGGATCGGCCGCAAGCCGGTCGGTTCGCCGATCACCGCCGCGCGGCCCAGCGGCCGCCCGGCTTGCGCCAGGGCGCGGGCGCCGGACATCGAGCTTTCTTCATCGCAGGTGGCAAGGATCAGCAGCGGTTGCTGGAAACGCTGCTCCAACAAAGGCTGCACGGCTTCGATAATCAGGGCGAAAAAGCCCTTCATATCGCAACTGCCTAGGCCCACCCAGCGGCCGTCGACTTCGGTCAGCTTGAGCGGGTCGGTCTGCCATAGTGCGGCGTCGAACGGCACGGTGTCGCTGTGCCCGGCCAGTACCAGGCCGCCTGGGCCGGTGCCATAGCTGGCGAGTAGATTGAATTTGCCATGAGAGACTTCCTGCACGTCGCAGGCGAAACCGAGGTCGCCGAGCCAGCTCGACAGCAGTTCGATCACAGGGCGGTTGGACTGATCCCAATGCGCCTGGGTGCAGCTCACCGACGGGGCGGCGATCAGGGCAGCGAACTGTTCTTTGAAGGAAGGCAGGGGCATCGGTCATCTCCGCAAGCGAGGCCCATCATAGGGCCATCGCCGGCAGAGATAAAACCGCGAAGGGCTTCTTCGGCTTAGAGGAAGATGCCGCGCAGGATAAAGAAGAAGAAGATCGACAGCGCCGCGCCCGCTGGCAGGGTAATGATCCACGACATAAAGATCGAACCGATCACACCCAGATTCAACGCGCCGATACCGCGTGCGATACCAATGCCCAATACCGCACCGACCAGGGTGTGGGTGGTGGAGACGGGCAGGCCGATGGCCGACGCGCAGACTACGGTAGAAGCTGTGGCCAGCTCAGCGGCGAAGCCGCGGCTTGGGGTCAGCTCGGTGATTTCCTTGCCGATGGTGGCGATCACCTTGTAGCCATAAGTGGCCAGGCCGATCACGATACCTACAGCGCCCAGCAGCAATACCCAGCCTGGTACGGCAGACTTGGCGCCAATGGTCAGATCGCCGCCGGACTGGATTACCCCGACGATGGCGGCCAGTGGGCCGACTGCGTTGGCTACGTCGTTGGCACCGTGGGCGAAGGCCATGGCGCAGGCGGTAAAGACCATCAATACCGCGAAGACTTTCTCTACGCTGGCGTAGTGGAAGTCCTTGTCAGCTTCTTCATCGACCGTGATCCGGCTCAGCAGAGCGATACCCAGCAGCATCACCAGTACGCCCACGCCGACAGCCAGCATCAGGTTCTGGTTGCTATCGAGTTCCAGGCCGATGTGCTTTAGGCCTTTGGTCAGCGTCATGATCGCGACCATAAAACCGGTCAGGAACATATACAGCGGCACGAAGCGCTTGGCGTTGAGGAAGGGGTTGTCGGTATTGATGATGAGCTTCTGTACGCTCATAAACAGACCAAAAGCGACCAGGCCCGATAGCACAGGAGTCACCACCCAGCTGGCCACGATGGGGCCAACGGCAGCCCACTGCACGGCTTCCATCGATACGCCAACAGCGGCAAAGCCAATCACCGCGCCGACAATCGAGTGCGTGGTGGATACCGGCCAGCCACGACTGGTCGCGATCAGCAGCCAGGTGCCGGCCGCCAGCAGCGCGGACATCATGCCAAGTACCATCAGGTCGGGTGTAATCACCCCAGCATCGACGATGCCGTTCTTAATGGTTTCGGTTACCTCGCCGCCGGCCAGATAGGCCCCGCAGAACTCGAAAACCATTGCGATACAGATCGCCTGCTTGATGGTCAGAGCTTTGGAGCCCACCGAAGTGCCCATGGCATTGGCCACGTCATTGGCGCCCACACCCCAGGCCATGAAAAAGCCGAAGAGACAGGCAAGCAGCAGCAATACGAGGCCGTAGTCCGCGATTAGAGACATAAATAATTAATCCGTAGATTCCAGAAAGGACACTGGCGCTTAGCGCGCCAGCAGTTGTTCCAGTCGGTTGCCGACACGTTCGGCACGGTCGGCTACGTCGCCGATCCATTCGATGATCTTGTAGAGGAACATCACATCGACAGGGGGAAGGTCCTTCTCCAGTTTGAACAGCGCACGACGCACTTCGATTTGCATCTTGTCGGTGTCGCGTTCGATTTGCTCCAGCTCCATGACCATGGATTCGACCAGCGCCGCTTCACGGCCACCGAAGCCGGTTTCCAGCAGCTCGTCGAGTTCGTTCATGGCTTTCAGCGCCTGGGCGCTGGCATCCACAGTACGCTGCACAAAGGCACGCATCAGCGGCTGCAGAGCCTGTGGAATGGCCATTTCGCGGCCGAGCATGAGGCCGGCGATGTCCTTGGCGCGGTTGGCGACTTTGTCCTGTACACTCAGCAGCTCAAGCAGATCCGAGCGCGGTACGGGCAGGAACAGGCTCTTGGGCAGGTGCAAGCGCACACTTTTCTTGAGCTTGTCGGCCTCATGTTCGAGGCTGGCCATTTCCTGTTGTACCTGTTCTACCTTGGCCCAATCCTCGACCATCACGGCTTCGAAGAAAGGCACCAGATTGGCTGCGCACTCGTGGGCTTTGGCAAAGTGTTTTTGCATCGGCCCAATCGGTGAACGGCCAAACAGGCTGGCAAATGGATTGTCTGGCATAGGGTGAACCCCGGCGTTAAGAAGGCGGCAAGTATACGGATCAGTCCGCAGGCTCGCCAGCGCAGGTAATCGGACTGTCACAATTTCATAGTAGGCGTTGATCCCCACCATCATGAACAAAGAAACCGAAATCAAACTGCGGGTTAGCCGTGAAACCCTGGCCGCCCTGCGTGATCACCCGTTGCTGAAGAAGCGCAACAAGAGTGGTTGGGAGCAGCGCGAACTGTTCAATCAGTACTTCGATACGCCCGAGCGTGACCTGGCTGCGGCCAAGGTGGCCCTGCGCGTGCGCCGTGATGGCGAGCAGTTTATCCAGACCCTGAAAACCCGCGGGCAGAGCGTGGCCGGTTTGTCCGAGCGCAATGAGTGGGACTGGAACCTGGCCAAGGCCAAGCTGGACCTGAAAAAACTCGATGACAGCTGCTGGCCGGCGGCCCTGGCCGAACTGGACAAGAAGCAGCTGGTGCCAATCTTCACCACCGACTTTATTCGCGAGAAGGCGGAAATCGCCTGGGGCCGTGGCAAGGCCAAGGTGGTGATCGAGGCCGCGCTGGACCTGGGCAAGGTGATTGCCGGCGAAGGCGAAGAGGAAATCTGCGAGCTGGAACTGGAGCTGCGTCAGGGTGAGCCTGAGGCGCTGCTGGAGTTGGCCGCCGAGCTGGCTGCCGACCTGGCGTTGATGCCCTGCGATATCAGCAAGGCCGAGCGCGGTTATCGCCTGTTCGATGCCGGCAGCTACAGCCTGAACCTGCCCGCGCCGAGCCTGAGCGCGGAAACCAGTCTGGATGACAGCGTCGCGGCATTGGGTTGGCACTTGCTGGGTAGCAGTCAGCGCCTGGCCGAGCAGTACCGCTTCAATGGGCATTGGCGCTTGCTGGTCGAGTGGCTGGAGCAGCTGATCGGTCTGCGCGCGCTGCTCAGCAGCCTGGGCCAGGCCGCGCCGCGTGCCAGCAGTCATGCCCTGCGTGAACTGTTGGATGGCTTGCTGCTGGAATGGCGTCCGCGCCTGCTGGCCGGTCAGGACGATGACAGCCTGCGCAAGAACGCTCCGGCGCTGTTCGCCGCCGAACTGCAGGGAAATCGTTGGGGGCTGTTCTCGCTGAACCTGTCGCGCTGGCTATTGGCCCGCAGCTGGACGGCGGAGCGCAACAACCGTGGCAATCGTCAGGGCGCTGCGCCGCTGGGCAACTGGCTGCCGACCCTGATTGCCGAAGAAGGTGCCACCCTGCAGCTGCGCCGTTATCAGCAGCAGCCGGAAGACCTAGCCGAACAGCTGCCGCGCATCGAGCGTTTGCTGGTCTGGCTGCATCTGGCCCGTGAAGTGCTGGAGGTGCCGGAGGTCGACCGTTTGTACGGCGAGCTGAACAAGCTGGCCGAACTGGCCAACCAGGCCATCGATCCGGAAGTGCTGGCTGCGCGCAAGGCGCAGCTGCTGACCATCGGTTCGCTTAAAGCCTGGCGTCAGCTGGTCAAGTAACTGCTGCGGCGCTGTAAGCTTTTTGTAGGAGCCAGCATGCTGGCTCCTACAGCCGGTAGCCCGGATGTAATCCGGGCTCCTCTCGCATCACTCAACTGCCATCACGAAAGCGCGTCCAGACTGCGTCGCGGGTAGCGCTGTGCTTTTCTGGCAGGGTTTCCAGTGGGTGCAGACGGCGTTTGGTGTCGCGGTCCGGGTAGAGATCCGGCTGATTGCGCAGGGCCTCGTCGAGAAACTCGCGGGAATCGGCATTGCCGCTGGGGTACAGGGTCTCGGCGGTGATCAGCGCGGCGACCTTGGGCTGCATCAGGTAATCGATAAAGCGGTGGGCGAGGTCGGGGCGCTTGGCGCTGCTGGGGATCACAAGGTTATCGATAAACAGGATCGAGCCTTCATCCGGCACTAAAAAGCGCACCGGCTGGCCGGCATCGGCGGCGGCCAGGGCATCGCCGACCCAGGCCATGGCCACGCACAATTTGCCCTGGTTGAGGTCATCGATATAGCGCTCGCTATCGACGTAACGCAGGTTTGGCCGCAAGCCATCCAGCACCAGGCTGGAGCGCTCGATCCGACTCGGCGCGCTGCGCGCCAGGCTGCGGCCCTGGTAGTTGAGCAGCAAGGTCAGGGTTTCATCGGGGGCGTCCAGCACGCTCATGCCGCAACTGGCCAAGCGAGAACTCTGCTCGGCATCGAATAGCAGGCTCCAGCTATTGGGCAGTGGACCGCCAAACGCGGCTTCGGCTTGCGGCGTGTTTATCGCCAAACCGACTGCGCCCCACAGGTAAGGCAAGGCATGGCGGTTGGCCGGGTCGAGGGCGACCAGGGTGCTCAGCAGCTGTTTGTCGAGGTGCTTGCGGTTGGGTAGCAGGCTGAAATCCAGCGGCTGCAGCGTGCCGTTCTTGATCATTGCCGGCAGGGTGTCGTGCGACGGCACGGCAACATCGATCGCTTCACCACTGGCCAGTACCGTTTCCAGCTCTTCGGCGGTGCTGAAGGTGTGATATTCCACGCGGATGCCGGTTTCCGCCTCGAAGTCCTTGAGCACCTGCGGGGCGATGTAGTCGTTCCAGTTGTAGACGCGAATCACCTCTTCGGCGCTGGCCAGCAGCGGCGTCAGGGCAAGCAGCAGTGAGGCAAACAGGCGTGGCATGGAGATCTCCCGAGCAGGTTGATGTCGCGTCAGCAGGAATTCGCGGCGCAGGTTGCCCGTCATCGCGCCGAGGCGTGAATAAAAGGGCAGGTGCTACGCAGCGTGTGGAATAGAAAACGCCGGCTCAAAGGCCGGCGTTTGGGTGTTGCATCAAACCGTGTGCAAGTACCAGTTGTATTCGAGGTCGGAGATCGAGTTTTCAAACTCGGCCAACTCGCTTTCCTTACAGGCAACGAAGATATCGATGTATTTCGGGTCGATATAACGGGCCAGCACTTCACTGTCGTCCAGCTCGCGCAGGGCATCGCGCAGGTTGTTCGGCAGGCTTTGTTCGTTCTGCTCGTAGGAGTTGCCTTCCACCGGTGCGTTTGGTTCGATCTTGTTGGTCAGGCCGTGGTGCACGCCCGCCAGCAGTGCCGACATCAGCAGGTAGGGGTTGGCGTCGGCGCCCGCTACGCGGTGCTCGATGCGTACGGCGTCGGCCGTGTCATTCGGTACGCGCAGCGCTACGGTGCGGTTGTCGATGCCCCAGCACGGCGAGTTCGGCACGTAGTACTGCGCACCGAAACGACGGTAGGAGTTGACGTTCGGGCAGAGGAAAGCCATCGACGCCGGCATGGTTTCCAGTACACCGCCGATGGCGTGACGCAGCGCGTCGTTCTGTACCGGGTCCTCGCAGGCAAAGATGTTGTTGCCTTCCTTGTCGAGAATCGAGATATGCACATGCAGCCCGTTACCCGCCTGGTTGGGGTACGGCTTGGCCATGAAGGTGGTGTCCATCTCATGGTCGTAGGCGATGTTCTTCACCAGGCGCTTAAGCAGCAGCGCGTGGTCGCAGGCCTTGATCGGGTCGGCGACGTGGTGCAGGTTGACCTCGAACTGCGCCGGGGCGCTTTCCTTGACGATGGCGTCGGCAGGGATGCCCTGCTCTTTGGCGCCTTCGAGGATGTCCTGCAGGCACTCGGCGTATTCGTCGAGGTCGTCGATCAGGTACACCTGGGTCGATTGTGGGCGCTTGCCCGACAGCGGCGACAGCGGCGGCTGCGGACGGCCGTTCACGTTGGCCTGGTCGATCAAGTAGAACTCGAGTTCAAAAGCGGCACAGATGGTAAGGCCCAGTTCGTCGAACTTCGCAACCACCTGGCGCAACACTTCCCGTGGGTCGGCAAAGAACGGCTGGCCTTCCATTTCATGCATGGTCATCAACAGTTGCGCGGTTGGGCGCTTCTGCCATGGCTCATTGCTCAGGGTGTTGGGGATGGGAAAGCAGACACGGTCGGCGTCGCCGATATCCAGACCCAGACCGGTGCTTTCCACCGTCGAGCCGTTGATATCCAGGGCGAAGAGAGAAGCCGGGAGATTAATGCCGCGTTCGTAAACCTTATGCAGGCTCGCACGCTCGATACGCTTGCCGCGCACCACACCATTCATATCTGCGATCAGAAGGTCGACGAACAGGACCTCAGGATGTTTCTTAAGGAACGCGTTCGCTTCATTAAGCTGAACGGCACGCGGGGGTACCGACATGATGCAACACCTTTTTTGTTAAAAATATCAATCATGCAACTGCACGGGTGTGAGTCAATCTTAAACACCAGATGCTGTCAAGAGAGGCGCATTTTGCCCCAAAAGGGGGCTCGATGGCCAGTTTTAGGGCATTACAGGGCACTGTGGCCCTGCTGAAAGCCTTGCCTGCCGCGGTGCTCAGTCGGGTGTGTTCAATTTTTTACATGACTATTGTGAAAAAAAATGAACAACGCTAAGCTCGGTCGAAACCCATAACAGCAATAAAACGGGTGTCTCATGTCACGCCAGCCGATTATCGGCGTTAGTGCCTGTACCAAGCAGATCGGGCACAACATCTACCACACCGCAGGCGATAAATACTTGCAGGCCATCGTTCAGGTGGTTGGCGGCATGCCCGTCATCATTCCCGCACTGGGCGAGCAGCTTGATCAGGCTTACCTGCTGCAGCACCTCGATGGCCTGGTGTTTACCGGCTCACCTTCCAACGTTGAACCGCACCACTATGCGGGTGACGCCAGCGAACCTGGCACCGCCCATGACCCGGCGCGTGACAGTACAACCCTTCCCTTGATTAAAGCAGCAATTGCCGCCGGTATCCCGGTGTTCGGCATCTGCCGTGGCTTTCAAGAGATGAATGTGGCCTTCGGTGGTGCGCTGCACCAGCGCGTACACGAGGTTGATGGGCTGATGGATCACCGTGAACCCGGTGACCTGCCCACAGAACAGCAATATGGCCTGCGTCACGCGCTGCATGTGCAGCCGGGCGGGCTGCTCGCCGGCCTCGGCTTGCCGGACGAGATTCAAGTTAATTCCATTCATGGCCAGGGCGTTCAGCGTCTGGCGCCGGGCCTTCGCGTAGAAGCACTGGCGCCTGACGGGTTGATCGAAGCCTTCTCCGTCGAAGGTGCCAAAAGCTTCGCATTGGGGGTGCAATGGCACCCTGAATGGCAGGTACGATCCAACCCGAATTATCTCGCCATCTTCCAGGCCTTTGGTGAGGCTTGCAGGAAGACGGCGGGGCAACGCTGAGCCGACTATATATAGGTCGGCTCTCACCAACCCTGAGGTCTCTATGAGCACCAAACTAGACCAGCTTTCGAGCTGGCTGAAAGAACGCAAAATCACCGAAGTTGAATGCCTGATCAGCGATCTTACCGGCATTGCCCGTGGCAAGATTTCGCCGACCAACAAGTTCCTCGACGAGAAAGGCATGCGCCTCCCCGAGAGTGTGCTGCTGCAGACCGTAACCGGCGACTACGTCGAGGACGACATCTATTACGACCTGCTCGACGAGGCGGACATCGACATGTTCTGCCGCCCGGACGAGAACGCCGTGTTCCTGGTGCCTTGGGCCATTGAGCCGACTGCGATGGTGATCCACGACACCTTCGACAAGCAGGGCAACCCGATCGAGCTGTCGCCGCGCAACATCCTCAAGAATGTACTCAAGCTCTACGCGGACAAGGGCTGGAAGCCAATCGTCGCGCCGGAAATGGAGTTCTACCTGACCAAGCGCAACAGCGACCCGGATTTCCCTCTGGTCGCGCCGATGGGCCGTTCCGGTCGTCCGGAAGTAGGCCGTCAGTCGTTCTCCATCGATGCTGCCAACGAATTCGATCCGCTGTTCGAAGATGTTTACGACTGGTGTGAAATCCAGGGCCTGGACCTCGATACGCTGATCCACGAAGACGGCCCGGCGCAGATGGAAATCAACTTCCGTCATGGCGAGGCCCTGCACCTGGCCGACCAGATCACCGTGTTCAAGCGCACCATGCGTGAAGCGGCGCTCAAGCACGACGTGGCCGCCACCTTTATGGCCAAGCCGATCACCGATCAGCCGGGCAGCGCCATGCACATCCACCAGAGTGTGGTGGACATCAAAACCGGGCAGAACCTGTTCTCCAATGCCGATGGCAGCATGAGCGAGCTGTTTATGCACCACATCGGCGGTCTGCAGAAGTACATCCCTGAGCTGCTGCCGCTGTTCGCGCCGAACGTCAACTCGTTCCGCCGCTTCCTGCCGGATACCTCTGCGCCGGTGAACGTTGAGTGGGGCGAAGAGAACCGCACCGTGGGCCTGCGCGTACCGGAAGCCACGCCGCAGAACCGCCGCGTGGAAAACCGCCTGGCCGGTGCCGATGCCAACCCGTATCTGGTGCTCGCCGCCTCCCTGCTGTGCGGCTATATGGGCATGGTCGATGGCTTGCAGCCGAGCGTGCCAGTCAAGGGTCGTGGCTATGAGCGCCGCAACCTGCGCTTGCCGATCACCATCGAGCACGCCCTGGAGCGCATGGAAGCCTGTAAGGATGCGGAGAAGTACCTGGGCGACAAGTTCATGCGTGGCTATGTCGCGGTGAAGCGCGCCGAGCACGAGAACTACAAGCGTGTCATCAGTTCCTGGGAACGTGAGTTCCTGCTGCTGTCGGTGTAACCGTCAGGTGGCTGGCGTGGGTGATCCCTGCGCCAGTCACTGCCAAGAATTTTTATCGGGCTGCAACGCGCAGCCTGTGTAAGCAAGGTGTCGTTATGAACAGTCAAGTGACCAACCCGAAAACCCGCGAGTGGCAGGCCATGAGCCGCGAACACCACCTCGCGCCGTTCAGCGATTTCAAACAGCTGGCGGAAAATGGGCCGCGCATCATCACCAAGGCCGACGGCGTGTACCTGTGGGACAGCGAGGGCAACAAGATCCTCGATGCCATGGCCGGGCTCTGGTGTGTGGCAATCGGTTATGGTCGCAAGGAACTGGCAGACGCCGCCGCGAAACAGATGCAAGAGCTGCCCTACTACAACATGTTCTTCCAGACCGCCACGCCGCCTGCGCTGGAGCTGGCCAAGGCGATTTCTGAGCTGGCCCCGCAAGGCATGAATCACGTGTTCTTCACCGGTTCGGGCTCGGAAGGCAACGACACCATGCTGCGCATGGTGCGCCATTACTGGGCGATCAAGGGTCAGCCGAACAAGAAGGTCATTATCAGCCGGGTTAACGGCTACCACGGCTCTACCGTGGCCGGCGCCAGCCTGGGCGGCA
>JBIHZW010000111.1:0-10941 GCA_044240245.1 Pseudomonas sp. | reverse complement strand
GCCGTTTCTCCGGCGGCACCTCAGGTCTGTCGATTGGCCATGCCTCGCCGGAAGCCGCCGCTGGCGGCGCCATCGGCCTGGTGCGTGACGGCGACAAGGTGCTGATCGACATCCCCAACCGCACCATCAACCTGCTGGTCAGCGATGAAGAAATCGCCCATCGCCGCCACGAGCAGGACAAGAAGGGCTGGAAGCCGGTGGAAAGCCGTCCACGCAAGGTCACCACGGCACTGAAGGCCTACGCCCTGCTCGCCACCAGCGCCGATAAAGGCGCGGTACGCGACAAGGCCATGCTGGACAAACTGATGCCGTAAACCAGCGCGCAGCACACAAAAAGCCCGGCTCAGTGTCGGGCTTTTTGTTGTTAGCTGACGCCCATATAGCGCCCGGCTCGGTGGTTGATCGCCAGCACCATATTCAGCGCCAGCGCACCGAGGATCGACAGCGCCACCTTGTCCAGCGGCACGACCATCACCGCACCCAACACGATCAGCACATCGATGCCCATCTGCACCTTGCCGGCGCGCAGGCCGAAGCGCTCCTGCAGGTACAGCGCGAGGATATTCACCCCGCCGAGGCTGGCGCGGTGGCGGAACAGCATCAGCAGCCCCAGGCCCATGGCGAAACCACCGAACAGCGCGGCATAGATCACGTTCAGGTGGGTGAAGCCAATCCACTGCGGGGTCAGCTCCGCCAGCAGAGAAACCATCCCCACCGCGCAGAAGGTGCGCAGGGTAAACGGCCAGCCCATGCGCCAGATGGCCAGGGCATAGAACGGCAGGTTGATCAGAAAGAACACCAGACCGAACGGCCAGCCGAGCAGGTATTTCATCAGGAAGGCCAAACCCACGGTGCCGCCCGTCAGCAGACCGGCCTGGCTGTAGAGGGTGATCCCCAACGCCACCATGGCCGTACCCAGCAGCAGCGCCAGGCCGTCTTCCCAGAGTGGATGGCGAATAAAGATCGCGGCAATACGATCCGGCTCGGCGTGATCGGCATCAGCGTCATGCATGGGGAACAACCTGTAGAGGGGAAACGGCAATAGACAGCGTAGCGGCCAGCAAGGCACGCGTTAACGCTACGCCACAACGACCCGCAGAGTGGCACGCCATACCGGCGCCCACCTTGGCGGAGATCAATGCAGCACTGAAAAACTCAGCCCGAACGGGCTATTTGCGATCCCACACCTCAAACACATAGCCCGGCGTTTCCAGCCCTTCCGGGTGTTCGATGGCGGAAGAAAGATGCCAGTCAGCCTCGGCCACTTCGGGAAAGTACGCATCGCCCTGCGGGCTGATACCGACGCGGGTCAGGTATAGACGGTCGGCCTGGGCCAGGCCCAATTCGTACAACTGTGCGCCGCCGATCAGCATCAGCTCCTCGGCATCTTCTTCGCGCGCCCAGACCTCAGCACGCTCCAGTGCGGCGTCGAGGCTGGCGAACACTTCCGCGCCTTCCAACTGCAAACCGGGTTGACGGCTGACCACCAGATTAAGCCGGCCCGGCAAGGGTCGACCGAGCGAGTCCCAGGTTTTGCGACCCATGATGATCGGCTTACCGAGGGTCAGCGCCTTGAAGTGCTTGAGATCCGCAGGCAAGTGCCAGGGCAGTTGGTTATCGCGGCCTATTACGCGGTTTTCCGCGAGGGCGGCGATCAGGCAGAGGGGTAGGGAATTTTTCATAGCCGCGAGAATACCGTCTGCGTGGCGATCATTGAAGCCTTCCCGCCGAACCGGTTCTCCGTTCAGTTCGCTCACCCATCCTGCCGCTTGCCAACCACGCAATTGCGGCCCTGCTCCTTGGCCAGGTAGAGCGCAACATCCGCCAGGCGCAGGGCATCGCCCAGGCTCTGATGGGGATACGGCGACAGGTAGGCCATGCCAATGCTCAGCGTGACCACGCCGGCGGCATCCGAGTGGGCATGCGTCAGGCCCAAGGCTTCGATATTGCTGCGAATGTCCTGCAGAATCGCCAGCAGCTGTACTTCATCCAGGCCATACCAGACCCCCACAAACTCCTCACCGCCATAACGCGCGGCGCAATCCAGCGGCCGCCGCGCATGCTCACCGATCACTCGGGCAACCTGGCGCAACGCCTCGTCACCGGCCGCGTGGCCATAGTGGTCGTTGTAACGCTTGAAGAAGTCGACATCCATCATCACCACGCCCAGGGTCTGCTTTTCCCGTTGCGCCTGCCGCCAGCTGCGCTCGGCACGCTCGGTAAAGGCGCGGCGATTGAGCAGCCCAGTGAGGAAGTCTTTCTCGGCCAGGTCCTGCAGCAGGCCATGGGCGAGGAAATTCTGCCGCGTGGCATATTCCAGGGAATAGCAGCCCACCGAGCCGATGATGTTGGCCAGGGCCAGAAACAAGGCATTGTTCAGCAGCATCTCACCCGCCAGACCGATGCTCAGTTCCACCACCAGATACGCCACAAAGGTCAGCCAGCCGCACAACACGGCAGTGGTAAAGCGCAGGCCAGTGAGGAAATAGAAGAACACGGTAACCAGGATGATGCCCTCGTAGGGCAGCGCAAAGCCGTGATAACGGGCCAGACCGATGATGCCCGTCACGGCTAGCCCGGAGAGCAACGCCACAATGCCGCCGATCAGCTGCAGGTGATCACGTAAGCCCGGTCGATAGGTGGCCAGCCAGGCCAGCAGCAGCATCGGCTGGATTATCCCCAGACGCAGGGCGAGTATCCGACCGCGCAGTGGGTCCGGCAGATTGATCGCATCCAGCAGCACAAACAGCAACGCCAGCAGCGTGGCCACCAGCAATGACCAGCGCATACGCCGCAGGAACACGTTGGCGTGATAGCGCTTGAACGCCTGTTCCAGTTCATCGTCAAAACTCAGCGCGCGAAAGCCCTGCTGATGCTGACGCAGGTACGGCGAATCCTGATTGACCCACTCCAGGTGCGGTAACTTCACGATGGCACTCGCTTTTATTGTTATGCGTTCAGAGGCTGCTGACCGAGGCATTCGGCCGTTCACTACCAGCAGCCTAGCTGGACTGGCCAGCGGAGTACACGCGAGCGCAGCTGTGCCATGTGCAAGCCGCTGCGGTTATGCTCTGGCTTCTACTCGTTTATGGAACACCGCGTGAGCCCACTCGATAAACCCACGCCCAGCCGCCTGCAGCGCCTCTGGCTCAGTGAAACCATCCGCCTGCGCGAGGAACATGCCGGCCCGCTGGAAGACAGCGAAGCCAACCGCCGCGCCCAGGCCCAAGGCGGCGCACTCGGTGAGCGTATCCAGACCCGCGCCTGGCTGCTGGGCGAACGCGAAGGTCAGGTGCAGGCGCTACAGCACTGGCTGCAGGGCGCACGCCTGGCCGGGCTGCTGCTGGTACTGCTGGCCATCCTTAGCGGCAGCGGCCTGGCAGTGGCGGCGCTAGGCGATGGTTTACGCCCGGTCAATGTGTTCTGGGCCCTGGGCAGCCTGCTCGGGCTGAACCTGCTCCTGCTGCTGGGCTGGGCGCTGGGGCTGCTGCTAAGCCGCGACAGCGCGGGTACCCTCGGCAATCTGTGGTTATGGCTGAGCGCCAAACTCGCCCGCGATGCCCAGGCGGCGCAACTCGCGCCCGCACTACTGTTGATGTTGCAACGCCAACGCCTCAGTCGCTGGGGCCTGGGCGTGCTGGTGCAGGGTTTCTGGCTGCTGACCCTGCTTACCGCGCTACTGACTCTGCTGGCTCTGCTGGCCACCCGCCGTTATGGCTTTGTCTGGGAAAGCACCCTGCTCGGCGGCGACAGCTTTATCGCCATGACCCAGGCCATCGGCAGCTTGCCGGCATTGTTCGGCTTCAGCCTGCCGGATGCCGAGCTGATCCGCGCCAGCGGCGACAGTGCCCTGGCCAACGAAAGCGCGCGGCTAAGCTGGGCCGGCTGGCTGGTGGGTGTGCTGGTGGTCTACGGCATACTGCCGCGCCTGGGCCTGCTGCTGCTCTGCCTATGGCGCTGGCGCCAGGGTTCTGCGGCGCTGAGCCTGGACCTCAGCCTGCCTGGCTACAGCCTGCTGCGCGAACGCCTGCAACCGAGCAGCGAACGCCTCGGCGTGTGCGATGCAGCGCCCACGCAGCTGCATCAACCGCGGGCTGGCAACCACACCGAAGGCAGTCAGGGCGCGCTGCTGGTAGCAGTCGAACTGGACCCACAGCGCAGCTGGCCACCCGTTTTGCCCAAAGGCATCGGCGATGCCGGGGTGATCGACAGCCGCGAACAGCGCAATCAGCTGCTCGACCAGCTCAACCGTTTCCCGCCAGCGCGCCTGCTGATTGCCTGCGACCCACGCCGTTCGCCGGATCGCGGCAGCCTGGCGCTGCTCGGCGAACTGGCGCGTACGGCCAGCACCACGCGTATCTGGCTGCTGCCACCGCCACCCGGCGAAGCCCTCGACAGCGCCCGCCTGGGTGACTGGCACCGCGCACTGGAACAATTGCAGCTCAGCTACAGCGACAGTGCGCCGTTCAGCTGGCTGGAGCATGGCCATGACTAAAGCCCTCAAGCTGGCCGTGGTCGGCCACACCAATGTCGGCAAGACCTCACTGCTGCGCACCCTGACCCGCGATGTCGGCTTCGGCGAGGTGTCCCATCGCCCCAGCACCACTCGCCACGTCGAAGGCGCACGGCTGTCGGTGGACGGCGAGGCGCTGCTGGAGCTGTACGATACCCCCGGCCTGGAAGACGCCATCGCCCTGCTGGATTATCTGGAACGCCTGGATCGCCCCGGCGAACGCCTGGACGGCCCGGCGCGGCTGGCGCGCTTTCTCGAAGGCAGCGAAGCGCGTCAGCGTTTCGAGCAGGAAGCCAAGGTGCTGCGCCAGCTGCTGGCCTCGGACGCCGGCCTCTATGTCATCGATGCGCGCGAGCCGGTGCTGGCCAAATACCGTGATGAGCTAGCCGTGCTGAGCATGTGCGGCCGGCCCTTGCTGCCGGTGCTGAATTTCGTCAGCAGCAGCCAGCACCGTGAGCAGGACTGGCGCGACGCCCTCGCGCGCCTCGGCCTGCATGCGCTGGTGTGTTTCGACAGCGTGGCGCCACCGCTGGATGGCGAGCGCCGCCTGTACGACAGCCTGGCGCTGCTGCAGGAAAAAGCCCGCCCGCAACTGCAACGGCTGATTGACGATCACCTGGCGCAACGTCAATTGCGCAAAAGCAGCGGCGCGCGGCTGATCGCCGAACTGCTGCTGGACTGCGCAGCCTGCAGGCGCAGCGTGGCGGCGCAAGCCGTGCTGGAGCAAGCCGCCATCCGCGAACTGCATCAAACCATTCGCCAACGCGAACAACGCTGCGTGGAAGCCCTGCTGCGCCTGTACGCCTTCCGCCAGGACGACGCCAAGGCCGGCGACCTGCCCTTGCTCGACGGGCGCTGGGGCGACGATCTGTTCAACCCGGAAACCCTCAAGCAGCTCGGCATCAATATCGGCGGCGGTATGGCCGCTGGCGCTGCGACCGGCGTGGGCGTTGATCTGCTGGTCGGCGGCATTACCCTCGGCGCGGCGGCGCTTATCGGCGCCGTGCTCGGCGGCAGCGCGCAGACCCTACGCGGCTATGGCGCGCGGCTGAAAGGCAAACTCAAAGGCCAGCGTGAGCTGACCGTGGATGACGCCGTATTGCGCCTGCTCGCCCTGCGCCAGCAGTTGCTACTGCAAGCGCTGGAAGCCCGCGGCCATGCCGCCGTCGAGGCCATCAGCCTGCGTACTCCGCAGGACGCCAGCTGGCGTGAAGGCAAACTGCCGGACGCCCTGCACAAGGCCCGCGCCCACCCCGAATGGTCATCGCTCAACCCAGACGCACAGTTGGAAGACGGCGACCGCCAGGAGCAGGTGCAGCAGTTAGCGGCGGAGTTGCTCTAGCGTTAAGACATCGCGGCCATAAGCCGCTCCTACATAAACCAACGCTGTAGGAGCGGCCCATGGCCGCGATTAACGATCAGACCGCGACGGGCGCCGGGATATGCGGATGGGCTTGGTAACCAACCAGCTCGAAGTCCTCGAACTTGAACGCCAGCAGGTCCTTCACGTCGGGGTTGAGCTTCATCACCGGCAGCGGCAGCGGCTCGCGGCTCAGCTGCAGGTCGGTCTGCTCGATGTGGTTGGCGTACAGGTGGCAGTCGCCGCCGGTCCAGACAAAGTCACCCGGTTGCAGGCCGCACACCTGGGCGACCATCAGGGTCAGCAAGGCGTAGCTGGCGATATTGAACGGCACGCCGAGGAAGATATCCGCCGAACGCTGGTACAGCTGGCAGCTCAGCTTGCCGTCGGCCACATAGAACTGGAACAGCGCGTGGCACGGCGGCAGGGCCATCTGCTCGACCAGCGCCGGGTTCCAGGCCGAGACGATCAGGCGGCGCGAATCCGGGTTCTTCTTGATCATCTCGATCAGCTTGCTGATCTGGTCAATCGACTCGCCATTGGGCGCCGGCCAGCTGCGCCACTGGTAGCCGTACACCGGGCCGAGGTCGCCGTTCTCGTCAGCCCACTCGTCCCAGATGCGTACGCCGTTGTCCTTCAGGTACTTGATATTGGTGTCGCCCTGGAGGAACCACAGCAGCTCGTGAATGATCGATTTCAGGTGGCACTTCTTGGTGGTCACCAGCGGGAAGCCGTCGGCCAGGTTGAAGCGCATCTGGTGGGCGAAAATGCTGTAGGTACCGGTGCCGGTACGGTCGCTCTTGAAGGTGCCGGTGTCGCGCACCAGGCGCATCAGGTCGAGGTACTGTTTCATTGCACGGCCTCCTGCGCAGCCTGGCGTTTGTAGGCATAGGCGATCAGACCCAGGCCGCCGAGCACCATCGGTACGCACAGCACCTGGCCCATGGTCAACCAGCCGCCCGCCAGGTAACCGAGCTGGGCATCCGGCACGCGGACGAACTCAACGATAAAGCGGAAGATCCCGTAGCACACGGCAAACATGCCGGACACCGCCATGGTCGGCCGCGGTTTACGCGAGTAGAACCAGAGGATGGTGAACAGCGCCACACCTTCCAGGGCGAACTGGTACAGCTGCGAGGGGTGGCGCGCCAGCTGCTGCGGGTCGGTGGGGAAGATCATTGCCCATGGCACGTCGGTGGCCTTGCCCCAGAGTTCGGCGTTGATGAAATTGCCGATACGCCCAGCGCCCAGGCCAATAGGCACCAGCGGGGCAATAAAGTCCATCAGCTCAAAGAAGCTCTTGTTGTTGCGCTTGCCGAACCACCAGGTGGCCAGCATTACGCCGATCAACCCGCCGTGGAAGGACATGCCGCCTTCCCAGATACGCAGCATGCGCACCGGCTCGGCGATATAGGCCGCCAGATCGTAGAACAGCACATAACCCAGACGACCACCGAGGATCACGCCCATGGCAACCCAAAACACCAGGTCGGAGAGCTTCTCTTTGTTCCAGGTTGGCGCGAAGGTGTTGACCCGGCGCGAAGCCAGCCACCAGGCGCCGCCGATGCCGATCAGGTACATCAGGCCGTACCAATGGATTTTCAGCGGGCCGAGGGCCAGTGCAACCGGGTCGATCTGCGGATAAGGCAGCATTTCAATTCCTCAAATCAGAAAACTCAGGCCCACGCTGAACAGCAGCAGGGCAAACAGACGCTTGAGCAGGCGCGGCGACAGCTTGTGCGCCAGGCGTGCGCCGACACGGGCAAAGTACATGCTGGGAATCGCGATCCCCAGCAGCGCCGGCAGGTAGACAAAGCCCAGGCTCCACTCCGGCAGCGCGGGTTTATCCCAGCCCAGCCAGATAAAACTCAGGGCACTGGCTATCGCAATTGGCAAACCACAGGCTGAAGAAGTAGCCACCGCCTGCTGCATCGCTACGCTGCGCCAAGTCAGGAACGGCACGGTCAGCGAACCGCCGCCAATCCCGAAAATCGCCGAAGCCCAGCCAATCACGCCACCGGCCAGGGTCAGTGCCGGCTTGCCTGGGACAGTGCGGCTGGCTTTGGGTTTCAGCTCCAGAGCCATCTGCACGGCGATAATGATCGCGAATACGCCGATGATCTTCTGCAGCAGTGGCCCTTGAATGGCGGCGGCGGTCATCGCGCCAAGCCCTGCGCCAAGCAGAATCCCCACGGTCATCCAGGCAAATACCGGCCACAAAACGGCACCTTTACGCTGATGTTCCAGCACCGAGTTGATCGACGTAAAGATGATGGTCGCCAGCGAAGTGCCCACCGCTAGATGCGTCAGAATCATCGGGTCAAATCCCTGCGCGGCAAAACTCAGCACCAGCACAGGCACGATGATAATGCCGCCGCCCACGCCAAATAACCCGGCAAGAGTTCCAGCTGCAGCCCCCAGGGCCAAATACAGCAGCAGTTCCATCAGCACCCCCGCAAACAATCCGGCATGGTAACGGATGCGAAGGGCCGGACTCTACTTTGGGCGATGGATGTCCGCCCTGGCTTTGCGTAAAGTGCCTTCCATCGCCTGTGGAATAGACCAACATGCGCCCGACCCTGTACCTGAAGCTGAGCTGTAACCAGATGCACCTGACGCATCTGCAAAGTGGCCGCGCGCTGCACCTGCAGGCCGACCCGGCGTTCAGCAACCAGCGCCTGCTGGTGGCGGATTTTGCGGCGGCGCAGCAACTGCTGCAGCGCGGCGTCGAGGAAATCCTACCCAAGCGCTTTCTGCGCCTGAGCCGGCCGCCGCAACTGCTGATTCAACCGCTGGAGCGCCTGGAAGGCGGCCTGTCGCAGGTCGAAGAACGCATATTGCTGGAACTCGGCCTCGGCTGCGGCGCGCGCAAAGTGCGCCTGCACCTGGGCAACGAGCTAGACAACGCAGGCGTGCTGGCGAAGTTAAGGAGCTAACTCATGTGCCTGATCGTCCTGGCCTGGCGACCGGGCCATGCCCAGCCGCTGCTGCTGGCCGCCAACCGCGATGAATTCTATGAACGTCCGAGCCAACCGCTGGCCGAATGGCCCGATGTGCCAGGCGTGATTGCTGGACGCGACCTGCAGGCAGGCGGCACCTGGCTTGGTGTAGGCCCTGACGGGCGCTTTGCCGCCCTGACCAATATTCGTGACCCCGGTCAGGCTCAAGGCAGCCGCTCGCGGGGCGAGTTGCCGGTGGCCTTTCTCGCCGGCAGCCACAGCATCGAAGACTTTCTGCATGACCTGCACGAGCAGCGCCGCCACTACAGCGGCTTCAACCTGCTGCTCGGTGACAGCCAGCAACTCTGGCACTTCAACTCCCTCAACGGACGCGCCAAGCCGCTGCCGGAAGGCGTCTACGGCCTGTCGAATGCCGACCTGGACACGCCATGGCCCAAGCTGCAGCGGGCCAAGCAGGCGCTGCACAACAGCCTGGATCAGCCGCATCCACAGATGCTGCTCAAGCTGTTGGCCGACCCCACCCGCGCGGCGGACGCTGAGCTGCCACAAACCGGCATCGGCCTGACCGGCGAACGCCTGCTCTCCAGCGTGTTTATTGCCAGCGTCACCTACGGCACCCGCGCCAGTACTGCATTGATCGTCAATGCCGACGGCAGCCGCGTGCTGGCCGAGCGCACGTTCGGCAGCAATGGCAAGTGTTTGGGTGAGGTTGTGTTGCAGTGTTGATGCAGTTCAGTTGCTGAGGGCGAGTTCGCTGAATTGATCAAGGGTAAACAGCGGCGAGGCAATAGTCGGATCGTCGGCATCGGCCACCAGCAGCGGCCGACCATCGGACTGAAAGGCCAACCCCTCGATCTTCACCACCGGCGCCAGACGGTTCAGCTCAACAACGGTCAGCTGCGCATCGAGCCGCCCAAGCACGCTGCCGACACAGGCACCGTCCAGGTAGCTGGAATCGGTAGCCTCCGCCGTCGCGGTGAAATACAGCGCGCCACCGGGCGCCACGCTGAGATCGGTGAGGCTCAGTGGCACACCGTCCAACTCCGGCAGGTGCAGCGGCACAATACGCTGCAACGCGGCGGCGCTCAGTTGTCCATCCTGCAGATCGCGCAGCACCTGCGGCAAATCGAGCACTACCAGAGCATTTTCCCGACCACGGCCATTGCCGCGTTGCGCCAGCAGCAACTGCCCGCCATAGACCACACCGCCTTCGATATTCAGATCCTGAAAGCGCTCAGAGAGCGCCTCATACAAGGGGCTGAGTTCGATAACACGCACACTATCAGCCTCAACCAGACAACCGCGACAGCGCCGTTTGGTCGAGCCAGAACCCAGGGCCAGCAGGCCGCCTTCGGGCAATAACAACAACGCTTCGAAATCCGGTTTAAGGCGTTTGCGCTGCTTGGCATCGGCGGGTAACTCGCCGGGCAGCAGGGTCTGTTCGGCCTGCCAGTCGCCATTCAGGTTATAGCGCTGCAGCACCAGCGCATCGTCAGCCAGCACCCACAGGCTCTGGCCCTGACACACCAGCGCACTGGCCGCCGACAAGCGCAGGGTGGCGAGTTGGCGCAGCTGCAGAAAGTTATCCGCGAGGTTCAGCACGAGCGGCGTGTACTCACGCCTGGATATCCGACGCAGGATTGATCATGCGGCCCAGGCCGAGGTTGCGCAGGGCCAGTTGCAGGGTGCTGTGGATCACCTGCGGGTTGTCGATGCTCATCACCTGACCGAGCAACTCCTGGGCCTTGCCCATGCTGATCTGGCGTAGAAGCCACTTCACCTTGGGCAGGTTGGTGGCGTTCATCGACAGGCCGTCGAAGCCCATGGCCATCAGCAACACGGCGCACGCCGGGTCACCGGCCATCTCGCCGCAAATGCTCACCGGCTTGCCTTCGGCATGGGCGCCGGCCACCACAAGGCGCAACGCTTGCAGCACCGCGGGGTGGAGGAAGTCGTAAAGGTCAGCGACGCGCGGGTTGTTACGGTCCACGGCCAACAGGTATTGGGTCAGGTCATTCGAGCCGACCGAGAGGAAGTCGACCTGGCGTGCCAGTTCGCGCACCTGATAGACCGCCGCCGGAATCTCGATCATCACCCCAACCGGTGGC
>JBIHZW010000374.1:0-3119 GCA_044240245.1 Pseudomonas sp. | reverse complement strand
AAGTCGGCTATCGAGTTGAACGAAGCCCTGCACGCGCACAACTAAAAAGTTGGTTTAGCGCGGCTGCGCTCGCCCATACTGCGTTGCACTAAGGCTCGGACGCTCATTTACACCAGTAAACTCCGCGTCCTCGCCTTATTGCGCCTTGTCTGGGCTTCGCTCGCAACGCGCTAAACCCAACTTTTAGTCGCCAGATAATCTCTGGAAAATCCATGTCACTGATCTCCCCCTGGCGCGCTGACTTCCCTGGCATTCAGGCCCTTGCGGCCGAAGGCCAGACCTATCTGGACAGCGCCGCCACCGCGCAAAAACCCCAGGCCATGCTCGATGCCCTGCTCGGCTATTACGCCGGCGGCGCAGCCAACGTGCATCGCGCCCAGCATCTGCCGGGCGAACGCGCCACCCGCGCCTTCGAAGCCACCCGGGAAAAGGCTGCACGCTGGCTAAATGCGCCCGACGCGCAACAGATTATCTTTACCCGCAGCGCCACCGAAGCGTTCAACCTGCTGGCCTATGGCCTGGAGCAGCGTTTACAACCTGGCGACGAGATCGTCATCAGCGCGCTAGAACATCACGCCAACCTGCTGCCCTGGCAGCAACTGGTGCTGCGTCGGCAGCTCAAGCTGGTGGTGCTGCCACTGGATAGCCATGGCCTGATCGACCTCACGCACGCCGCGCAGCTGATCGGCCCGCGAACCCGCCTGCTGGCAGTCAGCCAGCTGTCCAACGTACTCGGTTGCTGGCAGCCGCTTGAGCAACTGCTCGCCATGGCACAGGCGCAAGGCGCGCTGACTCTGGTCGACGGCACCCAGGGTGCGGTGCACGGTCGTCAGGACGTGCAAGCACTGGGCTGCGATTTTTATATCTGTTCCAGCCACAAACTCTATGGTCCGGACGGAGTCGGCCTGCTTTATGGCCGTCCGCAGGCCCTGGAGCAACTGGCGCACTGGCAGTTTGGCGGTGAAATGCTGTTGCACACCGACTACAGCAACGCCAGCTTTCGCCCCGCGCCGCTGGGCTTTGAGGCCGGCACGCCGCCAATTGCCTCGGTGATCGCCCTGGGCGCCAGCCTGGATTACCTGAGCAGCCTCGACGCCAATGCCGTCAGCACCCACGAAGCGGCACTGCATAGCGAGCTGCTTAACGGGCTGCAGCAGCGCCAGGGCCTGCGCCTGCTCGGCACGCCGACTGTCGCCCTGGCCAGCTTTGTGGTCGACGCCGTACATAACGCCGACCTCGCTCACTTGTTGACTGAACAGGGAATAGCCGTGCGCGCCGGCCATCACTGCGCTATGCCGCTGCTGCAAGGCCTCGGCCTGAGCGGGGCGATTCGCGTATCCCTGGGGCTTTATAGCGACACCGACGACCTGCAGCGTTTCTTCAGCGCCCTGGATCAGGCTCTGGAGCTGTTGCAGTGAGCCTGCCCACCAGCGCCCAGACTGCGCTGCAAGCCTTTAGCGCCTGTCCCGGCTGGGAGCAGCGCGCGCGCCTGTTGATGCAGTGGGGCGACCAGCTTGCCCCGCTCAGCGATGCAGAACGCTGTGAAGCCAATCGAGTTGCAGGCTGTGAAAGTCAGGTATGGCTGCTGGCCGAGCGCGACGGCGCGCACTGGCAGTTTCGCGCCAGCAGCGATGCACGGTTACTGCGTGGTCTGCTTGCGCTGCTGCTGGCACGGGTCAATGGCCTGGCACAGACCGAACTGGCGCAGCTGGATCTGCCGGACTGGTTTAGCCAGCTCGGCCTCGCCCGCCACCTGTCGCCCTCACGCAGCAACGGTCTGCAGGCTGTGCTGACGCGGATGCAGCAATTGTTGGATACGGCCGATCAGGGCGCTGTACGCCACTGATCCGCATTGCCGGAATACAACGCCTGCTGCAGACGCTCCAGCTCACCGCTCTCAGCCAGGCGACGTAAACCGGCATTGAATACCTTACGCAGCCGATCGGCCCTGGCATCGCCCTTGCGAAACAGCAGGTGCAGCGGCTCGGTATTCAATACCCGCGGATGGTGGGTGATTACCGCACGCGCTTCGGGGGCAAACATCCGCCGCAGCATGGCGTAACCCACCGCCCGGTCCTGCGGATGAAAATCCACGCGCCCCAGCTCCAGCAGACGAAAGCCGGTGTCTTCCTTACCGCTTTGCTGCACCTGCAACTGCCCGCTCTGCACCGCCGCATCGAACTGCGGACCATAGGAGTAGCCCAGGGTGGTGGCGATGCTGAACGACTTGAGGTCTTCAATACGTGCCCAGTTCAGCTGCTGATCGGCGCGCTGGAACAGCACAATTTCGCCCTGCACCACCGGATCACTGCATTCACTGATGCGCCGCCGCGGGGCTGAGCAGGAATACGGCATCACCGCATCCAGACTGCCGTGCTCGAGCATCAGCAGGTTGCGGTCCCAAGGGTAGTAGACGAACTCGACCTGATAACCCGCCGCCTTGAAGATGTCGCGCACCAGCCGCGACAAGGCGCCGCCATCTTCGCGTTGTTGGTCGACATAGGGCACCCAGTCGCCGGTGCCAACCCGCACAACCGGATGAGCATGAGCACTCAGGCAAGCAGAAAGCGCTGCAAGCAGCAGCACGTAACGCGGGGTACGACTTAACAGATGACGCAGCAGGGACAACACAACACACCTCGATAAAGCGTAAAACAGCACATCCCTGCTGAACAACGACCTGGTCAGGTCATATTTACAGACTAGTCAACGCTCACCGCTATGCATCAGGCGAGCGCGGCCGCTCCGCCGGCCGCCGCGTACCGGCAACCAATTTATCGACAATGCGCGCGGCAGCCACCATGCCGAAGGTGGCAGTTACCATCATCACCGCACCAAAACCGCCGGCGCAGTCGAGCTTGACCCCGTCACCGACAAATCCCTTGTACTGACACACCGTGCCATCCGGTTTGGGATAGCGCAGCTGCTCGCTGGAATACACGCACGGCACGCTGTAGTTGCGCCCCGGTGTACGTGAAAAACCATAGTCGCGACGCAGGGTGGAACGCACCTTGGACGCCAGCGGATCGTTCCAGGTCTTGTTCAGGTCGCCGACCTGAATCTGCGTCGGGTCGATCTGCCCGCCCGCACCGCCGGTGGTAATCACCTGGATCTTGCGC
>JBIHZW010000110.1:0-10959 GCA_044240245.1 Pseudomonas sp. | reverse complement strand
TCAACGCTGCCGCGCAGGGTTTGCCCCTCTTCGCTTGGCGTATTGAGATGCTGCTTCAAGCTGCTGTTGTCACTCACGGGAGCCATTCCACTTCCTAAAGTCTCAGTCAACATCGTCATGCGGCCACCCCTTCTCCATTGTTATGACGTTCGCTGAAAAACTCGCGAACGTTGGCGCACTGCGCGTCCGTACTGTCCAGACGATTGAATTGGGCGCGGAACTCCCTGGCGCCCGGCAAGGTTGCGAGATACCAACTGACATGCTTGCGGGCAATGCGAACGCCCATTACATCGCCGTAGAAGGCGTGCAGTGCAGCCAGATGTTCAAGCAGAATGCGTTCCACTTCGAGCAGGCCGGGTGCCGGGAGTTGTTCACCGGTATGCAGGTAATGCTCGATCTCACGGAATATCCACGGCCGGCCCTGAGCCGCGCGACCGATCAACAGGCCATCTGCGCCAGTGGCGGCGAGTACCATCTTGGCCTTTTGTGGCGAATCGATATCGCCATTGGCCAGCACCGGAATCGACACCGCCTGCTTGATCGCGGCAATGGTGTCGTACTCGGCTTCGCCCATATACAGGTCGGCGCGGGTGCGGCCATGCACGGCCAGCGCGACAATGCCGGCGTCTTCGGCGATCTTCGCCACGGCAATGCCGTTCTTGTTCTCACGGTCCCAGCCGGTGCGGATCTTCAGGGTCACCGGCACATCCACGGCGGCGACCACAGCCTGAAGAATCTCGCGAACTAAAACTTCGTCTTTCAGCAGGGCGGAGCCGGCGGCCTTGTTGCAGACCTTCTTGGCCGGGCAGCCCATGTTGATGTCGATGATCTGCGCGCCCATTTCCACGTTGCGCCGCGCCGCTTCGGCGAGCATCTCGGGATCACCACCGGCGATCTGGACCGAGCGTGGCTCGGGATCACCGCTGTGGATCATGCGCAGGCTCGACTTGCGGGTGTTCCACAGGCGCACATCGCTGGTGACCATTTCCGACACCACCAGACCCGCACCCATACGCTTGCACAGCTGTCGAAACGGCTGGTCAGTGACCCCCGCCATGGGGGCGAGAATCAGCGAATTTGGCAATGTGTAGGGGCCGATGCGTAGCGCCGACATAGGGCTTCCCTGCTCAAGAGACCTGCTGTTGAACAAATAGGAGAGTGCGAAAAAGGGTGGGCATGATACCCGCTCTGGATGACCGGAGAAAGGCTGTTTTGAACAAATTCTGAACAGCTCTGGGCTTATCGCGAAGGGTTTGGTTGCGGCGGATTCTCAAGCAATCCGCTGCGTGCAGCCTATTCCGGCGAGTGGAAGCTCAGGCTGTAATTCACCGCTTGGGTGCCTGGGTCGAGGATGTCTAGGGAGATGTGAATAGGCGTCTGCGGCGGCATTTCCGCGTTGCCGGCCAGCTCGCCAGCGAGGTATTCGCTGGGCTTGAAACGGCGGCTGGCGAGCAGTTGGCCGTTGATGTCGGCAAAGCGCATTTCCAGCAGTGGGAAGGGTTGCGAGAACGCTGCGCGGTTGTAGAGGATGGCGTCGACCACCAGGGCGCCGCTGAATTCCGGGTGGCTGCGCACCACCAGGTTGCTGCTCTTGACCTGGGTGATGTCGACCTTGGACGGCAGCTGGCAGCCGACCGCCGGACACAGTTGCTCGAACCAGGGGCGGTATTGATCCTGGCGCGCCAGTTCGTTGAAGTGGTACGCCACGTACTGCCCGGCAAGCGCGGCAGCACCGAGAAAATTCAATAGGCCCCAGCCGATCCATCGGCCCCAGGGCTTCTTCGGCTGCTGCCAGTCCAGCTGCAGTGGCTCGTCATCCAGCTCGAACAGGTGCTCATCACGCAGCTCGGGCTCGCTGCGCGCGGCCTTTTTCGGCGCCGCTACGGTGGGTTCTTCATCGGCCGGGCTGTCTGCCAGAGCGCCAAAGGGCTCGCGCTCGGCATGCAGCTCAATGTGCTCGATTTCCGGCTCCGGGTGGCGGCGGTCAAGGGCGCTGAGGTCGAGCGCAGGCTCTTCATCGGGCTCGTTGACTGGCTCGGGCGCTATGGGGGCCGGTGGGAGCTGCGGAGTAGGCCGCACAGGTGACGTCAGCGGTTGAGGTTTGACGCTCAGGCTGGCCGCCGGTTTGCTCAGTTCATCTTGCAGCAGGGCTTCGGCCCAGCGCTCGTCGTGCGGGTCGTGCTCAATCGGTTCGGGCGTCAGAAAGTTTTCGGCGTATTTGGGCGCGCTATCAATCGCCAGAAACTGCTTGGACAGCTGCTGTTCCTGGGCTTCGAGCTTGGCCAGCTCTTCATCCAGGTCGAGGCTGTCGAGGTCAAGGTCGTCATGAATCCACAGCGTGTCGCCGGCTTTGCTGCTGGCAGGCGCCGCCGGTATTGCGGGCGCTGCACTGGGCATTGCCTGGCGTGGCGCGGGCGGTACGGGTGGTTTGCTCGGCTGTGGGATCGGCGTTGGTGCAGCTGTCGGCGTCGCCGGGCCGGGCAGTTGCTGGCCCTGCTCACGCAGCTGCTGCGCGGCATTGAACACATGCAGGCAGGCTCCGCAGCGCACGGCACCATGGGCGGCACCCAGCTGCGTGAGGTTCACGCGAAAGCTGGTGCGGCAATGGGGGCACTGGGTGACGAAGCTCTGGGTCATGCGGCGATCCGGCTAAACGAGGCGGCTAGTCTAACGCAAGTGCTTGGCAATGCAGCACTTAGCAGGTTGTTGAAAAACGTAGGCGAGGCAGCCAGCGCAAGGCAAAAACAGGCGAAAAAGCGGAGTTTACGAGCTGTAAATGAGCATTTTGAGCCTGTTTTTAACGCCGCGATGGCAACGCAGGTAGTTTTTCAGCAGCCTGTTAGCGGCGTATGCCGCTAATACGCACCCAGCCGTCTTTCTCGGCGGTCGGGTCGAGGATAAAGGCGTCGTCATAGGCGGCGCGCACCTCTTCGGCCTGCTCGGCAAGGATGCCAGAAAGCGCCAGGCGGCCACCCTGCTTGACCAGGCTGGTGATCTGCGGCGCCAGCGCCACCAGTGGGCCGGCGAGGATATTGGCAACCACTACGTCGGCCGGCTGTTGCGGCATGTCGTCCGGCAGATAGAGCGGGAAGCGCGCCGGGTCGATACCGTTGCGCCCAGCATTGTCGCGCGAGGCTTCAATGGCCTGAATATCGATATCAGTGCCGACTGCCTGCGGCGCGCCGAGCAGCAGGGCGGCAATCGCCAGGATGCCCGAGCCGCAACCGAAGTCGATCACGCTGCAATCCTGCAGGTTCTGGCCGTCCAGCCATTCCAGGCACAGCGCCGTGGTCGGGTGAGTGCCGGTGCCGAAGGCCAGGCCCGGATCGAGCAGCAGGTTGACGGCGTCCGGCTCCGGCGCGGCGTGCCAGCTTGGCACAATCCACAGGCGCTGACCGAAACGCATAGGCTGGAAACCATCCATCCAGCTGCGTTCCCAGTCCTGGTCAGCAATCACTTCGGCATGGTGCTCCGGTAAGTCGGCGCCGGTCAGCAGCTGCAGGTGGGCGAACACCGCGTTGGCGTCGGTATCGGCTTCAAACAGGGCGAGCAGGTGAGTGTGCGACCACAGCGGCGTGGTGCCCAGATCCGGCTCGAAAATCGGTTGGTCTTCGGCGTCCATAAAGGTCACCGAGACGGCGCCGACTTCCAACAACGCATCTTCGTAGGTTTCCGCCTGCTCCGGGGTGATGGCGAGACGGACTTGTAACCAGGGCATGGGAAACCTCGTGAACGTTGTGGCGGGATGGCGCAAATTGGCGCGCAGCTTACTTGAAGCGGTGGGGCGGCTGCCACCGCTTGCGGTCGGCAGAAACGACAAGGGCCGCCGAATGGCAGCCCTTGTCTGTGCGCTACGCCGAAGCTTAGTGCTTATCCATGCCTAGCTTTTTCTCCAGGTAATGGATATTCACGCCGCCTTTGCAGAAGCCTTTGTCACGGACCAGCATGCGGTGCAGCGGCACGTTGGTCTTGATGCCGTCGACAACGATCTCGTCCAGGGCGTTACGCATACGGGCCATGGCCTCGTCGCGGGTGGCGCCGTAGGTGATCAGCTTGCCGATCAGTGAGTCGTAGTGCGGCGGTACGGTGTAGCCGCTGTACAGGTGCGAATCGACCCGCACGCCATTACCGCCCGGGGCGTGGAAGTGTTTGACCTTGCCGGGGCAGGGCATGAAGTTGTCTGGGTCTTCGGCGTTGATTCGGCATTCCAGCGAATGACCGCGAATCACCACGTCACTCTGCTTGAACGACAGCTTGTTGCCAGCGGCGATACTGAGCATCTCCTTGACGATGTCGATGCCGGTGACCATTTCCGAAACCGGATGCTCAACCTGTATGCGGGTGTTCATCTCGATAAAGTAGAAATGCCCATCTTCGTAGAGGAACTCGAAGGTACCAGCGCCGCGATAACCGATCTCAATGCAGGCATCGACGCAGCGTTGCAGCACTTCGGCGCGGGCTTTTTCATCGATGCCCGGTGCCGGCGCTTCTTCCAGTACCTTCTGGTGGCGGCGCTGCAGCGAGCAGTCGCGGTCACCCAGGTGGATGGCGTTGCCCTGGCCGTCGGAGATGACCTGGACTTCCACGTGACGTGGATTGCCGAGGAATTTCTCCAGATAGACCATCGGGTTGCCGAACACCGAACCGGCTTCGCTGCGGGTCAGCTTGGCCGATTTGATCAGGTCTTCTTCCTTGTACACCACGCGCATGCCACGACCACCGCCGCCGCCAGCGGCTTTGATGATCACCGGGTAACCAACTTCGCGAGCAATCTGCAGGGCAGTTTCCTCGTCTTCCGGCAGCGGGCCGTCAGAGCCAGGTACAACTGGTACGCCGGCGCGCTTCATGGCGTCCTTGGCCGACACTTTGTCGCCCATCAGGCGAATGGTCTCGGCTTTCGGGCCGATAAAGGCGAAGCCGGAGTTTTCCACCTGTTCGGCGAAATCGGCGTTTTCCGCAAGGAAGCCGTAGCCAGGGTGGATCGCCGTGGCGCCGGTAACTTCAGCTGCGCTGATGATCGCCGGAATATTCAAATAGGACAGCGCGCCAGAGGCCGGGCCGATGCACACCGACTCGTCGGCCAGGCCCAGGTGCATCAGTTCGCGGTCAGCGGTGGAGTGCACCGCGACAGTCTTGATGCCCAGCTCTTTACAGGCGCGCAAGACGCGCAGGGCGATCTCGCCGCGGTTGGCGATCAGAACTTTTTCCAACATCGCTGGCTCTCCGTGGATCAAACGATGGTGAACAGAGGCTGGTCGTATTCCACCGGCTGACCGTTCTCGCCCAGGATGGATTCGATCACGCCGCTGGTTTCGGCCTCGATGTGGTTCATCATCTTCATCGCTTCCACGATGCAGAGAATGTCGCCTTTCTTCACGCTCTGGCCGACTTCAACGAAGTTGCCCGAGGTCGGGCCGGAAGCGCGGTAGAAGGTGCCGACCATCGGCGAGCGCACCACGGTGCCATTCAGCTTGGCGGCTGCAGGTGCAGCGGCTTCAGCAGCAACTGGTGCGGCAGCAGCCGGGGCAGCTGCAGGCGCAGGCGCCTGGGCGTACATCGGCTGTTGCATAAAGGCCGGCTGCTTGCTGTGACGGCTGATCCGCACGGATTCTTCGCCTTCGCGAATCTCCAGCTCGTCGATACCGGATTCTTCCAGCAGCTCGATCAGTTTTTTGACTTTACGAATATCCATAGTGGTTCAACTCCCGGTGAGGTCAGGGGCGCTTAAGTTCAAGTTGTTCGAGTGCAGCCTCCAGGGCCAGTCGATAACCGCTGGCGCCAAGGCCGCAGATCACTCCCACCGCAACATCTGAAAAGTAGGAGTGATGGCGGAAAGCTTCGCGTTTGTGCACGTTGGACAAATGCACTTCGATGAATGGGATGCTCACTGCTAGCAATGCGTCACGTAATGCGACGCTGGTGTGAGTAAAAGCGGCAGGATTGATCAGGATAAAGTCGACACCTTCGCCTTTTGCGGCGTGAATACGGTCAATTAGCTCGTACTCGGCATTGCTCTGCAGGTACAGCAGATGGTGGCCTGCCTCACGCGCGCGACGCTCCAGGTCGAGGTTGATCTGCTCCAGGGTGACGGCGCCGTAAACCCCTGGCTCGCGGGTGCCGAGCAGGTTGAGGTTGGGGCCGTGCAGTACCAATAAGGTCGCCATGATCCTTAATCCTTGTTTTTCTACTGCGCAGGACTATGCCGCGACAGCGCGGGACTGTCCAGTTCTCAGCAATAGTCGACACGATGACCGCAGATTGCGGCAAATATATGACTCGGGGCGTTAAAAACGTTCCCGCGCCGTGCTCAGGCGGGCAGCAAAGGTCGCGGCATCCACCTCACCTACGACACGCAGATCCAGCCATTCGTCACCCTTGGCGTCGAACAGCAGAATGGCCGGCGGGCCGAACAGCTGGTAGCGGTCGAGCAGGGCGCGCTGGGCGGGGTTGCTTTCGGTGATGTCGAAACGTACCAGTTGATAGTCGCCCAGCTGGCGGCCGACCTCCGGGGCGTTGAGTACTTCGCGTTCGATCACCTTGCAGCTGATGCACCAGTCGGCGTACCAGTCGAGCAGCAGCGGCTTGCCGTTGTTTTGTGCGGCGAGCAAGGCGGCATCCAGCTCTGCTGGGGTGCTGATGGTTTGCCATTGGCCGGATTGCACCTGAGTGGCTTCGGCACTGCTGACCATGCGGCCGAGTGGCCGTAGCGGGTCATCCTGGCCTTGCAGCGCGCCGACCCAGGCCACTAGGGCGTAGACCAGCAGCGGCAGGCCGAGCAGTTGCGCGAGTTTTTGATGATGGGTTTTCGGCGTCAGCTCCAGCGCGCCGAGCCAGAGTGCGATGCCAGCGGCCAGTAAACCCCACAACGCCAGGCTGACTGGTCCAGGTACCACGCGCTCCAGCAGCCAGATCGCCACGGCCAGCAGCAGCGCGCCGAACAGGTTGCGCACCGTAAGCATCCACGGGCCGGATTTCGGCAGGAATGCGCCGCCGCCGACGGCAAACAGCACCAGCGGCGCGCCCATGCCGAGGCCCAGAGCCAGCAGTTTGAGGCCGCCGCCTAAGGCGTCGCCGCTGGCGCTGATATACAGCAGTGCGCCGGCCAGAGGCGCGGATACGCAGGGTGAAACCAGCACGCTGGAGAGCACGCCCAGCGCCGCTGCGCTGAAAATCGTGCCGCCGTGCAGGCGTTGGCTCAAGCGCTGCAAGCGGCCGTCGATTGCTGCCGGCAGGCGCAGTTCGAGAAAGCCCAGGCTGGCCGCGCCGAACAGAGCGAAGAAAATGGCAAACGGCACCAGCACCCAGGGCGATTGCAGGCGTGCCTGCAGATTGAGCTCCGCGCCGAACAGACCCATCAGTGCGCCGAGGATGGCAAAGCTCAGGGCCATCGGCAGCACGTAGGCCAGTGACAGCACCAGGCTGCGCATGCCGCCCGGTTGGCCGCGCAACACCACGCCGGTGAGAATCGGCAGCATCGGCAGCACGCAGGGAGTGAAGGTCAGCGCCAGGCCACCAAGGAAGAACAGCGCCAGGTCGGTCCAGCTCCACGGCGTTGCCGTATCCGCTGCTGCGCTGCTGGCCGCCGCGCCGCCGCCAATCGCCAGTACTTCAGTTTCCGGCGGATAGCACAGGCCTTTATCGGCGCAGCCCTGATAGTTGACGCTGAGGTTGAAGGGGCGATTGTCCGGGTTGTCGACCGGAACCTCGACATCCAGCACCTCGTAGTACACCTCGACATCGCCGAAGTACTCGTCATGTTTAGCTAGGCCAGCCGGCAGCACGGCCTGGCCCAGGCGGATATCGGCCGGCTCGCTGCTGAAGCTGAACCGATGCCGATAGAGGTAATAACCTTCGGCGGCGACAAAACGCAGTTTCACCGACTCGCTGGAGCTACTGATCAGGCTCAGCTTGAATGCCTCGCGGACCGGCAGGAAGTCCGCGCTGTTGTTCAGGGGCGCGCCGAATTGCGCGGGGGCGGGCGGCTTGTCGAACAGGCCGGCGCTGGCCGGCAGTACGACCAGAAGCAGAAGCAGGCTGAGTAGACGGTGCATGGCAGGCTCGTGATGCGGGAATCGCCGCATCATAGCGGAGGCGGACGGTCCAGGGCACGGCCCAGGCTGTAAGCGGTCTTGTCAGCCGGCCGGATGGCGCGCGACAGATTGCCGCGCCAGCGTTCCTCAGACGCGGAACGCCTGCACGGCGGTATGCAACTGGCCGCCCAGGTGCAGCAGCTGGTCGCCCTGATTGCGACCCTCGCCGATGCGCTGCAGGTTGTCGCCGCCAAGTTGATGGATGCGCTCGCTGTGCCCGCGAATCTCGCTGACCGCGCCGCTCTGCTGCGCAGTGGCATCTGCGATGCGCTCGGCCATGCTGGCGATGGTGCGGATTGCCGCGACGATTTCATCCAGCGCGCCATCGGCGGCTTCGGCCTGACTGGCGGTGGCTTCGGCGTGTTCGACCTGAGTGCGCATGGCCTGCACCGATTGCAGTGCGGCCTGTTGCAGGCGGCCGATCAGTTCCTGAATCTGCGCGGTCGCGCCGCTGGTGCGCTGTGATAGCGAGCGCACTTCATCGGCGACTACGGCAAAGCCGCGGCCCAGTTCGCCGGCCCGCGCCGCTTCGATGGCGGCATTCAGGGCTAGTAGATTGGTCTGCTCGGCGATGCCGCGAATCACCGTCAGCACATTGCCGATGGTCGCGGTTTCTTCAGCCAGGCGTTCGATGGCCTGGGCGTTGCCCTGCACTTCATCGACCAGCGAATGCAGGCCGGTAAGGCTGTGGCCAATCACTTGCTGGCCTTGTTCCAGGGCCCGGTTGGCGTCGCGGCTGGCATCGGCGGCCTGGCTGGCATCGCCGGCCACCTGCTGGATGGTGGCCTGCAGTTCGCCCAGTGCATCGCGAATTTGCGCGGTGTCGCCGGCCTGGCGCTCGGCGCCGCTGTGCAAGCCGCCGCTGAGGTCAGCCAGGGTGCGGCTGGAGCCGACTACCTGTTCAGCATGCTGGCGAATGGTGCCGACCAGCTCGACCAGATAGGCGCGCAGGCGGTTTAGCGATTCTTCGATATCGCGCAGCTCGCGGGTGCGTGAGCCGAGATGTATGTCATTGGCGAAGTCGCCAGCGGCCCAGGCAGAGAGTGCTGGAACCAGGCGCTCCAGTACCCGGGTAAGGCGGCGCTGGATGGTGTCGATGATCAGTGCAATCAACAGAATCAGGCCGATCATCAGGCCGAGGATCAGTTGCACTTCGCCCTGAATGCGCCCGTGTTCGGCGCGCACCAGGGGTTCCAGCGCGGCCAGCGCTTGCTGCACCTGGTCGATCTGCGTGCGCGTGCTGTTGGCCAGGGCGCTGCGTTGTTCGATCAGGCTGCGGGTGCGTTGCAGCTCAGCCGGGTAGCGCGTGATCAGGTTGCTGAGGTCGCGTTTGAGGGCGATGCCACGGTCTTCGGCCTGGCTGCTTTCGCTGCTGGCATCCAGCCCCAGCAGGTTTGCAAAGGCGTCGCCGGACGACTGGCTGGCATCGGCCACACCGAGCAGCGGCAAATCGCTGATTGCCTGCGCCTGTTTGCTCAGAGCTGCCAGTTCGCGTTCGACCTCGCTGGCCAGCTCGCTGCGGCCGCTGCGCACCAGCTTGTCGCGCGCATGGGCCAGGCGGGTAAGGTGGCGCGCCGCGCTAAACAGCGGCTTGCGGTAATTCATAGCGGCATTGGCTTCGCCACTGTCGGCGTACTGCGCAAGTTGTTCCAGCGCCGCGTCCATTTCCCGTTCGGCTTGCAGCAGCAAACCTTGCGGATCGGCGGAAAGCTTGCCGGCGGCCAGCAGCTCGTTGGCACTGAAGGCTTTGAGTTCGGCGAGGCTGGGGCGCAGGTTGGCAGCCAATTGCGTGGGCAGTTCAGTCATCGCCTGTTCGAGGCTATCCAGCGATTGCAGCGCGGCGCTGTGGCGCAGGGCGTCGCCGCTTTCCAAATAAGCGCTGATGTTCTGCGCGGCTTCGCCCTGGAACTGCTGGGACAGGCTCAGGTAGCGCGCCATCAGCAGGTAGGGGCGCTCCAGGGCGCGTTGCGACCACCAGAGCGTGACGGCCAGGGCCACGCAAACGGTGACCAGCAGCAGGGTGTTGAGGTTGGTAAGGGATTTCAGGCGCATAGGGCTCGACCGACTACGAACGGTTCCGGCCGCCGACAGATGCGTCGGGGCGGCAGCTAAGCCTCAGAATTTATTGCTTTTTCGTGACCGTAATATGACGACGCCGACTGCGTCACAGTTTTCTGTCGGGTGGTCGGCGATGGCGCAGGTGCTTCAGGGCGAACGTACTCAGTCGCCCTGATAGATCGCCACCTGGTTGCGCCCGCCGTGCTTGGCCACATATAGCGCCAGGTCGGCCTGCTGCGAGAGCAGTTTGCCGTCCAGTTGCGGAGCCAGCTGGGCGATGCCGCAGCTGAAGGTGCAGGACAGGTCGTGCGGCTGCGCCGAGTACTGGATTTCCGCGAAGCGCTGGCGGATTTCGTCGAGTACCCGGCGAGCGGATTCGGCGTCGGTGTCGGGCATTACCACGGCAAACTCTTCACCGCCGTAACGGCCGATATGGTCGCTCTTACGCAGGCGCTGCTTGAGAAACAGCGCCAGGCTCTTGATCACCCGATCGCCCATGGGGTGGCCGTAGGTGTCGTTGACCTTCTTGAAGAAGTCGATATCGATCATCGCAAAGCTCAGTGGCTGGCTGTCACGTTCGGCGCGAAAGCGGGCATCTTCGAGCAGTTGCAGGGTGTGGGTGTGGTTGTACAGGCCGGTCAGGCTGTCGCGCACCATGCGCGCCTTGAGGTTGCGCGCGCGGGCGGCGCGGTTGCGTACAGTGGCAATCAGGTGGCGCGGCTTGATCGGCTTGGTCAGGAAGTCGTCGCCGCCTTCGCTCATGGCGTCGAGCTGCTTGTCCAGGTCGTCCTCGGCGGACAGGTAGATGATC
>JBIHZW010000008.1:0-32455 GCA_044240245.1 Pseudomonas sp. | reverse complement strand
GCACCTTGATCGAGGTATTTGATTGCCGTCTGGACGATTTGCTGGGCCGCGCCTCGGCGCAGCCCAGCGCCAGTTGGCCGTTGTATACCCAGCGTGGCCAGCTGCTGTTTGCCATGCTGCGCGGTCAGCCTCGGCGCAGTGCCCAGGCACTGGCTGCAGCGAGCTTGGCAACGCCAGGGCTGTGCCTGGCCGACCCTGGCTTGCAGAGTGATTTCCGCCGTGCGCTGCGGGTTTATGAGCGCGATGTGCCGCTGCTGATTGGCGGGGAAACCGGCACCGGCAAAGAAGCCTTCGCCAAGGCCCTGCATCAGGTCAGCTCGCGTGGCGGTAAGCCATTTGTTGCGCTGAACTGCGCGGCGATTCCCGAGAGCCTGATCGAGAGCGAACTGTTCGGTTATCGCGGCGGCAGCTTTACCGGCGCGCGCAAGGAAGGCATGCGCGGCAAGCTGCAGCAGGCTGATGGCGGCACGCTGTTCCTCGATGAAATCGGCGATATGCCGCTGGCGCTGCAAACCCGACTGCTGCGGGTGCTGGAAGAACGCCGGGTCGAGCCGATTGGCGGTGAGTCGCAGGCCATCGATGTGCGAGTGATCAGCGCCAGTCACCGTGATCTCACCCAGCGGGTGGCCAGCGGCGAGTTTCGTCAGGACCTGTTCTATCGCCTCAATGGCCTAGTGATCGAGTTGCCGCCGTTGCGTGAACGCAGCGACAAGCTGGCGTTGATGGATTTCCTCCTGGCCGAGGAAGCGCGAGGGCAATCTGTGCGGCTTGATGATGCGGCCCGCAAGGCGCTGCTTGCCTACCCTTGGCCAGGTAATGTGCGCCAGCTGCGCAATGTGCTGCGTACGCTCTGCGCGCTGTGCGAAAACGGCGTGATCAGCCACGCCGAGCTGCCCGCCGAGATCCGCCATACACGGCCCGAGCTTGTCCTGTTGCCCAACGCCAAGCCCGACCAGCTAGGCGACGCCGAACGCCAGGCGTTGCTCGCGGTCCTAGAGGCACAGCACTGGCAGATGAGCCGCAGCGCCGAACAACTGGGCATCAGCCGCAACACCCTGTACCGCAAGTTGCGCAAACACGGGATCAAGTTGCGCTCAACGCTTTGAACTACCCCATTGAATCATGCCTCTTGAGCCCTGGCCCGCAGCGCGCCGCCAGGCCTCTGCGGGGCGACGGCGCTGTGCTAATCTGCGGCCAGTTTTTATCCCGCCTTATTCACCGGCTCTGACGACGCCTTCAAGGTAAATCATGCATATCCATATTCTCGGCATCTGCGGCACTTTTATGGGCTCGCTGGCCGTGCTGGCCAAGGAACTCGGCCACCGCGTGACCGGCTCCGACGCCAACGTTTACCCGCCCATGAGTACCCAGCTGCAAGCCCAGGGCATCGAACTGACCCAGGGCTATGACGCCGCCCAACTCGACCCGGCACCGGATCTGGTGGTGGTTGGTAACGCTCTGTCGCGCGGCAACCCGGCGGTGGAATATGTGCTGAACAAGGGCTTGCCCTATGTCAGCGGCCCGCAATGGTTGGCCGACCATGTGCTGCAGGGCCGTTGGGTGCTGGCGGTGGCCGGCACTCACGGCAAAACCAGCAGTTCGAGCATGCTGGCCTGGGTGCTGGAACATGCCGGCATGAGTCCGGGCTTCCTGATCGGCGGCGTGCCGCAGAACTTTGGTATCTCCGCGCGCTTGGGCGGCACACCGTTCTTTGTGGTCGAGGCCGACGAGTACGACAGCGCCTTCTTCGACAAGCGCAGCAAGTTCGTGCACTACCGCCCGCGCACCGCGATCCTGAATAACCTAGAGTTCGATCACGCAGATATCTTCCCGGATCTGGCGGCTATCGAGCGGCAATTCCACCATTTGGTGCGCACTGTGCCGAGTGAAGGGCTGATCATTTATCCGACCACCGAGCCTGCGCTCAAGCGAGTAATCGAGATGGGCTGCTGGACGCCGGTGCAAACCACCGGCGATGGCGGCCAGTGGCAGGCGCGTCTGCTTAGCGCAGACGGTTCGCGTTTCGAGGTGAGTTTCGAGGGCAAGGTTGCCGGCACGGTGGATTGGCAGCTGACCGGTCAGCACAACGTGGCCAATGCCCTGGCGGTGCTGGCAGCGGCGCGGCATGTTGGCGTGGTGCCGGAACTGGGCATCGCCGCGCTGTGCGGCTTTATCAATGCCAAGCGGCGCATGGAGAAGGTCGCCGAAGTGAATGGCGTGACCATCTTCGACGACTTCGCCCATCACCCGACGGCGATTGCCACCACCTTGGATGGCCTGCGCAAACGCATCGGCGACGCCAAATTGATCGCCATCGTCGAGCCGCGCTCCAACTCGATGAAGCTCGGCGCGCACCGCGATGGCCTGCCTGAATCCGTAGTGCAGGCTGACTCGGTGTACTGGTACGCACCGCCGAATCTCGGTTGGGACCTAGCTGGCACCGTGGCCACGTCGACCGTGCCGACCCAGGTCTGCGATTCCCTGGAAGCGATCATTGCCGGGGTCAAGGCCGAAGCCGCGCCGGGCACTCAGGTGGTGGTGATGAGCAACGGCGGCTTTGGCGGTTTGCATGGCAAGTTGGCTGCGGCCCTGGAGGGGTAAATGTCCGGTCCTGAACGTATTACCTTGGCTATGACGGGAGCATCGGGAGCTCAGTACGGCCTGCGCCTGCTCGATTGCCTGGTGCAGGAAGAACGCGAGGTGCACTTTCTGATTTCCAAGGCCGCGCAGTTGGTGATGGCCACCGAAACTGATGTCAGCCTGCCGGCCAAACCCCAGGCCATGCAGGCGTTCTTGAGTGAGTACACCGGCGCCGCGCCGGGGCAGATTCGCGTGTACGGCAAGGAAGACTGGATGGCCCCGGTGGCATCTGGCTCCGGCGCACCCTCAGCGATGGTGGTGGTGCCCTGCAGCACCGGCACGCTGTCGGCGATTGCCACGGGGGCCTGCAATAACCTGATCGAACGCGCTGCCGATGTGGCACTGAAAGAGCGACGTCAGCTGATTCTGGTGCCGCGCGAGGCGCCGTTTTCCAGCATTCATCTGGAAAACATGCTCAAGCTGTCGAACCTCGGTGCGACCATCCTGCCGGCCGCACCGGGCTTCTATCACCAGCCGCAGACCATCGATGATCTGATCGATTTTGTCGTGGCGCGCATCCTCAACTGCCTGAATATCCCCCAGGACATGCTGCCGCGCTGGGGCGAGCACCATCAGATCACTCCGGATGAATAAGCCTTTGGCCCGCCGCGCGGCCGTCTGCCTGCTGATGGGCCTGACACTCAGCGGCTGCGCCACCGTACGCACCCTGGATGCCGCTAAGCCAGACGCGCCGGTGGTGTATGCGGGTACGCGACTGAACCTGTATGCGCTGCAGGGCGGTTGCTGCGCCAATGACCGCTTCGGCGCCGAGGCGCCAGCTTACCCTGCCGCCGATCTGCCGGTCAGCGCGTTGCTGGATACCCTGTTGCTGCCGCTTTCCCTGGCCACTGCCATCGGTCTTAATCTGGGCATCAGCGGCGGGTTGTAGCGGCTATCAGGCATCCGGAATGCTGGTGGCCTTGTCCTGCCAGGTGGTCGCCAATGGCCAATGTTCGAGGATGTGCGCTGGCCCTGGTTTGGCAAATAGAAAGCCCTGAAAACGCCTGCAGCCCATGCGCTGCAGGGCGTCGTACTGTTCCTGGGTTTCCACCCCTTCGGCGGTAACGACCAGGTTGAGGTTGGCGCCCAGCGCGAGGATGGTGCGCACGATGGCGGCGTCGCTGGATTGTTCGAGCAGGTCGCGGACGAAGGACTGGTCGATCTTCAGTTGGTCCAGCGGCAGGCGTTTGAGGTAGTTGAGCGAGGAGTAGCCGGCACCGAAATCGTCCAGCGCCAGGTGTACGCCGCGGGCTTTCAGCTGGCTCATCTTGCCGATAAGCACTTCCACATCCTCCACCAGCTGACTTTCGGTCAGCTCCAGCTCCAGGCGCTGAGGGTTGGCGCCGCTTTCGGCGAGGGTGGCGAAGACGTCTTCGACAAAGTCGGGATGGTGGAATTGCCTTGCGCTGACATTCACCGCCAGGGTCAGCTGCGCCAGTTGTGGGTGCGTGGCCCAGGCCACCAGCTGCTGGCAAGCGCTGTGCAGGATCAGGCGACCCAGCGGCAGAATCAGCCCGGTGCTTTCTGCCAGCGGAATAAACTCACCCGGTGGCACCAGTCCGCGTGTGGGATGTTGCCAGCGCACCAGAGCCTCGGCGCCGACCAGCTGCCCTTGGCCATCTACCTGGGGCTGGTAGTGCAGGATAAAGTCGCGCTGGCCGAGGCTGTGGCGCAGGTCGCTTTCCAGGCTGGCGCGGGCGCTGACTTCGGCCTGCATCTTCGGGTCGAAAAAGCGCATGGCGTTGCGGCCGGCGGCCTTGGCCTGATACATGGCCATGTCGGCGCGCTTGAGCACTTCATCGACCGTGCTCTGCTCGTTGGGAAATAGTGCGATGCCGATGCTGGCGGTGCTGATATGGCTGCGGCCCTGCAGGGCATAAGGCGCTGCCAGCGCCGCGACGATCTTTCTGCCGACGCTTTCGACCTGCTGACCGGCTTGCGCGGGATTCAGGCTGAGGGCTTCGAGCATCAGCACGAATTCATCGCCACCGAGGCGCGCCAGGGTGTCCTGGGCACGCACGTGGCTGCTCAGGCGTTCGGCGACTTGCTGCAACAACTGGTCGCCCATGTCATGGCCAAGGGTGTCGTTGAGGTCCTTGAAGTTGTCCAGGTCGATAAACAGCAGCGCGCCCTGTTGTAGGCCGCGCGCATGCTTGGCCAATGCCTGCTGCAGACGGTCGAGCAGCAGGCGGCGGTTGGGCAGGCCGGTGAGCGGGTCGTAGAAGGCCAGCTGGTTGATCCTTTCCAGGTTCTTCTTGTGTTCGGTGATGTCGGTGGATATGCCGCACAGCGCGTAGATCTTGCCGTGGCCGTCGCGCAGCGGCAGCTTGACCGAGAGAAAGGCGTGCTGGGTGCTGCCATCCAGGCTGCGGTTGATTTCCTCGGTTTGCACTCGCTCGCCAAGCTTGAGCACGCGGCGGTCGTTCTCGTGCAGGTTGGTGGCGGTGTCGATATCGAAGAACTGCTCATCGGTCTTGCCGATGACCTGTTCCAGGTTCTGGCCGAACAGCTCGCAAACCTTGCGGTTGGCGTACTGGTAACGCAGCTGCGCATCCTTGATATAGATATAGGCCTCGACGCTGTCGAGGATGGTGTTCAAGCGCTCTTCGCTGGCCAGCAGATGGCGAGTTTTCTCGCGTACCTGCTGGCGCAGCAGCAGTGCGCCACCCAGGGCGGCAATCAGCAGCAGGGCTAGAGTGGCCAGGCCCCACCAGACGCTGTTCGGGATCAGCAGCCGTGGCCGTTCGCCGCCCCAGCGTTGCAGGCTCTGGTAATAGATCGAGGATGGCGAGTCCTGCCAGTTCGCCAGGTGCTTGTCGATGGCGGCCAGCAGGTCGGCGTTCTGTCCTTTGCGCGTGGCGTAGAACAGGTGCGCGGGTTGGAACATGATCGAGGAGCTTTGCAGTTGATAGCTCGGCGCATGAAAGTCGCCAAAGCGCTGGTTGGCTACCACCGCGTCAGCCTGCCCGGCAGCCACCCGCTCAAAACCCTGCGGCAGGCTGGGTACGCCGATCAGCTGGGCTTTCAGACCAAAACTTGTGAGCAGCCCGCGTAGGTATTCTTCCTGCACCGAGCCCTGCAACACGGCGATGCGCAGGCCTTTGAGATCGAGTATCGACCTAAGCTGGAGGTCTTCGCTGCTGTAGACCTGCGACCAGCTGACCAGTGACGGGACTTTGTGGAAGTCGAGCACCTGGGCGCGGCTGTCGTTGTAGGCCACGTCGGGCATCAGGTCGATTTCACCGCTTTGCGCCAGTTCCAGGCACTCCTGCCATTCGCAGGGTCTGGGGCGCAGTTGCCAGTCTTCCTGATGAGCGATTTCATTCAGCAGCTCGCCGAGGATGCCAGACAGTTTGCCGTCTTGACCCAGGAGGATTTTCGGCTCGTTGGCGTAAACCCCCACGCGGATCTCGCGTGACTGCGCACTGCTTGGCGAGGCAGCCGTAAGGCCTGCTGCAAATAGCAGAAGAGTGCTGAGGTGGCGAAATGACAGGCGCTTCATGCGTGGGCCAACTTCCATACGAGAATCCATGGCCTAACGATAGTCAGGATATGGTGCAGGTGCTGACCGCTAATGGCAATTGGCTATTTATGCGTGCTTAGAAGCTGTTTACGACCTAGCGAGCTAGAGCCAGACAAGGCGCTACGTGGCAACAGCCAGAGGCTGGTCAAGCGGCCGAGGGCGCGGACTGGGTTTTACGGCTGTAAATGAGCATCCCGAGGCTAGTTTTAACGCCGTATGGTCGACGCGCAGCAGATCGTAAGCAGCTTCTTAGTGAGCCCAGCCTTGATAGATATAGGTCATGGGCTTTGGGCCCTTGAGATAGCGATTGCTTATCTCGCCGATTTGAAAGCCGCCCGCGGTGATCAGCGCCTTGATGTCGCGGTTGAGGTGGCAGCCGCCAGCCAGTGGCTTCCATAACGGCGTCAGGCGGTTCTGCCAGCGCAGTACGGGCAGTTCCGGGGCCAGGCCGTGTTCGCAGAACAGCAGGCGGCCGCCGGGCTTGAGCACGCGGCGCATTTCTTTTAGCGCCGCCATAGCATCGGGGATGGTGCACAGGGTAAAGGTGCAGACGATGCTGTCGAAGCTGGCGTCCTCGGCCTGGATCTGCCCCAGTTCCAGGGCAATCATCTCCACCGGAATACTGATCGCGGCGGCCCGTTGCTTGGCTAGCTTCTGCATATCGGCGCTAGGGTCGACGCCGATAATTACGCTGACCCTGGCTGCGTCATAGAAGGCCAGGTTGAGGCCGCTGCCAATGCCGATCTCCAGCACCCGGCCATGGGCCTGGGGCACCAGCTGCGAGCGGGCTTTCATCACCTCGCCCATGCCGCAGGCAAAATCGATTAGGTGCGGTAGCAGATAGCGGTCATACAGGCCCACGCGTCTGTCCTCGCGCTACTCGGCGTCGTTGCTGGCGTCGTCCGGCAAGTCACTGTTGTCGCCGCTGACGGCGGCAAAGCACTTGATCAGATGAGTGTCAGCAACACCGCTGATGCTCCAGGCATCGGCTTCGCCGTCGAAACGCGCGGCGATTACCTGAGCCAGGCTGAAGTGCCATTTGCGCAGGGCGCGGCCATCCATGCATTCAATGCTGAGCAGCGGCGCGTCGCCAGCAGGCGGGTTACCGGCCTGGTGCTGGGCCAGTTGTTCGGCGTTCAGGCTGAATTGCCAGGCATGCAGGTCGTCGATTTCCAGCATGTCGGCGTTGCTCAGGGCGCTGATCAGGTCGTGCGGGGTGGTGCTCATAGGTCGATGGCTTCTTGATTAACGGCAGTTAGCGGCCGAGACGGCGCAGTTGGTCTGATTCGATCACCCGGGTGCCGGCATCTTCTTCCAGCGCCAGGCGCCACAGCGCGCGGGCCAGGACGGTGGCTTCGATGCCGCGGTATTTGCCCGGCAGCCAGCGCATAAAAGGCGCGGCCAGGCGCTCACCGAGGCGAAACTCCTGACGGGCGCCGAGCAGTAGCGAAGGGCGGACGATGGTCAGCTGCGGCCAGTCCTGCGCGCGCAGGGCCTGTTCCATTTCACCTTTGACCTTGTTGTAGAACACCGTGGAATTGGCGTCCGCACCGAGGGCGCTGATTACCAGCAGGTGACGTGCACCGAGGGCGCGGGCGCGTTCCGCAAAGGCGATCACCAGGTCATGGTCGACCGCACGGAAGGCGTCCTGCGAGCCGGCCTGTTTGATCGTGCTGCCCAGGCAGCAGAAGGCGGTATCAACCTTGCCGGCCAATTGCGGCAGCAGGTCGAGCAGCTCGCCTTGCGGGTTTTCCAGGTGCGCGTGGGCAGCCAGTGGTCGGCGGCTGGGGGCCAGCACGCGGGCGACCGTGGGTTCGTTCAGCAGACGGTCCAGCAGGTGCTCGCCGGTCAGACCGGTGGCGCCTGCGAGAAGGATGTGCTGGGGCGTCAAATACATAGTTTGAGGTTCTCCGCTGATCTATCAATCAGCTTATCAGGCTGTTGGTTGTACGCACGCCGACGCTTGCAGGCGCGTGTCAGTAGTTATGGGTTGACCGCAGATTGCGCCTCAAGTGCATTGTTGAGGGCGCGCTCTGCTTGCTGCTCGCGCAGCTTGCGCCACTGTGCGAGCACTGCTTTGGCTGGCCAGATCTGCGGTTCGGAGGGTTCGAAACCGTCGGCCTTTTCGCGTTCGGCGACGCTGGCCTGGGCCAGCTTGAAGGCGCGCTGCAGATCATCGGTCTGCTGCAGGGCCTCGGCAAACAGCGCGCGGCCGAAGTAGGTGAAGTCATTTTCTTCCGAGCAGCCGAAGGACACTCGGTCGGCGCGTGCGGCGGTGATCACCAGGGTCTTGTCATCCTGCAGTTTGGGGATAAAACCGCCGGAGTAGCAGGCCGAGATCACCAGCACCTTGTGCCGATCTTTCAGCGGTTCGAGCAGGGCTGCCAGTTCGCTGGCGGGCAGGTCGTCGAGTTGCAGGCGCGGCTGGTCGAGGTTCAGCTCATGCTGGGCTGAGCCGTGGCTGGTCAGGTAGATAAAGATCAGGTCTTCCTTGCCGCTTCGTTCGGCCAAAGCCTGGACGCTGCGACCGAGGCTGGCGCTGGTGGCCAGCGGGCGATCCGCCAGATGGTCGCGGTGATTGACCAGGGTGATCAGACCGTGGGCGGCGAAGCGCTCCTGCAGCAGGTTGCCGACATAGTCCGCCTCGCGCATAAACACGCTCTGCTTGCCGTCGCCGGCCAGTGTCAGGGCGTACAGCTCGATGGCTGGCGTCGAGGCCGGCAGCTTGGCAATGGCGGCATCGAGCAGGCGGCCTTGTTCCAGCAGGCCGGTGGCCAGGGCGTCGGGTATGGCTTTGCCCTGGGCGTCACGAATCAGCCGGCCGTTCTGCCAGGTGCCGCTTTGCTGGCTGCCATCGACCAGGGTCAGGCTGCCTATGCCTTGGTATTTGCCGTAGGCAAAGTTGCCCTGATAAATGCTGCCGTCTGCCAGGCTCAGGCGACCCTCTCCGTGGTAGCTCCAGTCCTTGAATTGGCCGGCGTAATGGCTGCCGTCGCTGCCCTTGAATTCGCCTTTGCCGGTGAGGCTGCCATGGACGAAACGCCCGCTCCAGACTTCGCTATCGGCGCTCTGATAACGGCCCTTGCCGTGGAACTGGCTGTCGCGGAACTGACCGCTGTAGAGGTCGCCGCCAAGGTTCTTGAAGCTGCCCTGGCCATTGAGCTGGCTGTTGTCGAAGGTGCCGGTGTACTCATTGCCTTCGGCGTCGGTCAGTACGCCCTGGCCGTCGGGTTCGCCCTTCTTGAACTGGCCCTGGAAGCTGGCGCCGTTGCTCCACTGCAGTTTGCCCAAGCCGTTGTACAGCCCCTTGCTGAACTCGCCACGGTATTCCAGCTGGCTGCCCTTTAAGTGGCCTTCGCCGCTGGGCGATCCATCAGCAAAGCCGCCTTGGTAATGGCTGCCATCGCTGTAGGTGAGGCTGCCCTGCCCGTGGAAATTACCGCCTTGGAATTCGCCGCTGTACACCTCGCCATGCTCGCTGCGCCATTCGCCGGGGCCACTGAACAGGCCGTCCTTGAACTGCCCCTGGTAGTAGCTGCCGTTGCTGTAATCCAGACGGCCAGGGCCTTGCAGCAGGCCGTCGACCACTTCGCCACGGTAGCGCCCGCCATCGGGTAGCACGGCATCCGGTGGCAACAAGGGTTCGCCATCGCCACAGGCGACAAGCAGCAGGGCGAGGCTCAGTGGAGCCAGGAGGGAGAGGCGGCGCATGCAGAAAATCCAGGCTGGAAGGTCGTTGCCGAGTATGCCTTAAAGTGCTCGGAGTGCCGTGATTGAGCGCACCGGCGTAAGCATAAAAATAAAAAGGCGCACCGGCAGATGCCTGTGCGCCCTTGTCCGGCGGCTGTGATCAGACGAAGCAGAGGGTAAGCGACTCGGCGATATAGGCGGGTTTTTCCGAGCCTTCAATCTCCAGCACAACCTTGGCCTTGAGCAACCATTGGCCAGGATTCTTCTCGTGGGCGTCGGTCAGGCTGACCACTAGGCGGACTTTGGAGTTGACCTTCACCGGCTGGATAAAGCGCACGCTATCCAGGCCATAGTTGACGGCCATCTTCAGCCCTTTGGGCATGATCATGATGCCTTCCATCAGCTTGGGCACCAGCGACAGCGAGAGGAAACCGTGAGCGATGGTGGAGCCGAAGGGGGTGAGCTTGGCTTTTTCCGGATCAACGTGGATGAACTGATGATCGCCCGTACATTCGGCGAACTGGTTGATACGTTCCTGGTCGATGGTCAGCCATTCGGAACGACCGAGTTCTTTACCGATATAGCTGGGCAATTCGGCGGCGGGTACTGATGTCATGGTTTCTCCTTGAAGACGCAAGTGTTGTTTTTTTTGGGGCGTAAATCCTTCTGCCCTAAGATCATCATGGGTTCGCCGCAGGGTCAAGTGCCTATTGCGGCCTGCGTCTGTGCCCCGCCTGACTCTGCGCGACCGCTGTAAACCGGCCCTTGCCGGGCGCTTCTGCTTATAATGCGCGGCACTGCGTCTGGGATCATACGATTCGGAGATTACCCATCATGCTGCTACGCGGCCTTTCCTGGCTGGTGCTGTGCCAGTTGCTCGGCACTGCGCTGAATGTCCTGCTGATCCCGATACTGCCGGGCCCGATCATCGGCATGCTGCTGTTGTTCGGCTTTCTGCTGTTGCGCGGCGAGGTGGGCGAGCCGCTGCACCTAGCCTCCACCAGCTTGCTGAAATACCTGCCGCTGCTGCTGGTGCCACCAGCGGTGGGGGTGATGGCCTATGCCGAGGATATCTTTGCCGACTTCTGGGCGATTGCCGGTGCGCTGTTGCTGTCGCTGCTGATCTCGATCGTCTTCGCCGGCTGGCTGATGCAGAAGCTGATCGACCGCCAGCAACGCCGGGAGGATGCATGACTCTGGAATGGCACGCCGCCTGGCAGGCACTGATCCATCATCCGTTGTTTGGCGTGGGCATCACCCTCGGCGCCTACCAGCTGGCGATTGCCGCCTACGAGAAAACCCGCTGGGTGTTTTTGCAGCCGGTGCTGGTGTCGATGCTCGCGGTGATCGGCATTCTTTTGGCCTGCGGCCTGACTTTTGCCGAGTACAAGGACAGCGCCGCCGCGCTGACGCTGTTCCTTGGGCCAACCACGGTGGCGCTGGCGGTACCGCTGTTCCTTAATCTGCGGCGGATTCGCCAGCTGTTCTGGCCGACGCTGATTACTCTGCTGGCGGCCGGCGTGGTTGCGACTGTATTGGGCATTACTCTGGCGTGGGCCTTCGGTGCCGAGCAGATCATGCTGATGAGCATGGCGCCCAAGTCGGTGACTTCGCCGATTGCCATGCTGGTGGCCAACCAGATTGGCGGGATTGCCGCCCTGGCGGCTGTGTTCGTGATGATCACCGGGATCATTGGCGCCATCGTCGGCCCGGCGCTGCTCAAGCGCTTTGGCGTGCATCATCCCGCCGCGCTGGGCATGGCCCTGGGCCTGACCGCGCACGCGGTCGGCACTGCGCGGGCGCTGCAGGAAGGCGAGGAGTGCGGTGCGTTTTCCGCCCTGGCGATGAGCCTGATGGGCGTATTTACCGCCGTGCTGCTGCCGCTGGCTATTCTGTTGTGGTTATAAGGAGGCGCCTGTGACCCTACCGCTATTTCCACTGAATACCGTGCTGTTTCCCGGCTGCATGCTCGACTTGCAGATATTCGAAGCGCGTTATCTGGACATGATCAGCCGCTGCATGAAGCAGAGCCAAGGCTTTGGCGTGGTGTGCATCATCGACGGCGCTGAAGTGGGCGAGGCGGCCGGGCAGTTCTCGGCGATAGGTTGCGAGGCGCTGATTCGCGATTTTCAGCAGCTGCCCAATGGCCTGCTGGGGATTCGCGTTGAGGGCGGTCGGCGTTTTCGCGTGCAGCGCGCTCAGGTGCTGCCCGATCAACTGACTCTGGCCGAGGTTGAATGGCTGGATGAGCAAACCGAGCAGCCTCTAGGCGCTGAGCATGCAGATCTGGCGGCTCTGCTCGGTGCGCTAAGTGCCCACCCGCTGGTGGCGTCGCTGGGTATGGCGAGCGCACCGGCAGGTCAGGAAGCGTTGGCCAATCAGCTGGCTTATCTGTTGCCGCTGGACGCCGAGCAGAAGCTGCAGTTGCTCGAAACCCCCGAAGTGCAGTTGCGTCTGGAGCTGCTGCAACAGCTGCTGGAGCTGCTGCAGGGCGAGCGTCAGTAGCGGTACAGCAGCACCCCGGCGGAATACTGCCAGGTGGTGATGCCGCCGAGCAGGGCGAGAACCGCCGGCAGCAGCAACCACCAGACTTTCCCCGACAGTGCCGGCAGTGGCGTGCGCCATTGCACCAGGGCCAGGCTCAGCGCGCAGAAACAGGCGGCCAGCACGGCGCCGGCGATAATGTCGCTGGGCCAATGCACCCCCAGGTAAATCCGCGAGCCGGCAATCGCCGCGGCCGGCAGACAGGCCAGCAGTAGCCAGGTCAGGCGCATACGGGTCGGTTGTCCGCGACCGGCCAATACTCCAAGCAGCAGAAAGAACGCGAAGGCCGCCGAGCTGTGCCCACTGGGAAAGCTGAAACTGTTCAGCGGCTCCAGCAGCACATCGGGGCGGCTACGGGCGAAGAATGCCTTCAGCACACCATTGGCCAACGCGGTGCCAAGCAGCGTGCCAAGCGCCAGGCAGAGCGTGCGCCATTGCCGGGTAACCAGCAGGATCAGGCACAGCAGCACGGCCGCCGCCAGTTGTGTGTGCATATCGCCGAGGCGGGTGATTAGCACCATCAGCGTGTCCAGCGCCACGCTGCGATGTTCCTGCACCAGCGTCAGCAGGCCCTGATCAAGCTGGCTCAGGTGTGGCCAGCTGAGCATCAGACCCATCAGCAGAGCCAGGCTTGCCGCCGCAGTCAGCAGGCTGGTGTGCCGTTGCCCACGCAAGCTGCCTTGCACGCTGATGCCCACTAACAGTGCCACACCGGCGGCAATGGCCCCGGCCTGGGTCCAGAACCCTTCCGGTAGCGGCAGGCGCAGCGCTGCACCCGTGGCCCAGCCGGGAAGCATATAGGCGATGGACCAACCGACCCCGGCCAGCAGGCTGACGCTGAAAAAGCGCACGAAGGGCATGTCGAACATGCCGGCGACCATCGGCAACATGGGCCGCAGCGGGCCGATAAAGCGCCCGACCAGCAGGCTGGCGACGCCGTAACGCACGAAGTAGCCGTGGGCGCTGTTCAGCCATTGCGGGTGGTTACGCAGCACCGGCAGGCGGCCGATGTCCTGATGAAAATAGCGCCCCAGCGCATAGGACAGGCAATCGCCCAACAACCCGCCGCAAAACGCCAGTAGCAGGGTTTCACCCAGCCCCAGCGCGCCGTTGCCGGCCAGAGCGGCAACGGCAAACAGCAGTACGGTGCCGGGTACGAGAATGCCGACAATCGCCAGGCACTCGCCGCAGGCCAGCAAAAAAATCGCCAGTCCCAGCCATTCGGGGTTGGCGCTCAGCCAGAGTGTCAGGGTGTCGAACCATTGGCTCATTGATGGTCATCCATGGGTGTTAGCACGTGATAGTCCTGGCCGGCCAGCTGGCCGCGCCGTAAAGGGTTGCGGGTGCAGTGGCGGGCAAAGGCGGCGTCGACAAAGCGGTAGGGTAATTGTTCATCGCGGCCGTGGGGGATGCCCAGGCGTGGGCATTGCACGATCTGCTGCGGGCGTTCACCTAGGTCTTCAACAAACAGGTGTTGCTCATCGAATGCCCGCGCATCCCAATCCGGCACTTTCAATCCGAGCGACTTACACAGCAGGGTCTGCCCGGCACACAGCGTTTCGTTGCTGCGTGGCTTGCCCTGGGCGTCGGGATTATTCGCCTGCATCTGCGTCAGGGCATCTGCGCCGCTGTACGCGTCCTGCCAGGGGTAGGCGGATTTGATCAGCACCGCATTGCCGGGGCCTTGGGCGCTGAAATTCAGCGAGTCGCCGCCCCGGGCGTAATACATATAGATATGTCCGCCATCCATAAACAGCGCGCGGCGTTTGTGGGTGTAGCCGAGCGACGCGTGACTGCCTTTCTCACTCAGGTAGTAGGCCTCGGTCTCGATAATTCGAGCGCTCAGCCAGTGCTCGCCCTGTTTATGGCGGATCACCTTGCCGAGCAGCTCGCGGGCCAGCAGGCGCGCGTCGCGGTCGAAGAAGCTGGCCGGCAGTGCGCGGCCTTGAGGCCAGGGCAAACTAAGGTTGGGATCGGCTGACATGCGGTGTCACGGTCACTCGGCAGGGCATAGGCTGGGGCGATCATAACAATAAGAGTCTTAACCATGTCTGAACGTGCCCGCGTCAGCAGCGCCCATATAAGCCCCAGCGCCCATTACACCGGCTATATCTGGTATCGCCATCAGCTGGCGGATGCGGCCTTTGTCACGGGGTTTGGACGCTTTGTGCATGGTTTGCTCAGCCCGATCACCTGGGGCGCGCGGGTCGGGTTCGGCCTGGATATCGAGCAGTTTCTGCTGCAGCGGCATTTGCAGATTGATGCGCAGCTGACTGCGGCGATTGAGCAGGATGGTGTGTGCCAGGTGGTGGAGATCGCCTGCGGCCTGTCGCCACGCGGCCGCCGTTTTACCGCGCGTTACCCGCAGCTGCGCTATATCGAGGCCGATCTGCCGGTGATGGCCGCGCGTAAACGCCTGCTGCTCAATAGCGAAGGCTGGCTGGGCAGCCAGCATCAGGTCCGCGCGGTGGATATCCTCGCTGAGGCTGGCAGCAAAAGCCTGGCGGTGCTGTTCGCCGAGCTGGATCACAGCAAGCCGGTGGTGGTGATTACCGAAGGGCTGGTGAATTACTTCGAGCTGACTATGATCGAGTCGTTCTGGACGCGCCTGGCCGAGCAGCTGCGCGAGTTCCCCCAGGCCACCTACCTGACCGAGCTGTACCCGGATTTGCGCGAGCACCCACGTTATCGCCAGCTGCGCTGGGGCGTTGGCCTGATTGGCCGGTTGACCCGTGGCAACTACCCGCTGCACTACCGCAATGATCAGGCGATTGTGCAGGGCTTCCAGAAATGCGGCTTCAATCAGGTCGAAGTATTCGATCCGAGCCGAACGGCCCAGGCGCTTGGCCTGACGCCGTCGCGTAATGCCGGGCTGGTGCGGGTGATCGAGGCGCGAGTCTAAGAGCTTTTTTAACGCAGTATCGCCGACGCGCAGCAGATCCGAGACAAACTCTAGGCGCAGGCCGCTGCCGGTAGCGGCTGCAGCTGAAACTGCGTCGCCAGTGCTTGGCTGGCCTGCTGATCGCTGTGCGGAAAGACAAAAGCCAGGCCGTTTTGATCCTGGCGCAGCGGTAACAGGGGTTGAGCGGGTAGGTCCTTGCACAGTAACTGCCAGCCGCGCACGCCGCGCATAGCCGGCAGATCGCCCCGTAACAGCCCGCCAAAGAAACCCTGTTCGCTGATCTCCACCGCCCATTCGCCGCCCTCTGCATGCTGCAGGCGCGCCTGGCGCTGACTGGGCGGCAGGCGTGGCTCGTGGCGTTTTTCCAGTTGCAGCAGTTGCGGGGTGGTCAGCAGGCTGCTGCCTGGGCTGCGGTTTGGCAGAGATTCGCCGCGCAGAAACGGGCTGTACAGGCTGGCGCAGGCGTCGCGTTGTTCGAATTGCGCCAGGTGATCGGCGTTGTGGATCAGCGCGCAGCTGGCCTGGGCGCAGGCCGCAGCAAAGTGCGCGTGCTCCCAGGGCTGGGTGAAGTGGTCATATTCGCCGGCCAGCACCAGGGTCGGGCAGCTGGGGTGCAGGTGAAAGCCCTGAAAATCCAGCAGGCGCTGGCTATTCTGCCGGTAACGCTCGATATCGGCGGCTGACAGGCGCTGAATTTGCCGCAGCAGCGCCTTGCGAAAGACTGGGGCAACTCCAGTCTGTTCCAGGCGCAAAGGGTTGAGCAGACCGGTCAACGCGCCATGGGCAAAGGCCTCGCAGCGCCCTTCTGCAAGTAGCGCCAGGCCTTCCTGCAGCAACAGGCGCGCGCCGGGGCGGCCGAATGCGGTGATTCCGGCCAGCAGCACGCGGGCGCAGCGCTCGGGGTGACGGGCGGCGAACAGCGCCGCCAGGGCTGAGCCGTAGGACAGACCGATAGGCATCAGTGGCGGTAGGTCGAGTTCATCGGCGAAGGCGGCGATCAGGTCGGCCAGCTGTTCTAGGCTCAGGTCGGGCACCAGTTGCAGGTTGCCGCCCTGGCTGGGCAGATCGAGCAGGATCACCGGATGTTCGCCGAGCAGCTCGCTGACCTCGGCGGCAAACGAGCGAAAGCTCTGGAACGCGCCGCCCAGCAGCAATACCGGTGGGCGTGGGTCATGGCTGCGGCAGGCGTAGGCCTGGTAGTGCAGGTGCAGGTCGCCTAGATGCAGCACCTGCGGGGCTTCGCTGAGTTGTGCGGCGCAGTAGTCGGTACGGTAATGCATGCTGATCCCACCCCGGCGGTCGGCCGCCTGTCTTGCTTTTAATGGCAAGGTAAACATTCGGGCGGTTTTTGTTTACCTAACCTTCGGGCGGCTGATGACCTGCGGTGTCACTGTTTCTCTGGATGTCCTGTTGGTCGCGGCCTGGCGGCGTTACCGATGGTTGTGGCGAACGCCGTGTTTACCGTCCGCCGCGCAGCGCTGGGCGTGGAGCGGCGCGACCGTTATACTCAGCGACTTTTTTCAACCGCCAGACCTGCCAAGACCATGACTGAGTCCGTGCTCGACTATATGACCCGCCTGGGACAGGCCGCCCGCAGCGCTTCGCGCGTGCTGGCGCGTGCCAGTACTGCGCAGAAGAATCGTGCCCTGCAGGCCGCTGCGGCCGCGCTGGATGCGGCCCGCAGCGATTTGACTGCCGCCAACGAGCTGGACCTGGCCGCCGCTCGCGCGGGTGGTCTGGAGCCAGCCATGGTCGACCGTCTGGCGCTGACGCCGGCGGTGATCGACTCGATGATCGAAGGTCTGCGTCAGGTCGCCACGCTGCCCGATCCAATCGGCGAGATCCGCGATATGCGTTATCTGCCGTCGGGAATTCAGGTCGGCAAGATGCGCGTGCCGCTCGGCGTAATCGGCATCATCTATGAGTCGCGCCCTAACGTGACCATCGACGCCGCCAGCCTGTGCCTGAAATCCGGCAACGCCACCATCCTGCGTGGCGGTTCCGAGGCGATTCATTCCAATCAGGCGATTGCTCGTTGCATTCAGCTCGGTCTGGCCGAAGCCGGTTTGCCTGCCAGCGCCGTGCAGGTGGTGGAAACCACGGATCGCGCCGCTGTGGGTGCGCTGATCACCATGCCGGAATTTGTTGACGTGATTGTGCCGCGTGGTGGCAAGGGCCTGATCGAGCGCATCAGTCGTGACGCCAAGGTGCCGGTGATCAAACACCTCGACGGCGTATGCCACGTCTATATCGATGTGGCCGCCGACCTCGACAAGGCCGTCCGCGTTGCCGATAACGCCAAGACCCATCGCTACTCGCCGTGCAACGCCATGGAAACGCTGTTGGTGCACGCCGCCGTTGCCGACAAGGTGTTGCCACCGCTGGCGACGATCTACCGCGACAAAGGTGTTGAGCTGCGTGGCGACGCCGCGACCCGCGCGCTGCTCGGCAGCGACGTGCTGGAAGCGAGCGAAGACGACTGGTTTGCCGAATACAACGCGCCGATCCTGGCGATTCGCATCGTCGATTCGTTAGATGCGGCCATTGAGCACATCAACCATTACGGCTCGCAACACACCGACGCGATCATCACCGAGAACTTTAGTGACGCGCGGCGCTTCCTTACCGAAGTGGATTCCGCTTCGGTGATGGTCAACGCTTCGACTCGCTTCGCCGATGGTTTTGAATACGGCCTGGGCGCGGAGATCGGTATTTCCACCGACAAGCTGCACGCCCGTGGCCCGGTCGGCCTGGATGGGCTGACCAGCGAGAAGTACGTGGTGTTCGGCGACGGACATATCCGTACCTGATGGCCAAGCGCAGCGGCGCCCGACGTGCCGACGCTCGACGCATCGGTCTGCTTGGCGGCACCTTTAATCCGGTGCATATCGGCCATCTGCGCAGCGCCGTGGAAGTGGCCGATGCGCTGCAGTTGGATGAGTTGCGTCTGATCCCCAGCGCGCGGCCGCCACACCGCAGCGCGCCGGAGGTCAGTGCCGAGGATCGCCTGGCCATGGTCAGGTTGGCCGTAGCCGATGCCGGGGTGTTGCAGGTGGATGATCGCGAGCTGCAGCGCGACAAGCCGTCCTACAGCATCGACACCCTGGAGTCGTTGCGCAGTGAGTTGGCAGCGGACGATCAGCTGTTTCTGCTGTTGGGCTGGGATGCCTTCTGCGGTTTACCCAGCTGGCAACGTTGGGATGAATTACTGCAGCACTGCCATATTCTGGTGTTGCAGCGGCCGGATGCCGACAGTGAAGCGCCCGAGGCGCTGCGTAATCTGTTGGCGGCGCGCAGTGTGAGTGACCCTTCGGCCCTGAGTGGGCCGAGTGGGCAGATTGCTTTTATCTGGCAGACACCCCTTGCGGTGTCGGCTACCCAGATCCGTTCGCTACTTGCGAGCGGAAAGTCTGCACGTTTTCTGGTGCCTGACGCGGTACTGGCCTATATCCATGCCCACGGACTGTACCGTGGCGCGAATTGAACACGAGGCAAATGAGTTACTTATGACTAAGGCAAAAATGCAGAGCGAAGAGTTGGTCAAACTGGCCATCGCAGCCCTGGAAGAGATCAAGGCGCAGGACATCACCACCATCGATGTGCGCGGCAAGACCAGCATTACCGATTTCATGCTGATCGCCAGCGGCACCTCCAGCCGTCACGTCAAGTCGCTGGTCGACAACGTGCTGGAGAAGGTCAAGGAGCAGGGCGTACGCCCGATCGGCACTGAAGGCATGGACACCGGCGAGTGGGCACTGCTCGACCTCGGCGACATCGTGGTCCACGTTATGCTGCCAACGGCTCGCCAGTTCTATGACCTTGAGCGTCTGTGGCAAGGTGCTGAGCAGAGCCGTGCGCAGTTCAGCGCCGAGCCGGGCCCAGAACAGGAATAAGGACGCGCAGCGGTGCGGATCAAACTGATCGCTGTCGGCTCGCGCATGCCTCGCTGGGTGGAAGAGGGCTGGCAGGAATATGCCAAGCGCATGCCCAGCGAGCTGTCCCTGGAACTGGTGGAAATTCCGCTGACCACCCGCGGCAAGAATGCCGATGTGGCACGGATGATCCGCCAGGAAGGCGAGGCCATGCTGGCCAAGGTTCAGCCTGGGGAACGCATCGTTACCCTGGAAGTCGAAGGGCGACCCTGGAGCACCGAGCAACTGGCGGTCGAACTGGACAAATGGCGCCTGGATGCACGCACCGTCAACTTGATGGTCGGCGGCCCGGAAGGGCTGGCGCCTGAGGTGCAGGCGCGCAGTGAACAGCGCTGGTCGTTGTCGCCGCTGACCTTGCCGCACCCCTTGGTGCGGATTCTGATCGGCGAACAGATGTATCGTGCCTGGACTGTATTGTCCGGCCACCCTTACCACAAATAATCAGCCAGTAATCAGCAGCCACCGATGCCGCAACCAATCCGCCTCAAAGACCACGAGAAAGACGGCCGCCTGATCCGCAAACGCGCGGTGGTCGGTGCTGTGGTGGTTTTGTTGCTGACCTCGGTGCTCGTGGCGCGCATGTATTACCTGCAGGTGGTGCAGTTCGAACACCACACCACCCTGGCGGAAAACAACCGCATCCACGTGCAGCCGATCCCGCCGAACCGTGGGCTGATCTACGACCGCAACGGGGTGATCATCGCCGATAACCGGCCCAGCTTCAGCCTGACCCTGACCCGCGAACGCGCGGGTGACTGGCCGCAGGTGCTCGATGTGATTGTCGAAGTGCTGGAGCTGACGCCCAAGGACCGCGCGCTGTTCGAGCGGCGTGTGCGTCAGGGGCGGCGGCCGTTCGAACCTGTGCCGGTACTGTTCGAGTTGTCCGAGGAGCAGATCGCGCGTATCGCGATCAATCAGTTCCGTTTGCCAGGCGTGGAAGTCTCCGCGCAGCTGGTGCGGCATTACCCGCTGGGCGAGCATTTTGCCCATTCGGTGGGCTATGTCGGGCGGATCAACGAGAAAGAGCTGAAAGAGCTTGATCCGGTGGCTTACAGCGGCACGCACCATATCGGCAAGACCGGTATCGAGCGCTTCTATGAAGACGAGCTGCACGGTGAAGTGGGTTACGAGGAAGTCGAAACCAACGCCCGTGGCCGCGTGCTGCGGGTGCTCAAGCGCACCGATCCGTTGCCCGGCAAGGATATCGTACTGAGCCTCGATATTCGCTTGCAGGAGGCCGCCGAAAAGGCTCTGGCTGGTCGCCGTGGCGCGATTGTGGCGATCCAGCCGCAGACCGGCGAGGTGCTGGCAATGGTCAGTCAGCCGAGTTTCGACCCCAACCCCTTTGTCACCGGGATTGGCTTCAAGGCCTATGCCGATCTGCGCGATTCTATCGACCGTCCGCTGTACAACCGCGTATTGCGCGGCCTCTACCCGCCCGGCTCGACGATCAAACCGATGGTCGCGGTGGCGGGGTTGGATGCTGGCGTAGTGACGCCACAGACCCGGGTGTTCGACCCCGGCTTCTATCAGTTGCCCGGTCACAGCCACAAATATCGCAACTGGAACCGCACGGGCGACGGCTCGGTGGATATGGATTACGCGATCATGCGCTCCAACGACACCTACTTTTATTCGCTGGCGCACAAGATGGGCATCGACCGCATGCATGACTACATGACCCGTTTCGGGCTGGGTCAGCGCGTGTCTCTGGATATGTTCGAAGAGACCGCCGGGCTGATGCCGTCGCGGGACTGGAAGCGCGCGCGTTACCGGCAGGCCTGGTACCCGGGCGAAACGCTGATTCTCGGTATCGGTCAGGGTTATATGCAGACCACGCCGCTGCAACTGGCACAGGCCACGGCACTGATGGCCACGCGCGGCAAGTGGATTCGCCCGCACCTGGCCAAGACCATCCAGGGGCGCATCCCCACAGACCCCAACCCAGTACCGGATATCGTGCTGCGTGATCCGAGGTTCTGGGAGGACGGGATCAAGGGCATGGTGTCGGTCATGCACGGCCCGCGCGGTACCGCGCGCAAGGTTGGCGATGCCGCGCTGTACCGGATTGCCGGTAAGAGCGGTACCGCTCAGGTGGTGGCGATCAAGCAGGGCGAGAAGTACGACCGCAGCAAAGTCGCCGAGCGCCATCGTGACCACGCGCTGTTTGTTGCGTTTGCGCCGGCGGATAACCCGCAGATTGCCGTATCGGTGATGGTCGAGAACGGCGAGTCCGGCTCCGGCGTTGCCGCGCCGGTGGTCAAGCAGGTGATCGATGCCTGGTTGCTGGATGAAAACGGTCAGTTGAAAGCCGAATACGCTCCGCCTGTGGCGGCTGAGGTCGCTGCACCATGAACAGTAATTTCGACCGCAACCTGTCCTCCGAAGACCTGATGCGTCGCCGTGCGACCATCCTGCAGCGGCTGCATATCGACGGCATTCTGCTACTGCTGTTGCTGATTCTGGCCACCGGCAGCCTGTTTATCCTGTATTCGGCCAGTGGCAAGAACGTCGATCTGCTGATGAAGCAGGCCACGTCCTTCGGTATCGGCCTGGTCGGCATGTTTATCATCGCCCAGTTCGAACCGCGCTTTATGGCGCGCTGGGTGCCGTTGGCCTATGTCGGCGGGGTGGCCTTGCTGGTGGTGGTGGATGTCATGGGCCATAACGCCATGGGCGCCACGCGCTGGATCAATATCCCTGGGGTGATTCGCTTCCAGCCCTCGGAGTTTATGAAGATCATCATGCCGGCGACCATCGCCTGGTACCTGTCCAATCGCACTCTGCCGCCGCGGTTCAAACATATCTGCATCAGCCTGGCGATGATCATCGTGCCCTTTGTGCTGATTCTGCTGCAGCCGGATTTGGGTACTTCGCTGCTGATCATCGCCTCTGGTGGCTTCGTATTGTTTATCGCCGGCCTGCAGTGGCGCTGGGTGATTGGCGCAGTGGCGGCGGTGGTGCCGATTGCCATCGGCATGTGGTTCTTCGTTATGCACCAGTACCAGAAGCAGCGCGTGCTGACCTTCCTCAACCCGGAAAGCGATCCGCTGGGCAGTGGCTGGAACATCATCCAGTCCAAGGCGGCGATTGGTTCGGGCGGGGTGCTCGGCAAGGGCTGGCTGCAAGGTACCCAGTCGCACCTGGATTTTCTGCCGGAGAGCCACACCGATTTCATCATCGCGGTACTGGCCGAGGAATTCGGCCTGGTAGGCGTGTGTTTGTTACTGCTGGTGTACATGCTGTTGATCGCACGCGGCCTGGTGATTACCGTGCAAGCGCAGACGCTGTTCGGTAAGCTTCTCGCCGGTGCGCTGACCATGACCTTCTTCGTTTATGTCTTCGTCAATATCGGTATGGTCAGCGGCCTGCTGCCGGTGGTGGGCGTACCGCTGCCGTTTATCAGCTACGGCGGCACCTCGCTGATCACCCTGCTGGCAGGGTTTGGAATTTTGATGTCGATCCACACTCATCGTAAGTGGATGACACAGGCTTGATTGGGATTATGAATTCAATGCAAAACGCGCGTGGTTGGATGGTACGTACTGCACCTTGGCTGGCGTTGGCCGGGGTGTGCGCAGTGACTCAGCCCGTACTGGCCGGGGATTATCAGCAGTCGCCGCAGGTGGCTGAATTTATCGGTGAAATGACCCGTGATTACGGCTTTGCCGGCGAGCAGCTGGTCGAGCTGTTCGCCCAAGTCGAGCGCAAGCAGGCGATCCTCGATGCCATCTCGCGTCCGGCGGAGAAGGCCAAGCCGTGGAAGGATTACCGGCCAATCTTTATCACCGATAAGCGCATCAGCAAGGGCGTCGAGTTCTGGAGACAGCACGAGGAAACCCTGGCCCGCGCTGAAGCTGAGTACGGCGTGCCGGCCCAGGTGATCGTGGCGATCATCGGTGTGGAAACCTTCTACGGTGGTAATACCGGTAGCTGGCGGGTGATGGATGCTTTGTCGACCCTGGCCTTCGATTACCCGCCGCGTGCGCCGTTCTTCCGCAAGGAGCTGCGCGAGTTCCTGCTCTTGGCCCGTGAAGAGCAGGTCGAGCCGCTGAATATGACCGGCTCCTACGCCGGAGCCATGGGCCTGCCGCAATTTATGCCGAGCAGCTTCCGCGCCTACGCCGTGGACTTCGATGGCGATGGCCATATCAATATCTGGAACAACCCGACCGATGCCATCGGTAGCGTCGCCAGTTACTTCAAACGTCACCACTGGCAGCCTGGGCAGCCTGTGGTTAGCGCCGCCACTGTCACGGGCGAGCAGGCCGAACAAGGCCTGACTGTGGGCCTGGACCCGGTGAAGAATGTCGGGGAGCTGCGTGCGCTGGGCTGGACCAGTGCCGACCCGCTGGCTGACGATTTGCCGGTGACGGCCTTCCGTCTGGAAGGTGCCGACGGCGCCGAGTACTGGCTGGGCCAGCCTAACTTCTTTGTGATCACCCGCTACAATCGCAGTGTGATGTATGCCATGGCGGTCAATCAGCTGGCCGAGTTGCTGGTTGATGCACGGGGTAAGAATTAATGTCGCGTTTGCCTTTTAAATTGGCTGCTTATGGCAGCCTGGCGCTGCTGCTGGCCAGCTGTTCGTCTACCCGTGCGCCGCAGCCGGTTGCACCGGTGCAGCAGCCGGGTGGGGCGATTTCCGGGCCGGGTGATTTCAACCGTCCGCACAAGGATGGCGCGCCCTGGTGGGATGTCGACGTATCACGGATTCCCGATGCGATACCGATGCCGCATTACGGCCCGGTCAAGGCCAGCCCCTACACCGTATTCGGCAAGCAGTACTACCCGATTCCCGATGCCCGTCGCTATCAGGCGGTCGGCCCGGCGTCCTGGTATGGCACCAAGTTCCATGGTCAGGCCACCGCTAACGGTGAAACCTACGACCTGTATGGCATGACCGCCGCACACAAGACCCTGCCGCTACCGAGCTACGTGCGCGTAACCAACCTGGAAAACGGCAAGAGCGCGATTCTGCGGGTCAACGACCGTGGTCCGTTTTATTCCGATCGGATTATCGACCTGTCCTTCGCTGCGGCGAAGAAGCTCGGCTATGCCGAAAGTGGTACCGCACGGGTCAAGGTAGAAGGTATTGATCCGCACGAGTGGTGGGCTCAGCAGGGTCGTCCCGTGCCGATGGTATTGGCTGCGCCGCAGCAAGTAGCCCAGGCCCAGCCGGTTGCACAGCCTATCGCGCAGCCGGTTGAGCAATATTCACCGCCGCCGCAGCAGCATGCCGCCGCGGTGCTCCCCGTGCAGATTGACGCAAAAAAAAACGATTCAGTCGGAGCCTCTGGCCTGTATCTCCAAGTGGCCGCCTTCGCCAATCCGGACGCTGCGGAGCTCCTCAAGGCCAAGTTGAGCGAGACAGTGGCTGCGCCAGTGTTCGTCAGCTCAGTGGTGCGCAACCAGCAGATATTGCACCGCGTGCGCCTGGGGCCAGTGAGCAGCCAAAGCGAGGCTGAGCAGCTGCAGAGCAGCGTGCGTCTGGCCAATCTCGGTGAGCCGACCCTGGTCAAGGCTGACTGACAGGGCACTTATGGTTTATCTGCGGGACTAAACAAACAACTCCGGCCAGCCAACGGTTGGCCGGGGGGATCAGCATCTTATGCCCACTGGGCCTGTTCACCATCAGCAATCTAGAGAGACGGATGAATATCACCAGCTTTACGCAACGCGTTTTCCTATCACTTTGCCTTCTCAGTGCATCGACTGCCTCGGCCAATCAGCCAGCAATTCCTTCGGCGCCACAGTTGGCGGCCAAATCCTATGTGCTGCTGGATGCCGCCAGCGGCAAGGTGCTGGTGGAAAACAATGGTGATCAGCGTCTGCCGCCGGCCAGCCTGACCAAACTGATGACCGCCTACATCGCCACTCTGGAAATCCGTAAGGGCAAGATCGGCGAGCAGGACCTGGTGCCAATCAGCGAGCACGCCTGGCGTACCGGTGGTGCCGCATCCGGTGGTTCGACCATGTTCCTGCCGCTGAACAGCCAGGCGACTGTGGATGACCTGCTGCACGGTGTGATCATCCAGTCCGGCAACGACGCCAGCATTGCCCTGGCCGAGTACATCGCCGGCAGCGAAGATGCCTTCGCCGACATGATGAACGAGACCGCTGCGCGTCTGGGCATGAGCAACAGCCACTTTATGAACGCCACCGGTCTGCCGCATCCGGAGCATTACTCCAGCGCCCATGACATGGCCATTCTGGCTCGCGCGATCATCAACGAAGACCAGGAACACTATGCGATCTATGCGCAGAAGGAGTTCCTCTGGAACAACATCAAACAGGGCAACCGCAACCTGCTGCTGTGGCGTGACAAGACCGTCGACGGTCTGAAAACCGGCCACACCGAAGAAGCCGGCTACTGCCTGGTGGCTTCGGCCGTACGTGATGGCGCACGGATGATCACCTCGGTATTCGGCACTGTCAGCGAGTCGGCCCGTGCTGCAGAAACCCAGAAGCTGCTGACCTATGGTTTCCGCTTCTTCGAAACCCGCACCTTCTATAAGCAAGGCCAGGAACTGGCCCAGGCCCAGGTGTGGAAAGGCGCTGTGCGTCAGGTTAAAGCCGGCCTTGGTGCTGATCTGAGCCTGACCCTGCCGAAGGGTCAGCTGGAAAAACTGCAAGCCGGCATGATCCTCAATCCGCAGCTCACCGCCCCGATTGCCCAGGGTGAAGTGATCGGTAAAGTGGAAGTGAAGCTCGGCGAGGAAGTGGTGCACAGCGCCGATCTGATCGCCCTCGAGGCCGTTGAAGAAGGTAGTTTCTTCCGCCGCCTGTGGGATAGCGTCAGCCTGTTCTTCTTCGGATTGTTCAACTGATAGCGTGACCAGCACGCCTCTGCCAACCCGCAGGGGCGTTGTTGTTGCCACGGCTTACGAGGCCGTTACTGCCATGACCGACGTCAAATCGCACAAAATCGAATTCCCTTGCGCCGACTATCCAATCAAGGTGGTGGGCGACAGTGGTGCCAATTACAAAGACATGGTGATCGAAATCCTCAGCAAGCATGCCAAGGTCGATCTCAGTACGCTGGCCGAGCGCCAGAGCAGTAATGGCAAGTACACCACTGTGCAGCTGCACATCGAGGCAACCGGTGAAGACCAGTTGCGCGATATCAATAGCGCCCTGCGCGCGACCGGCATCGTGCACATGGTGCTCTGATGAGCCTGCCGCTCGGCTTTCGTGAGCTGGGCCAGGTCGACTATCAGCCTACCTGGCATGCGATGCAGCGCTTTACCGACACCCGCGGCGCGGATACACCGGACGAAATCTGGCTGCTCGAACACTCCCCGGTATTTACCCAGGGCCAGGCCGGCAAGGCCGAGCATGTGCTGTTTCCGGGCGATATCCCGGTGGTGCAGGTCGATCGCGGCGGCCAGGTGACTTACCACGGTCCGGGCCAGCTGGTGGCTTATCTGCTGTTGGATGTGCGCCGTAGTGGCATTGGTGTGCGCGAACTGGTGAGTCGTATCGAGCGCAGTCTGATCGATCTACTCGCCAGCTATGGCGTCAGTGCCACTGCCAAGCCGGACGCGCCGGGCGTGTATGTGGATGGCGCGAAGATCGCCTCGCTCGGCCTGCGTATCCGCAATGGTCGTAGCTTCCATGGCCTGGCGCTGAATGTGGATATGGACCTGCAGCCCTTCCAGCGCATCAACCCCTGTGGCTATGCCGGCATGGCCATGACCCAGTTAGCCGATCAGGTGGCGGGGCCGATCACTATGTCCGAGGTCAGCGCACGGCTGCGTGAGCAACTGGTCAAGCACCTCGACTACGCGCAGCAGCAGAGCCTGGCGTGCGCAATAGACTGCTAGAGCTGGTTAGGGCAGATACACAAACGCCTGACCCCCGGCAAAGCCCAAGGTCAGGCGTTGTGTGGCTCAATCAGTTCAGATTGAGGGCAGGAATCAGACTGTTATCGAGCTGTTGGCCCGGCACTGGCACCGGAGCGGCCAGGCCCAGGTTGTTCTTCTCGAACACCTTGTCGGCACGGTAGCTGGAACGTACCAGCGGGCCGGCGGCGACCTCCATAAAGCCTTTCTGCAGACCAATTTCGCGGAAACGATTGAACTCTTCCGGGCTGACCCAGCGCTGCACCTTCAGGTGGTTGCGTGTCGGTTGCAGGTACTGGCCGAGGGTGAGGATGTCGACGTTGATGGCGCGCAGGTCATCCATGGTCTGGATGATCTCTTCGTCAGTCTCGCCCAGACCCAGCATCAGGCTGGTCTTGGTCAGCACGTCCGGGCGGTGACGCTTGGCGTGGGCCAGTACGTTCAGGGTCTTTTCGTAGCCGGCACGTGGGTCGCGTACTACGTGGGTGAGGCGCTTGACCGTCTCAACGTTCTGCGCGAACACCTCAAGACCGGAATCCACCACGCGTTCGATGGCTTGCAGGTCGCCGTCGAAATCCGGGGTCAGAGCTTCTACCACCACCTGCGGGGTGTTGTCCTTGATCGCCCGTACGCAGGCGGCATAGTGGCTGGCGCCGCCGTCATCCAGGTCGTCGCGATCCACCGAGGTCAGCACGATATAGCGCAGCGCCATCAGCTCCACCGATTTTGCGGTGTTCTGCGGTTCTTCCAAGTCCAGCCAGCCGTTGGGGTTACCGGTGTCCACCGCGCAGAAGCGGCAGGCGCGGGTACACACTGAGCCCATCAGCATGATGGTGGCAGTGCCGTTGGACCAGCATTCGCCCATGTTCGGGCAGTGGGATTCCTGGCACACGGTGCTCAGGCGGTGTTCGCTGACATTGCGCTTAACCGCTTCAAAGCGGCTGCCGCCAGGTGCCTTGACTCGTAGCCACTTGGGTTTGGGCTCGAACACCTGAGGCTCACTGGAGGCGCGGCGTTTTTGCCCGTCCTTGATCGCGGTGATGCCTTGGGTGGTGCGGAATTTTTCGCCGCTGGCGACGGTTTTAGGCGGGGAGATATCGGACATCGGCAATCTGGGCTCCGTGGACGAGGCGGCTTGTGGCCGCCGCGCAGTTTATCACAGGCGCTGACTGTTCAGTCCGGTTGGCGCCGTGCGGTCAGGCTGATCGCTGGAGTGAAACGCGCAGCGTTTGGGCGCTGCGCGGTCACTTATCGGAGTTGCTGCAACAGCTCATGGCTGGGGTAGCCATCAGCAGGTTGTCCCAGGCTCTGCTGGAAGGCGCGTACGGCCTTGCGCGTGTTGGCGCCGATGATGCCGTCCGCCGGGCCTGGCTCGTAGCCTTTGCTGGCGAGCAGTTCCTGCAGTTCGATGCGCTCGCTGCGTCCCAGTTGGCGATCGCTGCGCGGCCATGCGGCCTGCACGCCAGGGTTGCCATCCAGCGCGTCGCTGAGCAAGCCGATGGCCAGGGCGTAAGCAGTGGAGTTGTTGTACTTGAGGATGCTGCGGAAGTTGTTTAGCAGCAGGAAGGCCGGGCCGCGATGACCTGCGGGTAGAAACAGCGTCGCCAGGCTTTGCTCATTGGCATCGATGGCTCGGACCGGGTTGATCCCGAGGATGCGCCACTGCGCCAGGCTGCGGCGCACTTCCGGATCGGCCAAAGCGTAATCGAAGCCCTGCGGCAGGTTTACTTCAAAGCCCCAGGGTTGGCCGTTTTCCCAGCCCGAGGCTTGCAGGTAATGCGCGGCAGAGGCGAGAGCGTCAGGCGTTGAGGCCCACAGGTCGCGGCGGCCGTCGCCATCAAAATCCACTGCATGCTGATTGAAGGTGGTCGGCATAAATTGGGTCTGCCCCATAGCGCCCGCCCATGAGCCGATCAGCCCCTGCGCAGGGCCGTCGCCGGCTTGCAGAATCTGCAGCGCGGCCAGCAATTGGCCGCGCCAGAACACCTGGCGGCGGCCATCGTAAGCCAGGGTGGCGAGGGAGCGGATGACGTTATGGCTGCCGATATTGCTGCCGTAATTGCTTTCCATGCCCCAGATCGCGATCAGCACTTCATGGTCCACGGCGTAGGTGCTGCGAATGGCTTTCAGGGTCGGCCGATGCTGCGCCTTGAGTAGGCGGCCCTGGGCGATGCGCGAGACGGAAACGGCGCCGTCAATGTATTCCCACACTGGGCGGGTGAACTCCGGTTGGCTGTTATCAGCCTTGACCACGTTCGGGTCCAGAGTAATGCCGGCAAAGGTGCGATCGAACAGCTCGGCATCGATACCCGCGGCGATGGCATCGCTGCGCAGCAGAATGCGCCATTCGTCGAAACTGATTAACGGGCTTGGATCGCTGACCGCGCTGGCGGCTGGGCTGGCGGGGGCGGTGCTGGCTGTGACGGGCGCAGCGGCAAGCGGCTGGGCAGGCGCTTCGGCGCAGGCAGTCAGAAGCAGCAGGAGGCAGGCGGTGGCGCTATGGGACAGGCCCCGAAGAAGCAGGTAAGGCATGGTGATCTCGGCACATTTTGCAGGCCGTAACCTTAGCATGATTGAGCCGATGTGCGGGTGCTGGCGGGCTATGGCGGGCTTTTCAGGCAGCCAGAAAGTATGAAGCCTCCCAGTTTTGCTGGGAGGCTTCGCGGCGGTAGCTGCCTTTGCCTTTGCTGGGCGTTTCCTGGCGTGAGCGAAACAGGGGCTGGGCTATCAGGGATTTGGCCTTGTTCGGGCCGCGTTTGGCTTTCTTCGCCATGACGTTTCCTCGGGAAATGGCCTGCACGTCGCAGGCGGGCGAAGCATGATCCGCGCTCGGCAAAAAGTCCAGAGCCTGGGGCTACCGGGTCAGGCCTAAACGCTGGCCGCAAATGCTCAGGGTCAACAGGCTCAGACCGCTCCAGGGATCGCCGGCAGCCTGGCCTTTGATCTGTGCATCGATCTGCTGGGCATCCTGCAGCAGTGCTGCCCAGCGGGCGGCGGACAGGCGTTGCAGGGCTTTGCTGACCAGGGGGCGGCGCTTGTCCCAGATCGGCGGGCGGGCGGAACTGAAGGCTTTTTCCAGTGGAGTGCCCTGGCTGTACTGCTGGGCGATGGTGGCAAGCAGGCGGATTTCCCGGGCCAGGGCCCAGAGAATTACCGGCGGCTCGACGCCTTCACCGCGCAGGCCTTCGAGCATGCGCAGGGCGTGGGCGGCTTCGCCATTGAGGGCCGCATCGATCAGGCCGAAAACATCGAAGCGCGCGCTATCGGCAACCGAGGCATGCACGGTGTCGACGTCGATCTGCGTCCCTTCGGCGAGCAGCTTGAGCTTTTCGATTTCCTGGGCGGCGGCGAGCAGGTTGCCTTCGACGCGCACAGCAATCATGTCCACGGCTTCAGCGCTGGCGCTAAGGCCAGATTGCGCCAGGCGCTGGCGAATCCATTGCGGCAGTTGGTTGGCATCGACTGGCCAGATCTGCACGAACTGCGTCTGCGCGCCGTCAATCAGTGCCTTGCCCCACTTGGTCTTCTGCGCGCTGCCGTCGAGTTTCGGCAGGCTGATCAGCAGCACGGTGTCTTCGGCGGGGCGGGCGAGGTATTCCAGCAGTGCGGCTGCGCCCTTGTCGCCGGGCTTGCCGTTGGGCAGGCGCAACTCCAACAGGCGCTTGTCGGCAAACAGCGACAGGCTGGCACCGGCTTGCAGCAGGTTGCCCCAGTCGAAGTTGTTGTCGGCGTTGAACACCTGGCGCTCGCTGAAGCCCTGCTGGCGGGTGGCGGCGCGAATGGCGTCGGTGGCTTCCTGGCAGAGCAGCGGCTCATCGCCACTGACCACATACACCGGGCTCAGGTTGCCCTGCAGGTGTTTGCCGAGTTGTGCAGAGTTAAGCTTCATGGGGTCGCAGAGCAGGGCCGCTTGCGCGGCCCTGCGAGCTTACTGGGCGGGAATTGGCAGCTGGATCGGCGACTGCTGCGGTTGCGCGGCCTGTTGCTGGCGAGCGGCTTCCAATGCATCGGCTTCGGCTTGAGCCTTGGCTTCTGCAGTTTGCTGCAGTTGGTCCAGTTGCGCTGGGCTGATCTGCTGCAGGCGCTGCACCAGTTGCTGGATCAGCTCGCGGTTCATTTCCTGGCGGATCTGCGCGGCTTCCTGGTCTCCACCAATCAGGTTGTTACCGTCCTGGGTGTAGAAACTCTGGGCTTCCAGCTTGTCGCTCATCAGCAGCAGGTCTTTGCTGCCACGGATCTCGTATTCCAGGGTCTTGGTCAGCTCGTACTCGGCGGTGCGGGCCGAGCTGGTAAAGCTGGCGGCGCGGCGATTTTCCTGTTCGTTGCTCAGTACCAGGCGGTACGGCGCCCCCGCGTAGACCTTGACGTCGTTGTTCTGCAGCACTTCACGCACTTCGTTGACGGTTTCGCCATAGGCGTTGCGCGCGCTGACATCCAGTTCCTTGAGGGCGAACTGCACGTCACCGGTGCCGCGCAGCTGGAAGCCGCAAGCGCTGAGCAGGGTGGCCAGGCCAATTACCAACAGATTCCGTTTGATCATCTTTTATCCCCTTGGCGTGTCTTGCGGCGCGCCGTTGTGCGGTCGCGCCGAGCTTAATCAGTTGGCGACTAGTCAGTTGGCAACAATGTTGACCAGTTTGCCTGGCACCACGATGACCTTGCGAATGCTCAGGCCTTCGGTAAAACGCAGCACGTTCTCGTTGCTGCGGGCGCTGGCTTCGACATCTTCGCGGCTGGCGCTGGCTGGTATTTCAATTTGCCCACGCAGCTTGCCGTTGACCTGGATCACCAGGGTCAGGCTGTCCTGCACCAGCGCGCTTTCATCCACCTGTGGCCAGGATGCATCGATGATGGCTTCTTCATGGCCCAGTTCCTGCCACAGCTGATGGCTGATATGCGGCGTGATTGGTGCCAGCAGCAGCGCCACCGCTTCCAGGCCTTCCTGCATCAGGGCGCGGTCTTGAACTGTGGCTTGTGCGGCTTTCTCCAGCACGTTCATCAGCGTCATCACCTGGGCGATGGCAGTGTTGAATTTGTGATGCTGGCCAATATCGAAGCTCGACTGCTTGATCGCCAGATGGATCGCGCGGCGCACGGCCTTCTGCTCGTCATCCAGGCTGGCCAGGTCGAGTGCGCCGGCGATGCCCTGATTGACGTGGTTTTGCGCCAGACGCCAGACGCGGCGCAGGAAGCGGTTAGCGCCTTCAACACCAGCGTCAGACCATTCGCAGCTCATATCTGGCGGCGAGGCGAACATCATGAACAGGCGGCAGGTGTCGGCACCAAACTGATCGATCATCGACTGGGGGTCGACGCCGTTGTTCTTCGATTTGGACATCTTCTCGGTGCCGCCAATTTCCACCGGCAGGCCGTCGCTTTT
>JBIHZW010000109.1:0-10990 GCA_044240245.1 Pseudomonas sp. | reverse complement strand
ACCCGGTAACCGAGGCTGCGCGCCATCTGAATGGCAGTCGACACAATCACGTCGGCGCTTTCACTGGTGCAGATGTCGTGGATCAGCGAACGATCCAGTTTCAACTCTGAGGCAGGCAGTTGCTTGAGGTAGGACAAAGAGGAATAGCCGCTACCAAAATCATCGATGGATATCTGATAACCCAAATCAGCCAAGACATTCAGCGCCTGCAGGCTGCGGGCTGGATCGAGCATGGCTGCCGTTTCTGTGATTTCAAGGGTTACGGAGCCGGCCTGCAGGCCACTCTGCTGCAGGGCCGACGCCAATACACCCTTAAGCTGAGAAGACTCTAAGTCGCGAGCAGAAATATTAATGGCGACACTCAACTCACGGTTGTCTTTATGCAAGTCCGCTAAATCAGTCATGGCCTGGACGATGACCCATCTGGTCAGCTGGGTGATGATGCCCGTTTCCTCCGCCAGGGGAATGAAATCTGCCGGGTTTACCCAACCGCGCTCATCATGGTGCCAACGAATCAACGCCTCAACGCCAACAATCTGACCGGTCTCAAGATCCTGTTTGGGCTGGTAATAAAGCATGATCTGGTTCTGCTGCAGAGCCTTGCGCAAATCCGCCATCAACGTCAGCCGACTCTCGTTGTAAATATCGTACTTGGGGGAATAGACACCCGTTTCGTTGACGCCCCGGGGCGTTATTTCCATGCCGACATGTGCGTTGCGGATCAGCTCGGCGGCAGATCGACCGTGCTCCGGGTAACTGGCCGCGCCGAAGCGAGGGTGCAGCTCAATCGCCAGGTGATCCAGCCATACCGGCTCGGCCAGCTGCCTTAAAGCGGTATTGAGGGCGGAGAAATCGTTGCCCGCTTTATCCACGTCAACCAGCAAGCAGAAGCAATCACCCGACAGGTGATAAACCCGCTCTTCCCGGCCTTGATCGTCGCGAACGGCCTGAATAAAGGGTAGATCGGCTGCCAGATCTACCATCTGCTCTGCCACGCGCTTCATTACCCACTCACTCCTGGCCAGGCCAAGCGTGCGGTTGATTTCATCAAGGCGCGTGATCCGGGCCAAACCCACCATATAGCGGCGGTGAGGGGCCTGTTGCAGTTGCTGGTCCACCATCCATTCAAAACGGTTGCGGTTGGGCAGCCCGCTCACCGGGTCGTGCGCCAGGGCTTGGGTCAACAGGTTCTGCGCAACGTTGCGCGACTGAGCCTCCTGAAGGCTGGCCGCCTGGGCAATGATTTTGTCTTCCCGCTCACGATAAAGCCGGTCCGCCAGAGCCAGCGTCAGGATAAAGGCTTCCAGGCCAGAACCTATCTGCATGGCGTACTCGGTAACGAAGTTCTCAGGAAAGACCCCAAGCGCCCTGCCGGCCGTTGCCAGTACCCCGATAGTCAGAGGGGTCCAGGCCAGGGTAAAAAATGCCCCGGCCCGGACGCCGGCTAACCAAACAACGGGACCGGCGACAAGCAGAAGCGAGAAAAAGAACAGCGCGGAAAACGAAGCAATCTGGACACCCGTGTAATAGTCGAGCAGAGGTGCCGAGAAGAGAAATAACAACTCGAACACCATCATGGCGATCAGCACTTTATCCAGCCGCGGGCTGTGGATTCTGGTGTTGAGGAACTCCCGGCAGAAAAGCAGGGAAAACAGCGCCAGGGCTGGTATCGAGATGAGCAGTGCCTTGGCATGCAGTTCTGGCCACTGGGGATAGAGGTGCTGGAAACTGAAGCCGTTGATGGATGCGAAAAACAACAGATACCCCGAAATTGCCAGGGCGTAGTAGAGATACAGCTTCTCGCGCAGGCTCAAGTACACGGCGAGATTGATCAGGATGATGACCAGCATGCTGCCGTAGTAGAAGAAGTGCAGCTTCAGCTCGTAGGCGGCGGTTTCAAAAAACGCCTGCTCACGCCAGATACGCAGCGGCACGATCATCGAACCGGCCGTTGCGACCCGCACATAGACGGTCTTCACTTCCTCAGGAGCCAGGGGCACGCGCAGCAACATGCTCGGATGATCCACGTCACGTGGATAAAACGGCCGGCTGTCGCCAGTTTTCAGCTCTTTGACTAGGGTGCCACCCGCATACACGTAGAAAACTACATCGTCCAACTGGGGATAGCCCAGCTCGGCAGTCAGGTGCAGGTTGAGCTGCGCCTGATTGCTGAGGGAAAAGCGTAACCAGTAGGCAGACGGTGTCAGGCCGAAGTTGGCACTGCCATTGGGCACCAGCTCCCAGCGCTCATCGGGCAGAGCGGCCACCTGATCAATCACGGCTTCGCCCGTAGTGTCTTCCCAGAACTGGAAGTGGACCTGGATATTTGCCGCTGGAGTAATCTCAATCGGCTCTGGTTGCGCCAAAGCACTGAGACTCAGACAGGCAACTAAAACAGCGACCAGGATGCTTAACGCCCGGTTCAGATGCACGGAATGATGTCTCCGCCGCTAGCGGCCAGTGGGTGGCACTTTATTTTTGTTATTACTGTGCAGTGTAGTCACTTGGCGCTTTAAGGAAAGCAGTACAGACAGCCTTCCCGGCTGTAATTTGTATTGCCTGAAACGTGAGCTCGTAGGATGGGTTGAGCAACGCGATACCCATCAACTCGCAGGCTTACCGTAACGGGCGAAACCAAAACGCAAAGTCACCGCGTTTATGAAACTTGTCGCTAAACCAGAGCAGTTGGCACCCTAAGCAGGCAAAGCGCCGGCCTCACTCACTGGCAATCAACCGCTCAATAGTCGCCCGCAGCTCAGGATGCTCCGGCACCCGAATAGCAAACTCCTCCCGCAGTACCTCCAGCACCGCATCAACATCCTGCAGCTGCACACGCTCGCTGGCTTCGCCCAGGCGATGAATAGCGAAGCTGCCGTTACTCAATGTTTTGCGCATGCGCGGGCCAGTGCGAGCGGCGACCAGTTGGCCGAAGAAGGGTGAATCCGGATGGGTGGACACATACCAGTTGCCGACCGTGTAATCGATCTGCGCCGCCGGTTGCAGATCAAACAGGTACATCGCCCGCCAGCTCCCGGCCACCAGGGCGCGCAAGGTGTAAGTGCCATCGACCAGGGTGAGTCGGTAAGGCTCGTGGGGGGTGGTTTGCTGCGCTTCGCTGTCCAGCTGTAGCGGGCCGGTCGGCACCATGCCGCCGAAGCCTACATCGGCGATATAGCGCACAGCGTCGAGGGTCACCAGCACCAGCATGTGCGTACGTGCGGTCTGTGCATCCTCAGGCCCGCCCATCACCACTCGCCCAGTCAACCCGCGCGCCTTGAAGCCCAACGCTTGCAACAACAGCAGAAACAGCTGATTGAGCTCAAAGCAATAACCGCCGCGCCCCTGACGCAGCAGCTTGTCCTGCACCCTGGGCGGGTCGACGTGCACCGGGGCGTGGAGCATCGTCGACAGGGTTTCGAAGGGAAACTCGGCGGTGTGCCGCAACTGCAGTTCGCGCAGGGTTTCCAGGGTCGGTGGCGGTGCCGACGAGTAGCCCAGGCGCTTGAGGTATGTATTCAGGTCCAGCATGAACGGCTCGCTCATCAGGTGTTCCTCCTTTTCTACCTGCCAACCCTTTTACCAGAACACCGCCACGGATAGACGAATGAACTGCCGCCAAGCCAGAGCACACCTACAGCCACAAAAGTTCGCGGCTAAAGTCCAGCCTACGAAGCCGGCGTTATGCCTTCAGAAGAAAAGTGTCGAACCCTGAACGATGGCCGCCCTCTAAAACTATCTCTACTGGAGGAAATGTCTTATGTCCCAGCTACCCGAGCCCGTTCTGCAGGCCATGCAGCGCGGCGATCACGACCAGGCCATTCGCATGCTCAGCCTGAACCAGGGCATCAGCCCGGAGGCCGCCCAAGAGCAGATGAACCTCTACCTCGAAGAAAACCCGCCAATTCGCCTGCGCGGTGCCGGCATCGTCGGCCTGAGCAGGACCAACGCCCTGGTCTGGCTGGGCCTGATTGTGCTGATGGTGGTGGTTTATATGGTGCTGGCGAGCTAAGCGCGTGCCTCACTCATGCAGGCGCACGCGAAAACTCGCCCCACCCAACGCCGAATCCTCCAGCAGCAGTTCACCGCCGTAGCTTTCGATAATGTCCTTGACCACTGCGGTGCCAATGCCTTGCCCCGGATGCTGGGCATCCAGACGTTCACCACGGCGCAGGATGCGTTCGCGCTGATCAGCCGGCACACCAGGGCCGTCATCTTCCACGCACAGTTCGAGCCTGCTGCCCTGCTGCCGGACGCTGACGCGGATCTGCCCAAGACATAGGCGGTAGGCGTTTTCCAGCAGATTGCCGAGCAATTCCAACAGCGCGCCACGGTCCATCGGCAGGTGCTGCTCAGTGGCAAAGTCGCGCTGCACATGCACCTGTTTGTCGCGGTAGACCTTGTCCAGTGCATCGCAGAGCGTATCGAGCAAAGGCGCCAGGCGCGCACTGTGGCGGATCAGGCCGCTTTTACGCAGGCTGGCGCGCTGCAGTTGATAGCCGATCTGCTGGCTCATGCGCTCGATCTGCTGTTGCAGCACCTGCGATTGCTCGCGATTCTGCGGCTGGTTGTCGATCACCTCGGCCACGCTTTGTAGCACCGCCAAGGGGGTTTTCAGGCTATGCGCCAGGTCGTCGAGGGAATTTCGGTAGCGCTCGCGCTGCTGGCGTTCGCTCTCCAGCAAACGGTTGAGCGAGCCGGTCAGGCGCAGCAGCTCGCGCGGGTGTTGTTCGCTCAGACCTTCACGTGTGCCGGCCTCTACCTGATCCAGCTCGGCGCTGAGGCCACGCAGGCTGCGAAAGCCCCAGCTCAGGCCAAACCATAGCAACCCCAGCAACACCAACAGCGCGCCACCCAGCCAGAGGTAGAGCTGGCCCATAAAGCCGTCATACATCGCCTGGTAATCACTGGCCGGCTGCATGGTCACCACGCTGAACGCCGCGCTCTGCCCGCGCAGCAGGTCGATTTCCACGTCGTAGACAAAGAACTCGCGGCCATCGCGGTCGGTCATGCGCACAAACTCGTGGCCACGGCCGTCGTAGCGCGGGCGATAGTCGACGCTTTCATCCAGGGAGGAACGCGACTGCCAGACCCGCTTGCCCTGGCGGTCGTAGATAAAGCCCAGCAGCTTGGCTTCCAGGCTGTCGAATTCCTCATCCGGTAGTTTGTCGGGCATAGTCAGCCGACCGTTCTCAGTGCGTGCGGCGGAAACCAGCGCGGCGGCATCCGAAGCCAGGCGTTTTTCTATCGACTGTTCCAGGGCGATGACAAAGGCGCCGCGCAATGCCGGCAGCAGCGCCAGCATAAACAGTACCGCCAGCACTGCCGTGCCGAGCATCAGCCGTAGACGCAGGGACTCGCCGCGACGGCGGGCGGCCGGTTTGCTCAATTCGGCAGCGCTCATCGGCAGCGCTCGGTAAACAGGTAGCCCTGGCCGCGCACGGTTTCGATGGGTTTGAAATCCAGCTGGCCTTCGAGTTTGCGGCGCAGACGGCCAACCAGCACTTCGATCACGTTGGGGTCGCGTTCTTCGTCATCTGGGTAGAGCTGCTCGATCAGCCGCTCCTTGGCCACCACCTGCTGCTGGTGGCGCATCAGGTATTCAAGAATGCGGTACTCGTAGGCCGTCAGTTGCAGGGCCTCGCCCTCAAGCAGCGCCTGCTTGCGGTTGAGGTCGAGCAGCAGCGGCCCAGCGGTAATGCTCGCCTGGGTAAAGCCCGAAGCGCGGCGCAGCAAGGCATTCAAGCGCGCCTCCAACTCTTCGAATTGAAAGGGTTTGACCACGTAATCATCAGCTCCGGCGGCCAGGCCTTCGACCTTGTCCTGCCAGTTGCCACGGGCGGTGAGAATCAGAATGGGGAAGCTCTTGTCCTGACTGCGCAACTGACGAATCAGGTCCAGGCCGCTCATGCCTGGCAGGCCGAGATCGATCACCGCCAGGTCATGGTTGTATTCGGCAGCGCGGTACAGGGCTTCTTCGGCATTGGCCACGGCATCGACCACATGGCCCTGCTCACCCAACCGGCTATAGAGGTGGTGACGCAGCAGCGCTTCATCTTCCACGACCAACAGTTTCATCCTGCAAATTCCTCCAATAAAGCGGCCGGGCATTGTGCCCGGCCCTTTTGCCCTACCTGCTTAGAACTTGTAGTTGGCACCCAGGTAGAGCTGGCCGCTGCTGTGCAGGTCCAGCGAGCCAGCCTTGCCTGCGCCGTGTGGCGCCATTTCGGTGCTGGCATTGGTGCGCAGGTAGCGGTAGCCGGCTTCAATCGAGGCATTCTGGTTGATGTCCTGAAGAATGCCAGCCTGCAGGCCGAGGGCAAAGCCGATATCGCTGTCACGCTTGAAGCCTTTGCTTTCTTGCTCCAGCTTGACCAGGCCAGCGGTGGCACCACCGAACAGTTTGGTGTTGTAGTCACCAACCGGCAGGAACACATCGTAGCTACCCAACAGGTTCTGCTGACGCAGCTTGTTGCCGCGATCGGTGTCCGAGACATTCTCGTAGGTCATGTAGTAACGGTTTGCATCGCTGACCTGACCGGCGCGTACGCCCCAGGTGCCAGTGTCGTTGATTACTTTGTCGAGCTTGGGGCTGTTCAGGTTGCTGTTGAGCGAGCTGGATTTCTGGATGTTGTTATCGGTCTGACCCCAGGTCAGGCCGACAAAGTTGTCGCCGGCATTGGCCGCAGCAGCAGCGAAGGTCAGGGAAGTAGCCAGGGCCAGTTTGCTAAGAATGCGGTTCATGGTGTGTCCTCAGTGGTTAGTCGGTGTTGCTTAACTCGAGGTCCATGTTGCCTACCCCTAGCTGAACGCCCACTGAACCCTTGCTGAACAAACGCTGAACGGCCCTCGCCTTAGAATCTGTTTTACGATCTCGCGAGCTAGAGCCATGCAAGGCTAAAGCAGGCGAGGAAGCGGAGTTTACTGGTATAAATGAGCATTACTCGCTTCGCTCGCCCTTCGGGCCGCGCTAAAGCGCGTTAGCTGCAAGCGGCTTGCCGAGTCTGCTTTAAACGCAGCAGGGCCGACGCGCAGCAGCTCGTAAGCAGGTTCTACAGCTTGCGCGCGCAGCCCCCAGCAGCGACAAACAAAGCCGCCAGCACAGCCAACATCGGCAGCCAGCCCGCGTGCTCCCATATATACCCAGCGGCGTAGCCAATCACGCTGGAGCCCAGGTAATAGGCGCACAAATACAGCGCCGAAGCCTGCGCCTTGGCTCCGTTCGCACGCTGCCCAACCTGGCCGCTGGCCACCGCATGGGCGGCAAAGAAGCCCAGGGTGAATAAGGCCAAGCCCGCCACCGCCGCGCTTAGCCAGGGCGTGGCACACAGCGCAACGCCTAGCAGCATGATGGCGATACCGCCCTGTATCACCTGGCGTGCGCCCAGGCGTGGCACCAAGCGCCCCGCCCAACCGGCGCTGACGATGCCCAGCAGATACACCGTAAACAGCAGGCCGATCAGACTGGAAGACAGGTTGAACGGCGCCGCTGCCAGACGAAAGCCGACGTAGTTGAACAGCGCGACAAAGCCGCCCATCAATAGAAACGCCAACAGAAACAGACGGCGTAATTCACCATTGCCCAGATGCAGCGCAAAGTTGCGCAGCAGGCCACGTAGCGACAGCGACTGCGCGGTGAAATGCCGCGACGGCGGCAGCAGCCAGACAAACAGCCCCAGGGCCAGCAAGCCCATACCGGCAATCCCGGCCAAGGCCAGCGGCCAACCGCCGAGATCACTGAGCAAGCCGGCCAGCAGCCGCCCAAGCAAACCACCTAAAGCGGTGCCGCCGATATACAGCCCCATCGCCGCCGGCAGCGCCTCGGGGTCGAACTCCTCGCCGACATAGGCCATGGCCAGCGCCGGCAATCCGCTCAAGGCCAGGCCAAGCAAGGCGCGCAGCCAGAGCAGATGATCCCAGCTATCCACCAGCGCGCAGGCGATACCCAGCAACGACGCCAGGCCCAGCGCCGCCACCATCACCGGCTTGCGCCCCCAGCTCTCAGCCAGCGCGCCGGATACCAGCAGACAGATGGCCAGGCTCAAAGTAGTCAGCGATAACGCCAGGCTGCTACCCGCCGCCGATACGGAAAAATGCGCAGCCAGCAGCGGCAACAAAGGCTGCACGCAGTAGAGCAAGGCAAAGGTGGCAAAACCAGCGCAGAACAGCGCAGAACAGCGCCAGGGTCGCGCGCCGGTAGGCGGCAGTACCGCGCATCAGGTGCGCAGAGGAATCGGCAGCAGGCATCGGCAGGCTCACAAAAAGGCTCTAAATCGGCCGTCCTGGCAGATTAGCACGCAGCCAGCCGGGCTGGTTTTGCGCGCCGTGCATAGCCGTTGTGCGTGTTCAAGCAGCTATTCGATGGGCAAAGCCGTTCATCACCCTGTGCCGCAGTTTTTTGTTGCACCTGAGCAGTGGAACTAGCCTGACTAGCAGGCGAAAAAAGACGCAACCGGGAGCGGCGCTATAGCGGCCACGGCTTGGCATTTTTCACCGCCTACCCAGTGATTTCGGCACGCAAGCCGACTGGGCCTTATCGGCTCAGATACGCCAGCCAGGTCGTAGACGCATCGCATGGAGCCACTTGTGCAACAGACAAGGAGTACTCGCGATGAACGACTTTGTGGTCAGCGCCCGCCGTGTAAAACAAGCTGCGTTCGATGCCGAACCCGGCCCCTCACATATGCTGCTGGTGCCTTCGGATGCCAAAGAACCCATCCCAAAACACGGGCGCATGGGTGAAAACTGGGTCAAGGCCTGGGTGCAGCAGTTACTGGCCGAGGCCATCTGGGGCACGGATGAGCGCACAGGCGCCGAGCGCGGTGACATCCTGGTCTACGTACATGGCTACAACAACAGCGCCCCTGAAGTACTTAAACGCCATCGCCAGTTGCAGAGCGACCTCAAGGCCCTGGGCTGGAAAGGCGTTGTGGTGTCGTTCGACTGGCCCAGCGACAACAAGACTGTCGGTTACCTGGAAGACCGGCACGACGCCAAGCTCAGCGCGATGCAGCTGGTGACCGACCTGATTGCCCTGCTGGCCGCCAAGCAGACCCCGGATTGCGCGGTAAACACGCATATTCTCGCCCACTCTATGGGCACCTACGTGGTGCGCGAAGCCTTCGACGACGCCGACGATGCACGGCTGGAAAACAACAGTTGGATGATCAGCCAGCTGTGCTTTATCGGCTCCGATGTCTCGGCCTCATCCTTGAGCCAGGGCCATGCCAGCAGCGACTCGCTGTACCGTCACTGCACACGCCTGACCAACTACTTCAGCTTTGGCGACAGCGTGCTGAAACTGTCCAACGTCAAACGCGCGGGTGTAGCGCCACGCGCAGGTCGGGTGGGCTTGCCGGATAACGCGCCGGACTCGACAGCCGATGTCGACTGCACCGCCTACCATCAGCAGCTGCTCAGCGATAAAGCCCTGCAGGCCCGTGACCAACCGCAGGGCTTTCTCGGCAGCGAGGACCACTCCTGGTATATCGGCAACCGCGTGTTCACCCGCGACCTGTTCGAAACCCTCAAGGGCGACCTGGATCGCAGCATCATTGCCGCGCGCAGCCCGATACCTGGCAGTAGACGTTTAAGCTTGGTGGGCAAATAGCTCAGAGCGTGCGACGGCCCGAAGGATGGCCGCCCTGAATAGCGGCCATAAAAAAACGGGAGCCCAAACGGGCTCCCGTACTCATTCTCAGAGAAATGCCGGAACAAGCCTCACGCCTGCGCCAGCTACAACCTCACCTGCGTCCCCGAAGAAACGCATGCCGCAGTGTGGCAAAAAAGCCTGGGCGACTTCGTTTAGCTTTGTTGCCGCTTTGCAAAGAAATGTAAACGCCCGCCCCGGCTGGCCGTACCAAGCGCCGCGCGGCAGAATAGGCCGATGAATACAGCCTACCTACCGCCTTGCTGCAGCCCGCTGAATGACCACTGGCCACTGCCGCATACGCTGCCGGCGCTGCAGTTGATCAGTACCACCTTTAATCCCGAGCTGCTGGATGCAGAGGACTTCAGCCACTGCGCCATCGAGCCGGTGCGCGGCGTAGCCAAACGCCAGGCCGAATACCTGGCCGGGCGCCTATGTGCGCGTGAAGCCTTGCTGCGCGTGACCGGCACAGCGGCCGTTCCGACATGTGGTGAAGATCGCGCGCCGCAGTGGCCAGTCGGCATGGTCGGTTCCATCACCCACGGCAGCGGCTGGGCCGGCGCCGTGGTGGGCAACAGCAAGGATTGGCGCGGCCTCGGCCTGGATATCGAGCAGATCATGCCGGCCAGCCGTGCCGAACGTCTGGCTGGGGAAATCCTTACCCCAGCCGAGCTGTTCCGTCTGGAAGCCTTGCCGAGCGAACAGCGTGCGCAACGCATCAGCCTGACCTTCTCGCTCAAGGAAAGCCTGTTCAAGGCGCTTTACCCGCAGGTATTGCAGCACTTCTACTTTCAGGATGCCGAGCTGCTCAGCGTCGACGCCGACAATAAAGTGCGCATGCGCCTGCTGATTGACCTGCATACCGACTGGCCCGCTGGCAGTGAACTGCAAGGCCAATTTGCCGAGTTCGACGGTTATCTGCTGAGCCTGGTAAGCATCTCGCGCTGATCTGTCGAGGGCGGCAGCCCAAAGCGCTAGGCAAATCCGCTAAACTCGGCCGATTGCCGTCTGGAGTGCCCTATGCGCGAAGATTTGAATCAAGGCCTGATCGAGTTCCTCAAGGCCTCGCCAACCCCTTTTCATGCCACCGCCAGCCTGGCTCAGCGCCTTGAGGCGGCCGGTTTTCAGCACCTGGACGAGCGCGCCAGCTGGCACACCGAGGCCGGCGGCCGCTATTACGTCACGCGCAACGACTCCTCGATCATCGCCTTCAAACTGGGCAAACGCGCGCCGCTGGAAGGCGGCATTCGCCTGGTCGGCGCCCACACCGACAGCCCGTGCCTGCGGGTCAAACCGCAACCGGAGCTGCAGCAACAGGGCTTTTTCCAGCTCGGCGTTGAGGTG
>JBIHZW010000108.1:0-11017 GCA_044240245.1 Pseudomonas sp. | reverse complement strand
GACCTGCCGCCGGAGCTGCTCAGCCAGCCGCAGGAAAGCGCACCGGTCAGCAACTGGGAACAGGCACTGCGCCAGTGGGCCGATCAGGCCCTGGGGCGCGGCCAGTCCAGCCTGCTGGATACCGCCGTGCCGGCCTTCGAGCGAATCATGATCGAAACCGCCCTCAAGCACACCGCGGGGCGCCGCCGCGACGCCGCCGTGCTGCTGGGCTGGGGTCGTAATACCCTGACCCGCAAGATCAAGGAACTGGGCATGAACGTCGAAAGCGCCGATGACGAGGATAGCGACGACTAAACCGCCGACGCCGCGCTGCATGCAAAACGGGCCCACTAGGGCCCGTTTTTATTTACGCCGCAAACAACTGAAAATGCGCCAGAGCAATGCACCGGCATCGATCAAGTGCACAGCTGCGGTTCACATCCCAGCGCTTGCGTAGCGCACGCAGCGGCCGCAGCGGCCGGTAGAAACCCTGAAACCCAGTATTTACGCGGCCCGCAGCCAACGTAATAAAACTGGCATACAGCCTGCATAGACTCAAGTAATCCCAGTTTTGGGGACCTTGGTACAGGCAGGCCGGGGATTCCCCTCTTTTATTGCTCCACCAGGCTGACCACCAGCCGCCAGCGCCCGTCCACTTCCTCAGCGCGCCACTCGCCGCGCAATGGACGGGCTGCCACCACTCTCAGTAGCAAATCCCGTCTCTCTCGCTGCAAACGCCAATTGGCCAACTTCCCTTGCACGTGCAGCTGGCCTTGCTGTTCGCGGCCAAAACTCTGCAGGCGTAGGATAAATACGCCACCGGCATGTTCTTCGCGCGGCAGCGGCTCGACGTTGAACCACAGCTCAAGGCCCTGCTCAACCACCTCCACGCGTTCAAGCCACAGCGGGTCAGGCTGCAGCAGCCGGCCAATCATCAAACCAATCAAAAAACCAAACACCGCCAATGAAGCAATCACCCGCACCCACGGACGGGGGCGCGGGTCTGTAGAATGCTGCTCGTCTTCAAGCTCGGAGCCGCGCATGTTTCACGTCATCCTTTTTCAACCGGAAATTCCACCCAATACCGGCAACATTATCAGGCTCTGCGCCAACAGCGGCTGCCACCTGCACCTGATCGAGCCGCTGGGCTTCGAGCTGGATGACAAACGCCTGCGCCGCGCCGGCCTGGATTACCACGAGTACGCCACCCTGCAGCGCCACGCCGACCTCGACAGCTGCCTGGCCAGCATCGGTCAACCGCGCGTGTTTGCCTTTACCACCAAGGGCTCGCAAACGTTCCACCAGGTCAGCTACCAACCCGGCGATGCTTTCCTGTTCGGCCCGGAAAGCCGCGGCCTGCCACAGGAGATTCGCGACAGCCTGCCGCCCGAGCAACGCCTGCGCCTGCCGATGCGCGAAGGCTGCCGCAGCCTGAACCTGTCCAATACCGTCGCCGTGGCGGTCTATGAAGCCTGGCGTCAGCAGGGTTTTGCCGACGCCCAATAAAAAAACGCCCCGTAGGGCGTTTTTTGTTCCAACCGCAAACCTTAGTGTGCGGTTGCCGCTTCGCCAGCCTGCTGCATACGCTGCAGCTCCTGGGCGTACAGGGCATCGAAATTCACTGGAGCCAGCATCAGCGCCGGGAACGAGCCACGCACGACCAGGCTGTCCAGGGTTTCACGGGCATAGGGGAAGAGGATGTTCGGGCAGAACGCGCCCAGGGTGTGACTCATGGAAGCGGCGTCCAGACCCTTGATCAGGAAGATGCCAGCCTGCTGCACTTCAGCGATAAAGGCGGTTTCTTCGCCAGTTTTCACGGTCACCGAGAGGGTCAGCACCACTTCGTGGAAGTCGCCATCCAGCGCCTTCTGACGGGTGTTGAGGTCCATGGCGACGCTAGGCGCCCACTCCTGACGGAAGATTTCCGGGCTCTTCGGCGCTTCGAAGGACAGGTCACGTACATAGATACGCTGCAGGGAGAATTGCGGGTTTTGTTCGCCCTGAGCGGCGCCGTTGCTAGCTTGTTCTGTCATGGCAAAGCCTTCTTGTCGTTAGGTACGGGTAAACAGGGAATTAAGCCTTGAGCAGCGCGTCGAGCTTGCCGGCGCGCTCCAGGGCGTAAAGGTCATCGCAACCACCCACATGGGTGTCACCGATCCAGATCTGCGGCACCGAGGTCTGCCGCGCCTTGCGGGTCATTTCCGCCCGTACATCCGGCTTGCCATCAACCTTGATCTCGTTAAAGGCCACGCCTTTATGAGTCAGCAGTTGCTTGGCTCGGATGCAGTACGGGCACCAGTCGCTGGAATAGATGACGACAGGCTGCATCTCACTTCACCAGCGGCAGATTGTCACCGCGCCAGCTGGCGACACCGCCAGACAGCTTGGCCGCAGTGAAACCGGCCTTCTTCAGATCACGGCAGACGGCACCGGCGTGCTGGCCCATAGCGTCGACCACGATGATGGTCTTGGCCTTGTGCTTGTCCAGCTCAACCATACGCCCAGCGAGCTTTTCGAAGGGAATATTCAACGCACCAACGATATGCCCGGCAGAAAAGTCTTTCTGCCCGCGAATATCCAGCACCACGCCCTGCTCGCTATTAACCAGTGCGGTCAGCTGGCGGCTGCTCAGACTCTGCCCGCCCTTGCGCGCTTCGGTGAAGATCAGCAGCGCAAGCAGAGTTGCGAACAAACCGCTCAGGACATAGTGGGTAGTGGCAAATTCAATCAAGTTGGCAAGCATTGTGCGGTTCCGGGGCGGTAAAATGTCGGCCAGTATACACAGCCGCACAGGTCGGCCAAACCCCGCCCGGCGGTGACGTTTGCGCCACTTGGCCGTAAAATGCCCCTCCTTTGTTTCCCGCCCATCGACCCAGAGCGAACCAGCTTTATGAGCGCCACGCCCAAACCCCTGGTACTGATCATCCTCGATGGCTTCGGCCACAGTGACAGCCCCGAATCCAACGCCATCATGGCGGCCAACACGCCGGTCTACGACCATCTGCGCGCCACCCAGCCCCACGGTTTGATCTCGGGCTCGGGTATGGACGTAGGCCTGCCAGACGGGCAGATGGGCAATTCCGAGGTCGGCCATATGAACCTCGGCGCGGGCCGCGTGGTGTATCAGGACTTCACCCGGGTGACCAAAGCGATTCGCGATGGCGATTTCTTCACTAATCCAGCCATCACCAGCGCCGTGGACAAGGCGGTAAGCGCCGGCAAGGCCGTGCATATCCTCGGATTGCTCTCGGATGGCGGCGTACACAGCCATCAGGACCATCTAGCGGCCATGGCCGAACTGGCCGCCCAGCGCGGTGCCGAGCGTATCTACCTGCATGCCTTCCTCGATGGCCGTGACACGCCGCCAAAAAGCGCGCAGCCGTCCATCGAGCTGCTCGACGCCACCTTCGCCAAACTCGGCAAGGGCCGCATCGCCAGCCTCAGCGGCCGCTACTTCGCCATGGACCGCGACAACCGCTGGGACCGCGTCGAGCAGGCATACGGGTTGCTGGTCGATGGTAACGGTCAGTTCAACGCTGCCACTGCCGTGGAAGGCCTGCAGGCCGCCTACGAGCGTGGCGAAAGCGATGAATTCGTCAAAGCCACCACCATTGGCGAACCAGTACGGATGGAAGACGGCGACGCCGTGGTGTTTATGAACTTCCGCGCCGACCGTGCCCGCGAGCTGACCCGCGCCTTTGTCGAGCCCGGCTTCAAAGAGTTCGAACGTCAGCGCGTGCCGCAACTGGCCGGCTTCGTCATGCTCACCCAGTACGCCGCAAGCATCCCGACGCCCAGCGCCTATAAACCGGAAGCGCTGACCAACGTGCTCGGCGAATACCTGGCGAACAACGGCAAGACTCAGCTGCGCATCGCCGAGACCGAGAAGTACGCCCACGTCACCTTCTTCTTCTCCGGCGGCCGTGAAGAACCCTTTGCCGGTGAAGAACGCATCCTGATTCCTTCGCCAAATGTCGCCACCTATGACCTGCAGCCGCAGATGAGCGCGCCGGAAGTCACCGACAAGATCGTCGACGCGATCGAAAACCAGCGTTATGACGTGATCATCGTCAACTACGCCAACGGCGACATGGTCGGCCATACCGGCGTGTTTTCCGCCGCCGTGGCCGCCGTGGAATGCCTGGACGGCTGCGTCGGCCGTATCGTTGCCGCGCTGGACAAAGTCGGCGGCGAAGCGCTGATCACCGCTGACCACGGCAACGTCGAGCAGATGGCCGACGAAAGCACCGGCCAGGCGCACACCGCGCACACCTGCGAGCCAGTGCCATTTATCTATGTCGGCAAGCGCCCAGCGACCATTCGCGACGGTGGCGTACTGGCCGATGTTGCCCCGACCCTGCTGACCCTGATGGGCCTGCCAGTTCCGGCGGAAATGACCGGCACCAGCATCGTCGAGCTGAACTAAGCCACTGCCCGCAGCCAGGTGCAACGCCTGGCCTGCGGCCAAATTGCCGGCTGCTTCACGCTGCAGAGGCAGCCCCGCGCACAGCACTGATGACATGCAGCTTGCCGCTGTTTTTTTAGGCATACTAGGCGCGTCCTTGCCCCAGGTGCTGCCAGCCCCATGTTTCGTGCCCTCGCCCTTATTTTCCTGACCCTCCTGCTGACGCCTGCCATCGCCGACGAGAAGAGCGATGCACAAAAGCAACTGGACGCCGCTCGCGCCGATGTCGCCGAGCTGAAGCAACTGCTGGATAAGCTGCAGCAGGAAAAATCCGGCGTGCAGAAAGACCTGAAGAAAACCGAAAACGAGATGGGCCAGCTGGAGAAACAGGTCAAAGGCCTGCAGCAGGACCTGAAAAAGAGCGAAGAGGAAATCCAGCGCCTCGATACCGAGAAAAAAAAACTCGAGGGCGCGCGCCTTGAACAGCAGCGCCTGATTGGCATCCAGGCCCGCGCCGCCTATCAGAGCGGCCGCCAGGAGTACGTCAAGCTGCTGCTCAACCAGCAGAACCCGGAAAAATTCTCTCGCACCCTGACCTACTACGACTACCTCAGCGAAGCGCGCATGGAACAACTCGCCACCTTCAATGAAACCCTGCGCCAGCTGGCCAACGTCGAGCTGGACATCGCCAACCAGCAAAGCCAGTTGCTGGAACAGAAAAGCGCCTTGGATGGCCGCCGCGAGCAGCTCGCCAGCGTACGCAAGGAGCGTCAGCTGGCCCTGGCCAAGCTGAACAAGGAATTCTCCGCCCGCGACCAGAAGCTCAAGGCCCGCCAGCAGGAACAAGCCAATCTGGCGCGGGTGCTGAAAACCATCGAAGAAACCCTCGCCCGCCAGGCCCGCGAAGCTGAAGCCGCGCGCCAGCAAGCCCTGCTCGCCGAGCGCGAACAGCCGCGCAGCAGCACTAATCCAGCGCCGACGGGTCCATTGGTGAGCTCCGGCGCCAGTTTTGGCGGTCCATTCGCTAAGGCCCGCGGTAAGTTGCCCTGGCCGGTAGATGGTCGCCTGGTAGCCCGCTACGGCACGCCACGCGGTGGTGACGCCCGCACCAAGTGGGATGGCGTGCTGATCGGTGCCTCCGCCGGTAGCCAGGTGCACGCCGTACATGGCGGGCGCGTGGTGTTTGCCGACTGGTTGCGTGGCGCCGGGCTTCTGGTCATTCTCGACCATGGCAACGGCTACCTGAGCCTCTATGGGCATAACCAGAGCCTGCTCAAGGACGCTGGCGACGTGGTCAAGGCCGGCGAAGCCATCGCCACCGTTGGCAACAGCGGCGGCCAGGACACCCCAGCACTGTATTTCGCAATTCGCCAGCAGGGCCGCCCGACCGACCCTGCTCAATGGTGCCGCGCACAAGGATAAGTGTTGCGATTACCGATTTAGGACAGGAGTAAGTTCGACATGCCGCATCTGTTCCGCCTCACCGCCCTCGCGCTGGCCGTTACCCTGCTGGGCAGCACTGCCGCCTTTGCCGCGCCCGCCGAAGCGCCGGCCACCGCCAACGACAGCGCGCCACTGCCGCTGGACGACCTGCGCACCTTTGCCGAGGTGATGGATCGCATCAAGTCCGCCTATGTCGAGCCGGTCAGCGACAAGACCCTGCTGGAAAACGCGATCAAGGGCATGCTCAGCAACCTTGACCCGCACTCGGCCTACCTGGAGCCGGAAGCCTTTCGCGACCTGCAGGAAAGCACCAGCGGCGAATTCGGCGGCCTGGGCATTGAGCTCGGCACCGAAGACGGCTTTCTCAAGGTGGTCTCGCCGATCGATGACACCCCAGCATCCGCTGCTGGTATCCAGCCGGGCGACCTGATCGTGAAGATCGACGGCCAGCCAACCAAGGGCCTGTCGCTGATGGAAGCTGTCGAGAAGATGCGCGGTAAAGCCGGCAGCGATATCGAACTGACCCTGGTCCGCGAAGGCGGCAAGCCCTTCGATGTCGAGCTGACGCGCGCTGTGATCAAGGTCAAGAGCGTGAAAAGCCAGCTGCTCGACGACGGCTATGGCTACGTGCGCATTACCCAGTTCCAGGTCAACAGCGGTGAAGAAGTCGGTAAAGCCCTGGCCAAACTGCGCAAGGAAAATGGCAAGAAGCTGCGCGGCCTGGTGCTCGACCTGCGCAACAACCCCGGCGGCGTGCTGCAGGCGGCAGTGGAAGTCACCGACCACTTCCTGAAAAAGGGCCTGATCGTCTACACCGAAGGGCGCATCGCCAACTCCGAGCTGCGCTTCAATGCCGATCCGGCTGACGCCAGTGAAGGCGTGCCACTGGTAGTGCTAATCAACGGCGGCAGCGCCTCGGCTTCCGAAATCGTCGCTGGCGCTCTGCAGGATCACAAACGCGGCGTGCTGATGGGTACCGACAGCTTCGGCAAAGGCTCGGTGCAGACCGTGCTGCCACTGAACAATGATCGCGCCCTGAAACTCACCACCGCACTGTACTTCACCCCCAACGGCCGCTCGATTCAGGCCCAGGGCATCGCGCCGGATATCGAAGTGGCGCGCGCCAAACTGACCCGTGAGCAGGGCGACGAGACCATCAAGGAAGCCGACCTGCAAGGCCACCTGGGCAATGGCAACGGCGGTGCCGACAAGCCAAGCAAGGGCAAGACCAGCCCCCCGGCACGCCCGCAGGATGACGACTATCAACTGAGCCAGGCACTCAACCTGCTTAAAGGTCTGAGCGTTACCCGCGGCGACTAATCTCCTACAGATAGCCAAGAAAAAGCCCGACCTTGATCGCTCAAAGTCGGGCTTTTTTAATAACGCCTGAAACTACAGGTAGTTATTGGTCATCTCGTCGATAAAGCCTTCGGCGCGCAGTTCATCCAGAGCCTTCTGCAAGCGCTGCACCACCTCATCCGGGGTGTCCTTGTTCAGCGCCAGGTACAGTTCAGCATCGTTGAAACGCAGCGCGGTATTCAGACCACTGACACCTTCCTGCTTGGCCAGGTAACGACCGACCGGGTCAGTGGTGGCCCACAGATCGATCTTGCCGCTGAGCAGCTTCTTGATGTTTTCCTGGTCACGCAGCGCATTGATAGGGCTCAGGCCCTGGCTTTCCAGATGCTGGCTGACCGCGTCGTTCTTGTAGGCGCCGATCTGGTACTGCGCGGCGTCCTTGAGGCTGGCAACGCTTAAGTTATTACCCGGTGCAGCCAACAGCACCCAACCGGTTTTCGCCAATGGCCCTACCCACTTGAACAGTGGCTGACGCTCAGGGGTGAAGGTGGTGGAGAACAGGCCGTAGTTGGGCTTGTCCAGGGTCAGACGATACAGGCGATCCCAGGGGAAACGCAGAGTCAGGCTGTAGTTGATACCGGCGCGCTTGAACATCTCACGGACGATTTCGGCACTGATGCCATCGATACCGTCGTCACGGGCGTAGTTCTTGTCATCCACGGCCATGTTGAATGGCGGGAAGTTCTCGGTCAGCAACACCACTTTGTAATCGGCTGGAAGCTCTGCACGGGCTGCGCAGGCACTCAGGACAAGCCCGAACAACAGGCTGGCTTTCAGGGTTTTCAACATAGGTCATTCCGCTCGCATGAATTGTGATTATGGCTAGCGGCATCCCTGCTCGGGCGACTGCCCGGCGACGTATGGTACTTGGCGTCAACCATCCATGGCCGCGAGCCGGTTTGTGACCGGCCCGCTGGTGCTACGTATTACAGGTAGTTATTCAGAATATCGTCGACAAAGCCTTCGCTGCGCATCTTGTCCAGCTCGGCTTGCAACTTCTGTACAACTTCGTCCGGCACTTCTTTGTTCAGCGCCAGATACAGTTCTGCGCTATCGAAACGCAGAATGGTTTTCAGCCCGGAAACACCTTCCTGCTTGGCCAGGTAACGGCCGGCAGGATCACCGGTGGCCCACAGGTCAATCTGACCGGCCATCAGTTTCTTGGCGTTTTCCGTGTCGCGCAGGGCGGTAATTGGCTCCAGGCCTTTTTCCACCAAGTGCTCGGCAATCGCGTCGCCCTTGTAGGCGCCGACCTTGTACTGCTTGGCGTCGTCCAGGCTGTTCAGGGTAATGCTGCTATCGGCCTTGCCGAGCAGTACCCAGTCGTCCGGACCAATTGGACCGACCCACTTGAACAGCGCCTCACGCTCCGGCAAACGCGCCGCAACAAAGACTCCATAGCCAGGCTTTTCCAGCGCCAGCTTGTAGATGCGATCCCAAGGAAAACGCAGAGTCATGTTGTATTGGATGCCGGCGCGCTTGAACATCTCGCGGATGATATCCACGGCAATGCCGTCGATATTGTCTTCCTGGGCGAAGTTCTTGCCGTTGATCGCCATGTTGTACGGTGGGAAATTCTCGGTCAGCAGGACCATGCGGTAGTTCGGGTCAATTTCGGCCCGAGCACTGCCCGCGAGCACCATAACTGTGCCAGCGAGGGCGACTAATAGTTGTTTGAACATGATGTCTCACATCGATAGTTGGGCTGAGTATGCAAGCATACCCAGCACTGTCGACTTAGCCCAGCCCAGGTTTTCCGCAGGTACGGACACCAGACGCTTACAGATAACCGTCTTTGATCGTACCCAGCTCACCCTGAGCGCGCATATCGTCCAAGGCCTTCTGCAACTTCTGCACCACTTCATCGGGCGTCTCTTTATTCAGCGCCAGATAGAGGTCGGCGCTGTTAAAGCGATGCACCACCTTGAGCGCACCCAGAGGCGACTGCTTGGCCATATAACGCCCGCCAACCTCATCAGTGGCCCACAAGTCGATCACGCCCTTCTCCAGCTTGTTGAGGTTTTCCTTGTCCTGCAGGCTGGTTTGTACCGTCACGCCACGGTCGATGAGGAACTGAGAAATCGCATCATTGCGATAACCGCCAATCCGGTATGCCCCGGCCTGATCCAGACTATTCAACGCAATGGTGCTATCGGCCTTGGCCAGCAGCACCCAGTCGCTCACGGCAATCGGCCCAACCCACTTGAAAAGCGACTCACGCTCCGGCGTGCGGATGGTGGAGAACAGCCCGTAGCCCTTGCTTTCGAGCGCCTGCTTGTACTGACGGTCCCAAGGGAAACGCAGGATCATCTGACACTCAAGCTGAGCCTTGCTGCACAGCGCACGCACCGTATCGCTGCTGATGCCCTGTACATCAGCATCCTTGGCAAAGTTGCCGCCACTGGCCGCCATGCTGAACGGCGGGAGGTTTTCGGTAAGCAGAACCAGAGGCTCCGCGTGAGCCAGGCTGACGGCACACAACAGCCAAACCGCGGTGAATAGCCGGATAGCGGACATAAGAACTCCGTGTATGGAAAAACCATTTATTGAAAGAGGAGCGCTCACAGGGATGCCAAAAGCATCGACCCGAACGCAAACATTCTGATTTTAGCGGGCCAGTCGACATTTTGCTGTCGACTCGCCCGCAGCAGTGGCCGGCAGGGCTGCCGGCCAGCGAGGTTTAGCGCACTACGATGCCGCGAGCGGCCATATAGGCCTTGGCTTCCGGCACGGTGTACTCGCCGAAGTGGAAGATGCTCGCAGCCAGTACGGCAGCCGCTTTGCCTTCGATAATGCCGTCAGCCAAGTGCTGCAGGTTACCGACACCGCCGGAGGCGATGACCGGGATGCCGACCATTTCGCTGATGGCGCGGGTTACGCCCAGGTCATAGCCGCTCTTTACCCCGTCCTGATCCATGCTGGTCAGGAGGATTTCGCCGGCGCCGAGGTCTTCCATCTTTTTCGCCCAGAGCACCGCATCCAGGCCGGTGGGTTTACGCCCGCCGTGGGTGAAGATTTCCCAGCGCGGCGTTTCGCCCGGCTTGGAAACCTTCTTTGCGTCGATGGCGACGACGATGCACTGCGAGCCGAAGCGCGAAGCAGCTTCGCCAACGAACTCCGGAGTAAACACCGCAGCGGTGTTGATCGAGACTTTGTCCGCACCGGCATTCAGCAGGTTGCGGATGTCCTGTACGGTGCGCACGCCGCCACCCACGGTCAGCGGGATAAACACCTGGCTGGCCATACGCTCGACCGTGTGCAGCGTAGTGTCGCGACCATCGACGCTGGCGGTGATATCGAGAAAGGTAATCTCGTCGGCGCCCTGCTCGTCGTAACGCCGGGCGATTTCCACCGGGTCGCCGGCATCGCGGATGTTCTCGAACTGCACGCCCTTGACCACGCGGCCGTTGTCCACGTCGAGGCAGGGGATAATGCGTTTAGCCAGCGCCATGAGTCTGTCCTCAGCCCTTGTAGGAATCGCAGAAGGCTTGCGCCTCGGCAACATCCAGGGTGCCTTCGTAGATCGCCCGGCCGGTGATCGCACCGATGATGCCCGGCGCCTTCGCGTCCAACAGGGCGCGGATATCGCCTAGGTTGTGGATGCCGCCGGAGGCGATCACCGGGATCTTGGTCGCTGCTGCCAAGGCCGCAGTAAAGGGCACGTTGCAGCCCTGCATCATGCCGTCTTTGGCGATATCGGTATAAACGATCGAAGACACGCCGTCGGCTTCAAACTGCTTGGCCAGATCAATGACTTGCACGGTGCTGATTTCAGCCCAACCGTCAGTGGCGACAAAACCATCTTTGGCGTCGAGGCCGACGATAATTTTG
>JBIHZW010000107.1:0-11048 GCA_044240245.1 Pseudomonas sp. | reverse complement strand
GCAGGTGATGGCTAGCCTCACCCTGCATATGGGCGATAAGGCCGAAGCCGCAGTTATCCTTGAACTCATCAGGACGGTACAAACCTGCTTTCATAGGGACTCTCACCAGACGGCCTATCACAAGGCAATTACTTTCTAATTCAACCACTTACCATGCGCGCAGGACTAAGCCCCAGCTTTGCGCAGGCGAAAGGGCAGTCATTGTACATACCCACCTAGGCCGTCACAAACCTTAGTGACGAAGCCTTGAAAAAATATGTCGCGAAAACGAAGGATAAGACCGGTAGGTCGTGGTAGCGACCGACCGGTCAGCGCAAGCGCTGAAGTGTATCAGCTAGCGCGCCTGGGCAATCTCTTGCTGAATGCCGACAAAGTTACGCGGCCATGGCTTACCAGCCTGCACCTTTGCAGGCAGGGTACGCAAGGCCGCCTGCGCCGCATCACGCGTGGCAAAGCTGCCATAGGTAACCACGTACAGCGGCTTGCCCTGATGCTGCTTCTTGAAATAGTGGTAATCCGCACCATTGGCTTTTACAAAAGCCTGCGCACCACTTTCCAACCGAGCCCCGAGGATCTGCAGGGTATAACGCGAGCCCGCCTGCGCGGCATACCAATCACCACCACCTGCAGCAGGCTTGGCCGCAGCGGCCGGTGCTTGTGGCTTAATTGGCGGGGGCACTGCAGCCGTCACTGGCGCAACCGGCTTGACCACGGGCGCAACTGGCGGAGCAACCACTGGAGCAACCTTGACCGGTTCAGCAACCACAGGCGCAACCGGAGCACTCGCCGACACGACTGGAGCTGGTTCAGGAGCGACATCTGCAGCCCCAGAAGCGCCCTCAGCGTCAGACTCTTCTGCACCACTCAAGCCAGCCGCCTGAGCCAAAGGCTCGCGAATAACCGGCTGCGCCTCGCCCACCAAAGGCAGCGGCAGCGGCTGGTTTGCGCCTTCAAACTGAATCGCAGGCGCAACCGCAGCATCAGCTGGTGGCGCAACCACTGCAGGCGGTGCAGCCTCATCAAGCGGCAGCTGCGCAATAACAGGTGCATCAACATCTTCAACGACGCGCCCCTGCATAAACCAGGCAGCCAGAACGCCGATAGCGACCACGCACAATGCCAGCAGATGCTTGCGCGGCAAATTGAAGGCAAAGCCACCGCGACTCGCCGCACCACGCTGCGCCAACATCGCCTCAACCAGCGACTCGCGCGCAACTTGGTTGATTACGCCCGGCCAGCCAGCAGATTGCTCGTGAATATCGGCAATCTGCTCATCGCTCAGTACTTCAATCCCCTGCGCTGCACCTTCAAGGCGCTGCGCCAGATACTCGCGGGTTTCTTCCTCGCTATAGGACTGCAGCTCGATGACATGAAAACATTCATCGCCTGCGGCCACATTTTCAAGGCGCGACAGCAATTGCGACTCGGCAAACAGAAACACATGCGGACGGCCTTCAGCACTACCCACTGCCAAGCTCAATAGGCTAGTCAGCGCGGCATCACTAAGTTCCTCAGCGTCGTCAACCAGCACATAGACTTCCTGCCCGGTCAGGGCCAACTGGCCGACCTGAGCAAGAATGGCCGGCAGCTCAGGGCGCTGCACCTGCAAGCCCTGGGCGACCTGGCGCAGAATACTGGCGGGATCAGAAGCACCCTTGGCAGAAACCACGACACTCTGCACCGCCTGTTTATTGGTGCTCGCTACCAGCGCCTGGCGCAGCAGGGTTTTACCACTACCATCCGGCCCGCTGACCACCAGCAACAACTGGCTGTAGCGCGCCAAATGGTGCAACTGCCCAAGCACCGGCTTGCGCTGCGCTGGGAAGAATTTGAACCCTGGAACCCGCGAAGCGAAGGGGTCATGAGTGAATTGGTAGTGATCGAGAAACGCCTCGTCAGCATGCAAACTTGTCATGGGACACTCGTTAATTTTTAAGCTGAGCCAGCTGCGCCGCATAGTCTGCGTTCAGCGTGGCATTCAAAGTTTCCCGGGGAAAATCACCGGTTACAACCGCCTCACCCAAACCGCGCAACAACACCAGGCGCAGCTTGCCATCGAGAACCTTCTTGTCGACCGCCATATGCTCCATAAAATCCTCAGGCGTCATATTCGCGGGCGGAACAACCGGCAACCCCGCAGCAATAAACAGCCTGACGGCCCGCGCACGCTCAGCCGCGCTAATCCAGCCCAGACGCTCGGACATATCCAACGCCATGACCGTGCCAGCCGCCACCGCCTCACCATGCAACCAGACGCCATAACCCTGATGCGTCTCGATGGCATGGCCAAAGGTGTGGCCAAGATTCAAGGTAGCGCGCACCCCCGACTCGCGCTCATCGGACGCAACAACGCGAGCCTTGGCGGCACAGGAATGTGCAATCGCCGCAGTAAGCGCCTCCTGATCGAGGGCACGCAATGCAGGCATATGCTCCTCAAGCCACGACAGGAATGGCTCATCGCAGATCAAACCGTACTTGATCACCTCGGCCAAACCTGCGGACAACTCACGCGCTGGCAAGGTAGCCAGCGTGGCCGTATCGATCAACACGGCTTGCGGCTGGTAGAAAGCACCCACCATATTCTTACCCAACGGGTGGTTGATCCCGGTTTTACCACCAACCGATGAATCGACCTGCGACAGCAACGTGGTCGGCACCTGGATAAAGTTCACACCACGCTGGTAGCACGACGCTGCAAATCCCGCCATATCGCCGATTACACCACCACCCAAAGCGATCACAGTCGTGCGCCGGTCATGCCGCGCACCCAATAATCCATCAAAAACCAGCTGCAAGGTTTCCCAGGTTTTATGGCTCTCGCCATCCGGCAAAACGACAGAGGTAATGGCGTAGCCACCGAGCGAACGCTCAAGTGCAGCAAGATAAAGGGGAGCAACTGTCTCATTGGTCACTATCGCGACTTGCCTGCCCACTATATGGGTAGCCAGCAAATCACCACGAGCTAACAGCTCGGCACCGATATAGATCGGGTAGCTGCGGTCACCAAGATCGACATTTAGAGTCTGCATAAAGCCCCCAGATTACAAAGGGGCCTAGGATAGCGCAGTTCAGCCTGCGCTTTAACGGGGAGAAAGCGCCTCAAGACGCTCAAGGATCTCTTGCACCACCAGACGAGGCGGACGCTCATCGGTTTCGACTACTACGTCGGCGATTTCACGGTAAAGCGGATCACGAACCGCCAACAGCTCAGCCAGAACCTTACCCGGATCCGCCGCACGCAATAGCGGACGATTGCGATCACGCGAAGTACGGTCCACCTGCTGCTCAACAGAAGCATGCAGATAAACCACATGACCACCACGCCTGAGCGCAACACGATTTTCGGCGCGCATGACCGCGCCACCACCGGTTGCCAAGACCATACCATCAACATCACAAAGCTCTGCGATTACCGCCTGCTCACGCTCACGAAACCCCTGCTCACCCTCAACATCAAAGATCCAAGGAATATCCGCACCTGTGCGCTGTTCAATCTCTTTGTCAGAGTCCTTGAACGGCAACCGCAACTCTTTAGCAAGCAAACGCCCGATGGTGCTTTTACCAGCCCCCATCGGGCCTACAAGGATCAAGTTCCGCACTGAATCAACGACTCACCGCGATGGCTTGATTATTCATGATGCGCGGAGTCAGGAAGATCAACAGCTCTGATTTCTTGTCCTGCACTAGGTCACGCTTAAAGAAGCGTCCAATGTAAGGAACATCGCCAAGGAACGGCACTTTATCCACTGATTTAGACTGCGTATTAGTAAATACACCGCCAATAACAATCGTCTCACCGTCTGCAACTAAAACCTTTGCGTTAACTTCATTTTTGCTAATCGCAGGCACACCACCGCTTGAAGCAGCATTACTAAAGTCTGGCGCATCCTTGGTAACCTTAACTTCAATGATAATTCTATTATCCGGAGTAATTTGCGGTGTAACCTCAAGCGATAGCGCTGCTTCCTTAAAGGAAGTGCTAGTAGCGCCACTGGAGCTGGCTTCCTGATAAGGAACCTCAGAACCTTTCAAGATTTTTGCTGTTTCTTTGTCCGCAGTGACAACCTTAGGCTGCGACACTACTTCACCATTACCGGTCTTCTCCATGGCAGACAACTCAAGATCAAGGATAGTGTTATCCGTGATGAATCCGATACCAAATCCAGACGTCGCACCTGCCGCGCCCATATCCACGAAATTACCTAATGATGGCGTAGGATTTTGAACATTCGGTACATTCTGACCATAGCCGGGAGCCCCAACGCGATTCCCGCCACGACCACTTACGACATAGCTTGTATCACCTACGCTGGCACCACGCCAGTTCACACCGAGTGCTTTATCGTAATCAACGTTAGCCTCAACTATACGGGCTTCAATCATTACCTGGCGGACCGCAACATCTAGCTGAGCAACAATCCGACGCAACTCGTCGAGACGATCCTGCGTTTGATAGGCAATGATGCTGTTAGTACGATCATCTACAGTTATAGATCCACGATCATCTGCAGTGCCATCTGCACTAGTTACGGACTGAAATAACTTCGCCATATCCGATGCTTTCGCATAATTAACCTGAATCAACTCCCGACGCAAAGGTGCCAACTCGGCAATCTGCTTCTGCGCCTCGAGTTCTTGCCGCTCACGAGCAGCAATCTCATCAGCAGGTGCAACCAACAATACGTTGCCAACCTTACGCTTATCCAACCCCTTGGTCTTCAAAACCAAGTCCAACGCCTGATCCCAAGGAACATTCTGCAAACGCAGAGTAATATTGCCTGCCACCGTATCACTGGCGACCAGATTCAAGTCAGTGAAATCTGCAATCAACTGCAACACAGAGCGAACATCAATATCTTGAAAATTCAACGAAAGCTTTTCACCCGTATAGGCAAAGCTTTCACTTTTACGCTTATCCACTTCATCCTGAGTCAAAGGTTTAATACTAAGTGTCAACTTATTATCTGCCTGATAAGCAAGATAGTCATAGCTACCTATCGGCTCGATAATAATACTGGCCTGCTCATTAGAACCCGCGGCACTCACAAACTGTACAGGCGTTGCAAAGTCCTTAACATCCAGACGAACGCGTAATGCCTCGGGAAGCTGTGTTTTAGCAAAATTCAATCGAATTTTTCCACCCTGGTCCTGAATATCAGGACTCACAGAAGCATCAGACAATGTAATAACAACATTACCTTCGCCCTGCTCACCGCGCTGAAAATCTATATTGCTAATAGCTCTTTCTTGCGGCGCATAAATTTTTGAGGGCACAGCAACAGGAGCGGCTGCCTGCACAGGTGCTGCAGCCGTGGTTTGGGCACCTTCTCCCACTACTACAAAAAGTGTATTACCTTCTGCCCGAGTGCTATACGGCGATAAATTAGTAAGATTAATAATTAAACGAGTGCGATCCTTCGCCTCAACCACAGTCACGCTTCGGGCATTGCCCACACCCAGCTCTTTATTCTTCACGCCTAGCTTGTTCGCCACACCTGGCAAATCAAGGGCGATGCGCGCAGGCTGCTCGATCGTATAACCCCGAGGGGCAAGCACTGGCTCGTCAAAAGTTAGCTTCAGTTCCACTCTATCGCCAGGCAACGCAGCCACATCAAGTGTTTGCAAATCAGCAGCTAAAAGAAAAGGTGAAAAAATCACCGCTGAAAGAGAAAGGCTAAGACGCGAAAAAGAGCTATTCATTAGGAGGTTCCGTTGGGCAGACCGATTATTTTTCTTCATAGCTAACTCGCTCAATTAAGAGCGCTCCTTAAGGGAGAGGCTGCGCGGGCGCTCCAACCAACCGCCCTCACCATCTGGGACAATCTCAACAACATCAATTTTTGCGTCGTCAATGGCCAAAATACGCCCGTGATTACGACCTAGATAGTCGCCGACACGCACCCTATGAACGCCACTCGAACCGCTAATCAAAGCAAAGGTTCCACTATCATTAGCTAACGTCCCAACCATCTGGAACGTTTCTATATTAAAGTCTTCGAGAAACTGCTTTACCCTTGACTCATCCGGTTTAACATCAACCGACCCCTTCTGACGACTAGCCAAGTCAATTTTTACTGGCGGCTGAAAGGGGCTACGCAAAGAAGCCGCACCATAAGTAAAGCTTTCATATGGCTGGAATTTTGGCAATGGTTCGATTGAACCTTTAGGGCGCGCACGAACTTCATCCATATAAGATTGCAGATCGGAAAAGTCTCGACTAACACCACACCCGCTAATCAACACAAAAAAACAGAATACAAAGGGTAGATACAATTTCATTTCTCCGCCCCTTTATCGTTGTAACGATAGGTCTTCGCCAATATGCTCATCCTCAGAGTCGCAACACCGTCAACCTCAACAGGAACAAGGTCGAAGTCATGTAAAGTTACAATCCTAGGCAAGCTAGCAACACCACTTACAAACGTCGCAAGATCATGATAAGTTCCTACAACTTTAATCTGAATCGGCAGCTCTATATAAAACTGCTGCATAGCTTCGGGAAGAAGCTTTATCTCCTCAAACTCCAGGCCACTCCCCAACCCTGTACGAGTAATATCCTCCAACAAACCAGGGACTTCAGTATCACTTGGCAGCTGCTTTAATAGAGCTCCGAACGAAACCTCCATCTCCTGCATCTGCTCCTTGTACGCATCTAGATTGGCTGCCTGATAAGCCTTACTGGAAAACTGCTCTTTAAGAGAAATTTCCTGACTCTGCTGAGCTTCCAACTGAGCCTGTAGGTCTTTCAAATGAAAGTTGTACCCCAACGCAATAATAGCTACAAACAAGATAAGACCAGCAATAACTTTTACCGCAGCAGGCCAAGAACCGACATTATTAAAGTCCAGGTCGCTAAAATCAACTTTTCGCAAACCATCTAGCGAATCACTGAGACTCATTGCTTAGCCTCCTCTACTGCAAGCGCAGGCTGGGTCTGCTGCACGCTTAGCTGAAACACATTAGCCTGATCAACCGCGCCTGCCGTCACAGACTTAACCTCAGTTAGGTTTGGCGCTGTCAGCCATTCAGACGCATCCAAGTTCCGCATCAGGTTTGATACGCGATTATTTGATTCGGCCGCACCAACAATAGCGATATTTTTCGCGGTCATTTTTACACCAGTGAAATAAACACCATCAGGCAATGTTCTAACCAACTGATCAAAGACACGCCCAATAATCGGCCGATTACCCTGCAAGTCTTGAATAATTTTCATACGTTCAAGGAGCTGCTCGCGCCGGGTTTTCAATTCACTGATTTCTTTGATCCGAGCATCCAGCACAGCAATTTCCTTACGCACAAACTCATTTCGTGCGTTTTGCTGCTCAATTGCCCCACTTAAATATTGATCACCAAGGAAGACAGCGCCTGCAGCAACAACAAAAACACCTGCAAGTGTGACCAAGAAGCGCTGTTTGCGTTCTTCGCGTAGCTGCTCGCGCCAGGGTAGAAGGTTAATCCGCGCCATTAGTCGAAACTCCTCATCGCCAGACCACAGGCAATCATCAAGGCCGGCGCATCGCTGGCGAGCGCACCGGCGTTGACCTTGCCACTCAGCGCCATCTCAGCGAATGGATTGGCGACCAATGTCTGGGTGCCTATTTTCTGCTGAATCAAACGATCAAGATCTGGAATCGACGCGGTGCCGCCCGCCAACAGGATGTAATCAACGTCATTGAACTGGCCGGCTGCGAAGAAGAACTGCAGGGAGCGGGCAACCTGCTGAACCACGGCCTCTTTAAACGGTTGCAGCACTTCACTGTCGTAGTCATCGGGCAAGCCGCCTTGCTTCTTGGCAAGGCCAGCCTCTTCAACAGACAGGCCATAACGGCGCTGAATTTCCTCGGTGAGTTGCTTGCCGCCGAACAGCTGCTCACGGGTATAGATAGTGCGGCCGTTGTGCAGGACGCTGAGCGTGGTCATAGTCGCGCCAATATCGACAACCGCAACCGTCAATTCATCACGACCACCACCCAGCTGATCAATCAACAAGCCGTAAGCCCGTTCAAGCGCATAGGCCTCAACATCAACCACCTTGGCGGTGAGACCGGCGAGAGCCAGAGCGGCCTCGCGAACTTCAACATTCTCCTTGCGGCAAGCGGCAAGCAGAACTTCGACACGATCTGCATTGCGCGCAGAGGTGCCCTGGACTTCGAAGTCGATAGCGACCTCTTCCAGCGGATAGGGAATGTACTGGTCGGCTTCGATCTTCAGCTGATTCTCAAGCTCATCGTCGGAAAGCCCGGCTTCCATTTCGATGGTCTTGGTAATCACTGCGGACCCCGCCACCGCCACCGCAACGGTTTTCACACCGCTCTTGGCTTTGGCGAGCACACGTGAAAGAGCCTGCCCCACCCCTTCCAGCTCGGCGATGTTTTTTTCGACCACCGCGTTTGGTGGGAGCGGCTCGACTGCGTAAGCCTCTACCTTGTAGCGGCTTCCGGAGCGGCTCAATTCGAGGAGCTTGACGGAGGTCGAACTGATATCGATCCCGAGTAGCGTATTCGCTTTCTTATTGAAGAGCCCTAGCACGACCGATTTCCTATTGGCATCCGCGACTTACGGACTATTTATGTTTTTTCACATTAAATAACAGTCTTGACAGAAGCGCAAATGGCTACCCAGCAAAAAAACCGCTTATAATGTGATCAGTTTTTCTCTTTTAACCTTGTGTTCCGCTTAACTCGTTCTTTTATCTGGAAATCCAAAAATCTTGATGCGTCTTTTGCGTTTTTTCTGCTGGTCTGGCCTCGCCGCTTTTTGTGGTCTGGTGCTCAGTTTCAGCGGGGCCTTCCTCTATCTTAGCCCTAGCCTCCCATCCGTCGAATCTTTGCGCAGTATTCAGCTGCAGATTCCTCTGCGCGTTTACAGCAGCGACGCCAAGCTGATTGCCGAATTCGGTGAAATGCGCCGCTCGCCAATCGCCTTCGCGGACATTCCCCAGGACTTCATCAGCGCCTTGCTGGCCGCCGAGGACGACAACTTTGCCAACCATTATGGCGTCGACCTTACCAGCCTGATGCGCGCTGCAACGCAAATCTTGAAAAGCGGGCAGATTCAAACTGGCGGCAGCACCATTACCATGCAGGTAGCGAAGAACTTCTTCCTTACCAGCGAAAGAAGTTTCTCGCGCAAGATCAACGAGATACTTCTGGCTCTGCAAATTGAACGGGAGCTCAGTAAGAACGAAATTCTTGAACTTTATGTGAACAAGATTTACCTGGGCAATCGCGCCTACGGTATCGAAGCGGCCGCACAGGTTTATTACGGCAAATCCATTCGCGACGTCAGCCTTTCGCAGATGGCGATGATTGCCGGCCTGCCGAAAGCGCCTTCGCGCTTCAACCCACTGGTCAACCCGACGCGCGCCCTTGAACGCCGCGACTGGATTCTCGGGCGCATGCACAGCCTCGGGCGCATCGACCAGCAACGCTATGAAGAAGCGCTGGCTGAGCCTATTAATGTCAGTTACCACGTCCCGACGCCCGAGCTGGTGGCACCTTATATTGCAGAAATGGCGCGTGCCGAGATGGTCGGGCTCTATGGCAGCGAGGCCTACACCGAAGGCTTCAACGTCACCACCACGGTGCCCAGCGACCTGCAACTGGCGGCCAACAGCGCTGTCCGTGAAGGCCTGATTACCTACGATCAGCGTCACGGTTATCGCGGCCCGGAAAGCCGACTGCCGGGCATGACCAAGGAAAACTGGCAGATCGAGCTGAGCAAGCAGACCTCTCTCGGCGGCCTGGAACCAGCCATTGTCACGAGCGTTGAGAAAAGCGGGATCATGGTCCTGCTGCGTAACGGCGAAGAGCACGTCGTGGCCTGGGACAGCATGAAATGGGCGCGGCCTTTCCTTAACACCAACAGCCTCGGCCCACGCCCACAGCAGCCTGCAGATGTCAGCCAAATCGGCGACCTGATCCGCGTACAGCTTCAGGAAGACGGCAGCCTCCGCTTCGTTCAGCTGCCCGCCGCGCAGAGCGCCCTGGTATCGCTGGACCCGAACAGCGGCGCAATTCGCGCCCTGGTTGGCGGTTTCTCCTTCGAGCAAAGCAACTACAACCGCGCCGCACAAGCCAAGCGCCAGCCGGGGTCGAGCTTCAAACCCTTCGTGTACAGCGCAGCACTGGATAAAGGCTATACCGCCGCCACGCTGGTCAATGACGCGCCGATCGTGTTTGCTGACGACGCCCTGTCGCAGGTATGGCGACCGAAGAATGACAACAACACCTTCCTCGGCCCGATCCGCCTGCGCGAGGCCTTGTACCGTTCACGTAACCTGGTTTCCATTCGCCTGCTGCAGGACCTCGGCATCGACAGCACCCTGAGCTATATCGAGCGCTTCGGTTTTGAGAAGAAAGACCTGCCGCCCAACCTGTCCCTGGCGCTGGGCACCGCGAGCCTGACGCCAATGGAAATCGCCGAAGGCTGGAGTGTGTTTGCCAGCGGCGGCTACAAGACCGAGCCTTACCTGATCGAACGGATAGAGGACCGCACCGGCAAGCAGCTGTTCAACGCCAATCCGGCGCAGACTCCGACCGGCATCGCCCAGCGCGCCGAGCAGAGCAGCGCCGTGCAACTCAGTGTCGGCGATCAGCCCTTGCCGCCTGAGCCTGTGCTGGCCGAGCAGATCATCGATGAGCGCACGGCTTTCATCATGACCAGCATGCTCCAGGATGTGATCAAGCGCGGTACTGGCCGCCGCGCCATGGCCCTGGGCCGCGATGATCTGGCGGGTAAAACCGGCACCACCAACGAGTCGAAAGACAGCTGGTTCTCCGGCTACAACGCCGACTACATCACCACTGTCTGGGCCGGTTTTGACCAGCCAGAAAGCCTTGGCCGCAACGAATACGGCGGCACCGTGGCCTTGCCGATCTGGATGAGCTACATGGCCGCCGCTCTGAAAGATAAGCCCAGCCACCTGCTGGCAGAGCCCGAAGGCCTGCTGACCTTGCGCATCGATCCACACAGCGGCCGCGCGGCCACACCCGACACGCCGGAGGCTTACTTCGAGCTATTCAAGAGTGAGGACTCGCCACCAC
>JBIHZW010000372.1:0-3145 GCA_044240245.1 Pseudomonas sp. | reverse complement strand
GGTGCCGATCAGCGCGCCGACCGCCAGCAGAATCAGGTTGGCCTTCATTGCCATATGGATGCCGGCGAGGATGCCTTCCTCGATCTGCGCCCACTGCAAGCCATTCTTCAGACCGACCAGGCCGGCGACAAAGGCGGCGCTCATCAGCGCGATCTGGTTCGGCCCGCTGGAGGAGCTGTCGCCATACAGGTAAACGGAAAGGCCCAGCAGCAACACCAGCACGCCAATCGGCAGCAGGGCATCGAACAGGGAAGGAGAGCGTGTATCAGTCATGGGTGTACCGGTCGATCAATAGAGCTGTGGCTGGCTAAAGCCCAGCCCCAGAAAAAACGAAACCCGCGCCGTTGAGGGCGCGGGCTGCGGGTGTTGCCAGTGGATCAGAGTGCGGCGATCTTGCCGCGCTGCTCAACCATCTTGCTTAGGGCTTGCTCTGCCTCGGCCAGCTTGGCGCGCTCTTTATCGAGCACTTCGGCCGGCGCCTTGGCGACGAAGCCTTCGTTGCTCAGCTTGCCACCAACGCGCTGCACTTCACCGCTCAGGCGGGCGATTTCCTTGTCCAGGCGCGCCAGCTCGGCGTCCTTATCGATCAGCCCGGCCATTGGCACCAGCACCTGCATATCGCCAACCAGGGCGGTGGCGGACATCGGCGCTTCTTCGCCCGCTTCCAGCACGCGTACCGACTCCAGCTTGGCCAGCTTGTTCAGCAGTGGCGCGTTGTCGGCCAGGCGGCGGCGATCTTCGTCACTGGCGTTGGCCAGGATGATGTCGATGCGCTTGGCCATGGAGATTTTCATCTCGCCGCGGATCTGCCGCAGACCAAGCATCAGCTGCTTGACCCACTCGATATCGCCTTCGGCGGCGGCATCGATGCGGCTCTCATTGGCCACCGGCCAGGCCTGCAGCATGATGGTTTCACCACTGACACCTGCTTGCGCCTTGATGCGCTGCCAGATTTCTTCGGTGATAAACGGCATAAACGGGTGGGCCAGACGCAGTGCCACTTCCAGCACGCGGATCAGGGTGCGGCGGGTGCCGCGCTGGCGTTCGATCGGTGCGGCTTCGTCCCACAGCACGGGCTTGACCAGCTCCAGGTACCAGGCGCAGTACTCGTCCCAGATAAACTCGTACAGCGCTTGCGCGGCCAGATCGAAACGGAAGGCGTCGAGTTGGCGGGTGACTTCGGCTTCAGTGCGCTGCAGGGAGGAGATAATCCAGCGGTCCACCGAGGACAGCTCGACCGGCTCACCGTTGACGCCAGTGTCCTGGCCGTCGGTGTTTTCCAGGACGAAGTTGGCGGCGTTCCAGATCTTGTTACAGAAGTTGCGGTAACCCTCGACTCGGCCCATGTCGAACTTGATATCGCGACCGGTGGAGGCCAGCGCCAGGTTGGTAAAGCGCAGGGCGTCGGTGCCGTAGGCGGCGATTCCGTCGGGGAACTCGGCGCGGGTCTGCTTGGCGATCTTCTCGGCCAGTTTCGGCTGCATCATGCCGCTGGTGCGTTTTTCCAGCAGCTCGTCCAGGGTGATGCCATCGACGATATCGAGCGGGTCGAGCACGTTACCCTTGGACTTGGACATCTTCTGGCCCTGGCCGTCGCGCACCAGGCCGTGCACGTACACGGTCTTGAACGGGATCTGCCCGGTCAGGTGGGTCGACAGCATGATCATCCGGGCAACCCAGAAGAAGATGATGTCGAAGCCGGTGACCAGCACATCGGTGGGGTGGAAGGTCTTCAGTTCAGGCGTCTGCTGCGGCCAGCCGAGGGTGGAGAAGGTCCACAGGCCGGAGCTGAACCAGGTGTCCAGCACGTCTTCGTCCTGGCGCAGGTTGGCGTCGCCGAGGTTATGGGTGGCGCGTACTTCCGCCTCGTCGCGGCCGACATAAACGTTGCCGGCGTCGTCGTACCAGGCCGGGATGCGGTGGCCCCACCAGAGCTGACGGCTGATGCACCAGTCCTGGATATCGCGCATCCAGCTGAAATACATATTTTCGTACTGCTTGGGCACGAACTGGATCTCGCCGCTCTCGACCACGGCGATGGCTTTTTCGGCCAGCGGCTTGGTGGAGACGTACCACTGGTCGGTCAGCCACGGCTCGATAATGGTGCCGGAGCGGTCGCCCTTCGGCACTTTCAGGGCGTGGGCGTCGATGCTTTCCAAGAGACCTGCGGCCTCGAAGGCGGCAACGATCTGTTTACGCGCCTCGAAACGATCCAGGCCGGCGTATGCGGCCGGCAGGCTGCAGTCGATCTGGTTGTTGACGCTGCCATCGACATTGAACGCCTGGACCTGTGCGAGCACGGCGGCGTTCTTGTCGAAGATATTCAGCAACGGCAGGTTGTGGCGCTTGCCGACTTCATAGTCATTGAAGTCGTGGGCTGGGGTGATCTTCACGCAGCCGGTGCCGAACTCAGGGTCGCAGTAGTCGTCGGCGATGATTGGGATACGTCGGCCAACCAATGGCAGCTCGACGAAGGTGCCGATCAGGGCTTTATAGCGCTCGTCTTCCGGATGCACGGCCACGGCGCTGTCGCCAAGCATGGTTTCCGGGCGAGTGGTGGCGACGATCAGGTAATCCTTGCCGTCGGCGGTCTGGTTGCCGTCAGCCAGCGGGTAGCGCAGGTTCCACAGGCTGCCTTTCTCGTCGTGGTTTTCCACTTCGAGGTCGGAGATGGCGGTGTGGAACTTGGTGTCCCAGTTGACCAGGCGCTTGCCGCGATAGATCAGGCCGTCTTTATGCAGACGGACGAAGGCTTCTTTCACCGATTCGGACAAGCCGTCGTCCATGGTGAAGCGTTCGCGCGACCAGTCCACCGAGCTACCCAGGCGACGAATCTGCCGAGTGATGGTGCCGCCGGACTGCTCCTTCCATTCCCAGACTTTCTCCAGGAACTTCTCGCGGCCCAGGTCGTGACGGCCAATGCCATCGGCCGCCAACTGGCGCTCGACCACCATCTGGGTGGCGATACCGGCGTGGTCGGTGCCCGGCTGCCACAGGGTGTTGCGGCCCTGCATGCGGCGGAAACGGATCAGCGCATCCATGATCGAATTGTTGAAACCATGGCCCATATGCAGGCTGCCGGTAACGTTCGGCGGCGGGATCATGATGGTGTAGGGCTCGCCCGAACCTTGTGGGGCGAAATAGT
>JBIHZW010000007.1:0-32569 GCA_044240245.1 Pseudomonas sp. | reverse complement strand
AGGCGGATATCGAGGCTTACAGCCAGCTCAAGGAATTCCCGATCATCCCGTGCAACCTCTGTGGTTCCCAGGAAAATCTGCAGCGTCAGGTGGTCAAGGAAATGCTGCAGGACTGGGAGCGCAAGTCGCCAGGGCGTACCGAGATCATGTTCCGCGCCCTGCAGAACGTAGTGCCGTCGCAGCTGGCTGACCGCAACCTGTTCGACTTCAAGAGCCTGAAGATCGACGACAGCGCCACGCCGCGCTTTCTCGATGTGATGAACCTCTGATTCAGCGGTTTCCCGGCTCAAGGACTGTCCGATGCGCGATTACAAATGGCTTAACGAATACTGCCTGAACCGCTTTGGCTCGGTCGCCGAGCTGGAAGCGCATCTGCCGCAGCCGCGCAGCGCTGCCGAGTTGCGCGCGATCAGCGATGACCGCTATCTGTCGACACTCAGCCTGCGAGTGTTTCGTGCCGGCCTCAAGCACAGTCTGGTGGACGCTAAATGGCCGGCGTTTGAGCAAGTGTTCTTTGGCTTTGATCCGGAGAAAGTCGTGCTGATGGGCGCCGAGCGTCTGGAAAACCTGATGCAGGATGCGCGCATCATCCGTCACCTGGGCAAGCTCAAGAGTGTGCCGCGTAACGCCCAGTTCATCCTTGATGTGCAGAAGGAGAAGGGCAGTTTCGGCGCGCTGATCGCCGACTGGCCGGTGAGCGATATCGTTGGTCTGTGGAAGTACCTGGCCAAGCACGGTAGCCAACTCGGCGGCCTGTCTGCGCCGCGCTTTCTGCGTATGGTCGGTAAGGACACCTTCGTCCCCAGCGATGACATGGTCGCGGCGCTGAAGGCGCAGAAGATTATCGACAAGGCGCCGACCAGCCTGAAAGAGCTGGCCGCAGTGCAGGCCGCGTTCAATCAATGGCAGGAGCAGAGCGGGCGGCCGTTGTGCCAGCTGTCGGTGATGCTGGCGCATACGGTCAACCACTGAGGGTTTGGCGATGGAGCGGGCAATCAAGCAGGTCGCACAGCAGCTCAAGCAGGCTGAACGCATTCTGCTGATCACCGGTGCCGGGTTGTCCGCTGATTCCGGTTTACCCACCTATCGCGGCCTCGGCGGCCTGTATAACGGCCACACCGCCGAAGGCTTGCCGATTGAGGAGGCGTTGTCTGGTTCGATGCTGCAGCGCGATCCGGCGCTGTGCTGGAAATACCTGGCGGAGCTGGGCAAGGCTTGCCTGGGGGCACAGGCCAACGCCGGGCATCGAGCCATTGCCGAGTTGCAGCGCAGAAAGCCGCAGTGCTGGCTGCTGACCCAGAATATCGACGGCTACCACCGCGCGGCCGGCAGCCCGATGGAGCGGGTGATCGAGATTCATGGCGAGCTGGCGCCGTTGTATTGCCAGTCCTGTGGCGCTGTCGACAGTGAGCTGGCAGAGCATCTCGAGCGGCCGCTGCCACCCAAATGCCGGCAGTGCGCCGGTGTGCTGCGTCCGCCCGTGGTGCTGTTCGAGGAAATGCTCCCCGAACAGGCCATCGACACGCTCTATACGCAAGTGCGCAAAGGCTTTGAGGTGGTGATCAGCATCGGTACCAGCGCGAGCTTCCCTTATATAGTCGAGCCGCTGCTGCGTACCCGCCAGGCGGGCGGCTTTACGGCGGAGATCAACCCGCAGCGCACCGACTTGAGCGCTCGGGTGGATGTGCACCTGCAAGGGCGGGCGTTAGATGTTTTGCCGGAACTACTGAGTCACATTTAGAGCCATAGAATTTGCAAATGCATGCCATAGAGGGCATAGTCGCGCTCTTGTGAAATTCACCGACACGGTCGTGCCCATGCTCAAACGCCTCGCACCCCTCGTGCCTATAGCACTCTCCCTGGTTCTGGCCGCCTGCGCCAACCATGCCCCACAGCCGCAGCTGGCAACCCAGCCTGCAGTGTTCTCCTCGACAGAACTTGCCGAGTTTGACGAACAAGCCAAAGAAGCGGCTCTGGGCGACTTTACTGAAGACAAATCCTATAAATTGCCAGAACTGGCTGACAGCATCCTGACTCATGGCCTGTCGCTGGTGGGTACCCGTTATCGTTATGGCGGCAGTTCGGTGAAATCCGGCTTCGATTGCAGCGGCTTTATCGGTTATCTGTTCAAGGAAGAGCTGGGCATGAAACTGCCGCGCTCGTCCCGCGACATGATCAATATCGACGCACCGCTGGTGGCACGTGACGAGCTGGAGCCGGGCGACCTGCTGTTCTTCAGCACCAATGGCCGTAATCGCGTCAGCCATGCCGGCATCTATATGGGCGATAACCAGTTTATTCACTCCAGCAGCAGCCGCAGCGGTGGCGTGCGGGTCGATAGCCTGGATGATCGTTACTGGTCGCGTACCTTTATCGAAGCCAAACGTGCCCTGGCGCTGGCGCCAAGCGAGTCGGTTGTACGTCATCCTTGAGCTCTGCGAGTGGCGACCGAATCTCTTCGGTCGCTGCGATTAACTGATACTCCAGGCCTATCTCGATAATTTTCAACAACCTGCCAAGCAAAGCTAAAGCTTGCACTACGATGTGCAAGCCGGCAGAGTAGGGCGCATCCCGGCTCAGGATCGCTCGTCCATGACCGCTATCGCCCGTCTCAGCTTGATTGTGCTTGCCGCGCTGCTCAGTGCCTGCGCCAGCAATGCCCCCGCACCAACCCCCAAACCTGTGGTGCACGCACCCATCGGCAGCTTCAACGGCAATGCTGATGATGTGCTGTTTCGCGCCCTCGGCTTGGTCGGCACGCCCTATCGCTACGGCGGCAACACCCCGGATGGCGGCTTTGATTGCAGTGGTCTGATTGGTTATGTCTACCGCGATGCGGCGGGCATCAGCCTGCCGCGCTCAACCCGCGAGCTGATCAGCATGCGCGCCCCGACTGTCGGCCGCGACCGCCTGCAAAGTGGGGATCTGGTGTTCTTCGCCACCAATGGCGGTAGCCAGGTCAGCCACGCTGGTATCTATGTCGGTGATGGGCGTTTCGTGCATGCGCCTTCCAGCGGCGGCACCGTGCGTCTGGACAGCCTGAGCAACACTTACTGGCAGCGCACCTACCTGAATGCCAAGCGCGTATTCACACCGGAACTGGCAAGCAACCCCTGACAGCGATTATTTGCAGAGGGAGTAGGCATGACCAACCGAACGCTCAATCTCGATTCCGCCCTGTATCAATACCTGCTGGATGTATCCCTGCGTGAAACACCGCTGCTCAAACGCCTGCGTGAGGAAACCGCGCAGCTGAGTATGGCGCGTTGGCAGATTGCCCCCGAGCAGGGGCAGTTTATGGCCTTGCTGGTGCAGCTGACTGGGGCGCGGCGGATCGTTGAAGTCGGCACCTTTACCGGTTACAGCGCCATCTGCATGGCCCAGGCCATGCCTGAAGGTGGTCGACTGATCTGCTGCGACATCCCCGGTGAGTACAACGCCACTGCCGAGCGTTACTGGCGCGAAGCGGGGTTGAGTGGGCGTATCGAACAACGTTTGGCACCTGCGCTACAAACCCTGGCGACGCTAGAGGCTGAAGGTTTGGCTGGCAGTATCGACCTGCTGTTTATCGACGCCGACAAGGCCAATTACCCAGCCTATCTGGAACATGCCCTGCGCCTGGTACGCCAGGGTGGACTGATCCTGTTCGATAACACCCTGTGGAGCGGGCGTGTGCTTGAGGAAAACCCCGAAAGCGACGACACCCGAGCCATTCAGGCGCTCAACCTGACGCTGCTTGATGATTCGCGCATCGACCTGTCCCTGTTGCCGTTGGGCGACGGTCTGAGCCTGTGTCGTAAACGCTGAACTCGTATGCCTGAACCGATTCGTCTTCCCGAACAACCTGATGCCTGCGAGCTTTGCGCCCGCGCGGCCGCTTTGACGCGTCACCATCTGATCCCTAAGGCGCTGCACAACAAGGTTTATGTGCAGAAGCGCTTCGGCAAAAGCGAGCGCATCAGCGCCACGCTCTGGGTTTGCCGCGCCTGCCACAACCAGATCCACCGCCTGTTCAGCGAAAAGGAGCTGGCGCTGACCTACAACAATCGCGACAGCCTGCTCGGCGACGAGCGCCTGCGGACCTTTGTCGAATGGTTGGCCAGCAAGCCGGCGGGCTTTATGCCCAGGCATTGAGTGGTGGTGCAGAGGAGGAGCCGGTGGGCGGCCGACGGCGTTGATGCTGGCGCGCTGCTGGTTAGCAAAGCGCGCTGAGAGCTCTTAGCTTGTGTGGTAGCTAAGTACGCTGTCCTGTTCCTTCAGCGCTTTGCGCATATCCGCTGGAATGCTGCCGGAGCGCATGGCAAGTTCCAGACGGATGTCATCCAGGCTTTGAGCGAAGGCTTGCGGGTCAGTGCGCTGTGCTGTGCTGAGCACGCGGCTGTATGCGGTGGCGTCGCTGGCATCCAGTAGGGAGAGGACGACCCCGCCATCAGGGCGGGGTGAGCTGAATGTGGCGCGCAGAGGGGCAAACAGCTGTTCAACGAGTTCGCGGTTGATGTTATCCATGACCATGCTCCATCCTGAGGGTGATAGCTTCAGACCTCAAAGATGCTCGATGGTTCGCTGGATTCCACAATCAAGCTGCGAGTGACTGCCGGGCGCGCTCGATAACCTGCTCAAGGTGTGCGCCGCTGTACTGGCCTGGGTACAGGCGCTGGCTGTGCTTAGCGATGCCGGCATCGTTAACGATAGTGAAGCTGAAGCTGCCTTTGCGAGCAGCCAGGATGCGGCAATCAAACGGTGCAAATGCACTGGAAAGGGTGCGAATGGCATCCTGAATTTGGTGCTGAGTGTTCATTTTTTGGGTGTTTCCTAAAACATCGGGCGCGTCATTGCGCTAAATAAAGCTCCAGGCTGTCGACTTAATGTGTCGATTGCATGTGCAGATAGGAGCTGGACTGCGCGCACAAGTTCCCATAATGGTTACGGTGTGCGGGTCGGTACGTCGGAGGCGGGCTTGAGTCAGCGCTTGCGCGGGACGGCCAGATCAGTCAGCAGGTTGGGATATGGGTTAGAGCTGTGCGGCATTACCCTTGGGTGATGCGCTCTTACCTGGAAACCATCGAGGGGGCCAAAAGGCCTGATTGACTTACAGCGTGGTACGAACGGGGCGGATGATACCCGTCTGGTTAATTTTTCGCCAGTTTATTTGCAAGCAATGCTGCAGGTTGGCCATTCGTAGGCTGCGCATTGGATGCAATTTGCCCCATGCTCCGTTAGGATTAGCCCCACTTTTGCTTTCCTCTCGTGACGGGTTTCGATGAGTTATCAGGTTCTTGCACGCAAGTGGCGTCCGCGCTCGTTCAACGAAATGGTTGGCCAGACGCATGTGCTCAAGGCGCTGATCAATGCGCTCGATAGCCAGCGATTGCACCATGCCTATTTGTTCACGGGCACCCGTGGTGTGGGCAAGACCACGATTGCGCGGATTATTGCCAAGTGCCTGAATTGCGAGACCGGCATCAGCTCGACCCCTTGCGGTGTTTGCTCGATTTGCAAAGAGATTGATGAGGGTCGTTTTATCGACCTGATCGAAGTCGATGCTGCCAGCCGTACCAAGGTTGAAGACACTCGCGAGTTGCTCGACAACGTACAGTATTCGCCGAGCCGTGGACGCTTCAAGGTCTACTTGATCGACGAAGTGCACATGCTTTCCACGAGCTCTTTCAACGCATTGCTGAAGACCCTGGAAGAGCCGCCGCCCCACGTCAAATTCCTCCTGGCCACTACGGATCCGCAGAAGCTGCCAGTCACGGTGTTGTCGCGTTGCCTGCAGTTCTCGCTGAAGAACATGCCGCCGGAGCGGGTAGTCGATCACCTCACCCATGTCCTGGCTGCGGAAAATATCCCGTTCGAGAATGACGCGCTCTGGTTGCTCGGCCGCGCAGCCGACGGCTCCATGCGCGATGCGATGAGTTTGACCGATCAGGCGATTGCCTTTGGTGAGGGTAAGGTGCTGGCCGCCGATGTGCGAGCCATGCTTGGCACCCTCGACCATGGCCAGGTCTACGGTGTGCTGCACGCCCTGCTGGAGGGTGATGCGCGCGGTTTGATCGAGGCGGTGCGACATCTGGCTGAGCAGGGGCCGGACTGGAGTGGCGTACTGTCCGAGATGCTGAATGTGCTGCACCGGGTGGCCATTGCTCAGGCGCTGCCCGAGGCTGTGGATAACGGCCAGGGGGATCGTGAGCGAGTGCTTGAGCTGGCTCGGGTGCTGCCTAGCGAAGACGTGCAGTTTTATTATCAGATGGGTTTGATTGGGCGACGCGATTTGCCGTTGTCGCCCGACCCACGCAGCGGCTTCGAAATGGTGCTGTTGCGTATGTTGGCATTCCGCCCGGCGGATACCCAGGATGCGCCGAGGGTGGCGCTAAAGCCGCTGGGGATTAGCCAGGCCACTGCTGATCCCGCGACCAACCCAGTGGCCGGTGCGGCTATCCCGTCACCGGTGAGCATTCCTGTTGTGGTTCCGCCTGCGCCGCCGACTCCTGTAGTTGAAGTTGCACCTGTAGTGCCGGTAGCTGCGCCTGAAGCGGCCGTGGCAGTCCTGCCGCCCGCGCCGGAAGTGGTCAGCGAGCCCGCTGCGCAGCCTTCGCTGACTGAAGCGACAGCTGCCCCTGTAACATCCGCGCCTTTGGTGGATCTGCCCTGGGAAGAGCAGGTTAATCTGCCGGTTGCTCAAACGGCTGAGCCTGTTATAGAAGTCGTAGAGCCTGTCGTTGCTGTAGCAGAGTCCGTCACGCTAACTACTGAGCCGCAACTGATTGAGCCGCCGGCTCCGTCCGCCGATACGGATGACGATGAGCCGCCGCTGGGCGACTACGACTATGTCGAGATGGATGCAGAGTCGTTTGATTATGATTTTGATGCCGTAGAGCGGGCTGCATCTGCCGAGCCTGAAGTGCTGCCGGCGGCGCAGCCGGCGACAGGGCTGGCGGCCGACTGGTTGGAGCTGTTCCCGAAGCTCGGCTTGTCCGGGATGACCGCTAGCATCGGCGCTAACTGCACTCTGATAAGCGCTGAAGGTGACAACTGGTTGCTGCATCTTGATCCGGCGCATTCAGCGTTGTTCAACCTAACCCAGCAGCGGCGCCTGAATGATGCGCTCAACCAGTTTCACGGACGCGAGCTCAAGGTGTTGATCGAGTTGTGCAAGCCTGAGCAGGAAACTCCGGCGCAGGCTGCTGCGCACAAACGAGCCAATCGCCAGCGTGAGGCCGAAGCCTCTATCCATCAGGACCCGGTTATTCAACAAATGATTCAGCAGTTCGCCGCGGTTATTCGCGCGGACAGCATTGAACCCCTGGATACTCCCGTTAACCCCTAATTACCGAGGACTTACACCATGATGAAAGGTGGCATGGCCGGCCTGATGAAGCAGGCCCAGCAGATGCAGGAAAAAATGCAGAAGATGCAGGAAGAGCTGGCGAACGCTGAAGTAACCGGTCAATCCGGTGCTGGGCTGGTCAGCGTGGTCATGACTGGGCGTCACGACGTCAAGCGTGTCAGCCTGGATGACAGCCTGATGCAGGAAGACAAGGAGATCCTCGAAGACCTGATCGCCGCTGCGGTAAACGATGCCGTGCGCAAGGTTGAGCAGAACAGCCAAGACAAGATGTCCGGTATGACTGCCGGCATGCAGTTGCCTCCAGGCTTCAAAATGCCGTTCTAAGCGGTCATCCTCCGGCGCCGCATTGCAGCGCTGGGAGCCGGTGTGGGTATCCTCAGCCCACACCGGCTGTGCCTTGCTCTGTAGGGCTCAATAGCCCGATAGGGTTTTGTTGGTAAGAGTTGTAGCCGTCGAGTACTTCCCCAATGAGTTTCAGCCCGCTGATCCGCCACCTGATCGACTCTCTGCGCATTCTTCCTGGCGTTGGGCAAAAGACTGCTCAGCGTATGGCCTTGCAGATGCTTGAGCGTGATCGCTCCGGGGCCTTGCGCCTGGCCCAGGCGCTGACACAAGCGATGGAAGGGGTTGGCCACTGCAAGCAGTGCCGCAGTCTGAGCGAGGACGAGATGTGCCAGCTGTGTCTGGACCCGCGGCGCGATGACAGCCTGCTGTGTGTGGTCGAAGGGCCAATGGATGTGTATGCGGTCGAGCACACCGGGTTTCGCGGGCGCTACTTTGTGCTCAAGGGTCACCTGTCACCACTCGACGGTCTCGGCCCGGAGGCGATTGGTATCCCCGAACTGCTAGCGCGGATTGCAGCAGGCAGTTTCACCGAGGTGATTCTGGCAACCAATCCGACAGTGGAAGGTGAGGCCACAGCGCATTACATCGCCCAGCTGTTGGCAGGCAAAGGCCTGATTGCCTCGCGCATTGCCCACGGCATGCCCCTGGGCGGCGAGCTGGAGTTGGTGGACGGTGGCACCCTGGCGCATTCGATTGCCGGGCGTCGACCTATCCAGCTGTAGGTTCCTGGCTGGTAGGCGGCTTGATTGCCCTTGCGCATGGCGTAATCCTCTTCTTGTAAACCAAGCAAGCGCTTGGTAATTTCCCTGAAACCTCAGTGGGAATACCTTATGTCTGTCTTCCAGGAATATTTCGATGAATCCCACCAGCTGGTGCGCGATTCAGTCAGGCGCTTTGTCGAGCGCGAAATTCTGCCGCACATCAATGATTGGGAAGAGGCCGAGGAGTTTCCGCGCGAGCTTTATCTCAAGGCCGGTGCTGCAGGCATTCTTGGCATCGGTTACCCGGAAGCGTTCGGCGGTAGCCATGAGGGTGACGTTTTTGCCAAGGTCGCGGCCAGCGAGGAGTTGATGCGCTCAGGCTCTGGCGGCTTGGTGGCAGGGCTTGGCTCCCTGGATATCGGTTTGCCGCCTGTGGTGAAGTGGGCCAAGCCCGAGCTGCGCGAGCGCATCGTGCCGCAGGTGCTAGCAGGCGAGAAAATCATGGCGCTGGCGGTGACTGAGCCGTCCGGTGGTTCGGATGTGGCCAACCTGAAAACCCGCGCGGTGCGAGATGGTGATTTCTATCGCGTTAGCGGCAGCAAAACCTTTATCACCAGTGGTGTGCGCGCAGATTACTACACCGTTGCCGTACGTACCGGCGGCGACGGCTTTGGCGGTGTCAGTCTGCTATTGGTGGAGAAGGGCACACCTGGCTTCACCGTAGGGCGCAAGCTGAAGAAGATGGGCTGGTGGGCATCGGATACGGCGGAACTGTTCTTCGATGATTGCAGGGTGCCGGTAGGCAACCTGATCGGTGCCGAGAATATGGGCTTTGCCTGCATCATGGCCAATTTCCAGAGCGAGCGGTTGTCGCTGGCGATCATGGCCAATATGACTGCGCAGCTGGCGCTCGAGGAAGCATTGAAATGGGCCAAAGAGCGCGAAGCGTTCGGTAAGCCGATCGGCAAGTTTCAGGTGCTTAAGCATCGTCTGGCGGAGATGGCGACGCAGCTTGAGGTATCGCGTGACTTTACCTATCGGCAGGCGGCGAAGATGGCGGCGGGTAAAAGCGTGATCAAGGAAATATCCATGGCCAAGAACTTTGCCACTGATATTGCCGACCGACTGACCTACGACGCGGTGCAGATCATGGGCGGCATGGGCTATATGCGCGAAAGCCTGGTGGAGCGGCTGTACCGCGATAACCGTATTCTGTCGATTGGCGGTGGCTCGCGTGAAATCATGAGCGAGATCATCAGCAAGCAGATGGGCTTATAGAACAAGTAGGTTTTACAACCGCCAGATAAAACAAACCCCGCGAGCGCGGGGTTTGTTTTAAAGCAGGACAGGGGCTTAGGCCACCTGTACCTCTTCAGCTTGCATACCTTTCTGACCGCGGGCGGCCACGTAGGTAACAGTCTGGCCTTCTTTCAGGCTTTTGAAACCGTCGCTTTGGATAGCTTTGAAGTGAACGAAGAGATCATCGCCGCCGTTAGTCGGGGTAATGAAGCCGAAGCCTTTCTCATCGTTGAACCATTTGACGGTGCCAGTTTCGCGATTTGCCATGGTGTGTCTCTTAAATCGATACGAAGTGCGGTGCCAGAGTGCTCATAGCACCTATGCGGTTTTGCTGATAACTACAAGTCAGCTCAGCCATAATAGGCCGTTTTTACGGGAAGTGTTGGGTTTAACGTTAATTATTCATATTTTTCTCTGTTTAAAACCTGCAGAGGCCCTATTTACCTGGGCTTCAGGGTAGTTAAACATCTTAAAAATGCTGTTGCCGTGATCGAATTTGGCCAGTTTTGACTGCAAAACCTTTAGCAAGGCCCATGCAAAACGCCCCGGCGCTCTTGAAAAGCGCAGGGGCGTTTGTGTTTTAGCCTGCTGTCATAGGTCGATTTTTAGCCGTGCTATGCCGAACTGCGCAAGCGGGCCAGATCGCGCAACGGTGGCGCGCCGAACAGACGGCTGTATTCGCGGCTGAACTGCGAGGGGCTTTCATAGCCGACGCGGTAACTGGCTGAAGCAGCCTCTAGTCCTTCGCAGAGCATCAGGCGCCGCGCTTCCTGCAGGCGCAATTGTTTTTGGTATTGCAGGGGGCTGAGGGCGGTGACGGCTTTGAAACGGTGATGCAGGGTCGAGGTGCTGAGGTTGACCTCGCGGGCCAGGTCCTCGATGCGCAGGGGTTGGTCGAAATGCAGGTTCAGCCATTCGATCGCGCGGTTGATGCGCTGGCCCTGGCTGTCGGCGATGGCGATTTCGTGCAGGCGGTGGCCCTGTGGGCTGTGCAACAGGCGGTAGAAAATTTCACGCAGGGCCAGCGGCGCAAGCATGGCGATATCGCGCGGGGTTTCCAGCAGTCGTAGCAAGCGTAATACCGCGTCGAGCAGTTGAGTATCCAAGCGATCCAGATACAGCGCCCGACGTGGCCCAGGGTTAGGTACGCCAATCGGGCCGATGTCGGCGATCAGGCTGGTGATCAGCGCCGGATCAATATCCAGACGCAGGCTTAGATAAGGCTGCTCGGAGGTTGCGCCGATCACCTGGCCGGTAACTGGCAGGGTGACGGAGGCCACCAGGTAGTTCAGCGGGTCGTAGGTGTACTGCTCATCGCCGAGGCGCACATCCTTGCGGCCTTGGGCAATGATGCACAGGCATGGCCGGTACAGCGTCGGTATGGGCAGGCTGGGCTGCGTTGCGCAGGCCAGGTCGAGGCCGGCAATGGCGCTGCTATGTAGGCCATCAGCCGGGCACTGGCGCTGGATTAGCGCGGCCAGTTCGGCTTGGCGCGCTGCCAGATTGTCGTCGAGGACTGAGGGGCTGATGGAAGATGTCATGGGCGTGGCTCCTGCTGCTGGTTTGCAGGTTATCCCGGTTTTTCAGGCAAGTCAGCGCTGCCCAGAATGCATTGCAGGATCAGGCAATAATTCACCAGCAATAGGCAATAAACCCTGTTCTACAGGCGATCAGCGCAAGTCTGAATTGATCGTAGGTTTTGCAGAATAGTTTTGCTGAATTTTGAGCGTTGCAGGTTTAGGCAATAATTCGCCAGAAATCGTCTAACCCTGAGCGCGCCATCTGACGGAATCTGTTGCTGTCGCGGCAATCCTTGCCGCTTACCAGCAGAGGATTCGGCCATGTTGAATATCCAAGACAAAGTCATTCTGATCACCGGCGCCAGCAGCGGTATCGGCGAGGCCTGTGCGCGCTTGCTGGCCGAGAAGGGCGCACGGCTGTTGCTCGGCGCGCGGCGTACTGAGCGCCTGGAGCAGTTGGTTGGCGAGATCCGCGAGGCGGGCGGTAACGCGGATTATCGTCGTCTGGACGTGACCAGCCAGGCTGACACCCAGGCATTTGTCGACGCCGCTCTGGCGCAGTACGGCCGCGTTGATGTGCTGATCAACAACGCCGGAGTCATGCCGCTGTCGCGCCTGGATGTGCTGAAGGTCGATGAGTGGAACCGCATGATCGACGTGAATATCCGTGGCGTGCTGCACGGCATCGCCGCTGCGTTGCCGGTGATGCAGCGTCAGCGCAGCGGTCAGTTCGTCAATATCGCCTCCATTGGTGCCTACAGCGTGGTGCCGACCGGTGCGGTGTATTGCGCGACCAAGTACGCGGTGCGCGCCATCTCTGAAGGTTTGCGCCAGGAAGTGGGCGGCGATATTCGCGTGACCCTGGTATCGCCGGGCGTGGTCGAGTCGGAGCTGGCCGAGAGTATTTCCGATGAGTCGAGCCGTGAGGCGATGAAGGCGTTTCGCAAGGTCGCCATCACCCCGGACGCGATTGCTCGCGCCATTGCCTATGCCGTCGAGCAGCCGGCGGATGTCGACGTCAGCGAGCTGATCGTGCGGCCGACGGCCAGCCCTTATTGAGCCTGTATCTCTGGAGAGCAAGCCGATGCTAAGTCATACCGCAGTGCTGCATGCCAGGGCGGGACGCACCGAGCAGTTGGGGTTGTGTCTGCATGGCTTGGGTGAATGCATACAGACCATTCCCGGTTGCCTGGGTGTTGAGGTGCAGCAGCTGCCGGATGATGCGGCGCAGTGGCTGCTGCAGAGTCGCTGGCAATCGACGGCGGCGTTGCAGGCATTTTTCGCCGCGCCGCTGTTGCAGCAGGTGCTCGACCAGGCTTTGCAGCAAGGCCTGCTGCGTAGCCTGCAATGCCAGGCCGCTTGAACAGCAGAACGCCCCGGCACGCTAAGCGTGTCGGGGCGTTTTGTTGTAGCGCGGGTTACTTCAGGTTGGCTTTCAGCGCGGCAGCGGCTTGCTGCATGGCGCTTTGCGTACCTGGGATCTGGCTGATCACGTTGAGCAAGCCGAAGTCATGGATCATGCCGTTGTAGCGCACGGAGGTGACGTTGACCCCAGCGGCATCCAGCTTGCGCGCATAGGCTTCACCTTCATCACGCAACACGTCGAACTCGGCGGTTTGCACCAGGGCCGGCGGCAAGCCTTTCAATTGCTCCACCGATGCCTGCAGCGGCGAGGCGTAGATTTCGGCGCGCTGTTTCGGGTCGGTGGTGTAGTTATCCCAGAACCACTGCATCAGGCTTTTGCTGAGGAAGTGACCGTCGGCGAACTGGTTATAGGAGGCGTTGTTGAAGTTGGCGTCGGTTACCGGCCACAGCAGCAGCTGGAACGTGATCGCCGGGGTGCCTTTGTCCTTGGCCATCAGGCTGACCACTGCGGCCATATTGCCGCCCACACTGTTGCCGGCCACTGCCAGACGCTTGCCGTCGACACCAATCTGCGCGCCGTTCTGCGCCACCCACTGGGTTGCGGCATAGGCCTGGTTGATCGCGGTCGGGTATTTAGCTTCTGGAGACGGGGTGTAATCGACATACACCGCCGCCGCGCCAGAGCCCACTACGAGGTCATGGATCAGGCGTTCGTGGGTCGGGTAGTCGCCCAGCACCCAGCCGCCACCGTGGAAGAACATAAACACCGGCAGCGTGCCGTTGGCATCGGCCGGGCGCACGACTTTGAGCTGGATCGACTGGCCATCGATTTCGATGGTCTTGTCGGCCACTTTGATGCCCGATACATCGACCTTGACCCCAGCCTGCGCGCCGACCAATACGGCGCGGGCATCTTTCGGGCTCAGCTGTTCGAGGGGCTTGCCACCGCCAGCGGCGAGGGCATTGAGGAAACCTTGAGTATTGCGCTCCACCCCGGGGCTACCAGCGGCAAACGCGCTGTTGACGGCAAGGGCGAGTACGGCGATCGACAAACCTTGTTTGATGTTCATGTGCGGCCTCCTGGGGCGGGCCGCTGACGGGCAGCGGCCGGGTGGTGGGTAGTTTGGGCTTAGTCGATCAGCGTCAGGGTGACGTCGATATTGCCGCGGGTGGCGTTGGAGTATGGGCAGACGATGTGTGCGCGGTCGATCAGGGTTTGCGCTTGCTCGCGGTCCATACCTGGCAGGCTGATGCGCAATTCGACTTCGATGCCGAAACCGTTGGGGATCGCGCCGATGCCCACTACACCTTCAATCGATGCGTCTGCTGGCATCGCCAGCTTGTCGCGGCCAGCAACGAACTTCATCGCACCGATAAAGCAGGCCGAGTAGCCCGCAGCGAACAGCTGCTCGGGGTTAGTGCCAGCACCGCCTGCACCGCCGAGTTCTTTCGGGGTGGTCAAGGCGACGTCGAGTACGCCGTCGGAGGAGATGGCACGGCCGTCACGGCCGCCGGTGGCTTCTGCATAGGCACGGTAAGCAATGGTTTGAATCGACATGGTGGTAATCCTCTGGAGCTGTTTAGGTTGGTTTGTTTAAAACGGTGCGGTGTCAGGTGACGATCAACCTTCGTGGCTGATCAGCCATTCCGGGTAAAGGCCTTTGCCATCTGCCTGGCTGTCGTCAGCCAGAACCGGGGCGGAAAGAGTAAGGAGGGCGGTGAAAGCGATCAGGGTTTTCATAACGGTTCTCCACGAATGTCAGGGTTGTTGGGTTGGATGAAGACAACTGCAGGTCTTCGTGGTCTTTTCGCGCTAATGTTTTGTGCGCTAATCAGTTCCATGGGGAGAACTCTAGTGCGCATTAATTTAGCGCGCAATATATATTTTTGAATATTTAGCGATAAGTGTTGCTTTGTTCAGGCATAAGCGAGGATTGGCGGGCTGTTGCGCGATTTTTTCGAGGATGACGGCAGGGCGAAATTGTTGTGCGGAGCGGGGAGGTGACGGGGGAACGTGACGCGATTTGTGCGGCGAGACCGCTGAGGCGGGCGACAGGTCTGTCGCCCAGGTGCTTACACGGCCTGTTGCAGGCTGCTGCGCAGGGCGACCAGCTCAGCTCTCAGGGCGCCGAGCTCGGCGGTGGATTGCTGGGTGGCGGTAAGGATGCAGCTGGGAACGCTCTTGGCCTGTTCGCGCAGGTCGCGGCCTTTGTCGGTGAGGAATAGCTCGACCACCCGCTCATCGACACTGCTGCGGGTGCGCTTGAGCAGGCCTTCGGCTTCCAGGCGTTTGAGCAGCGGGGTAACGGAGCCTGGGTCGGTGAGCAGGCGGCTGCTGATGTCGCCCACGGTGATGCCATCGCCTTCCCAGAGCACCATCATCGCCAGGTACTGCGGGTAGGTCAGGCCCAGCGCCTGCAGCAGCGGCTTGTAGACCTTGGTCAGTAGCAGCGAGGTCGAATACAGGGCAAAGCACAGCTGGTTATCGAGCAGCAGTTCGGCGCAAGGGTCTTGCGTGTGCATAGCGTTCTCCAGCGGTACAGGACAGTAAGCGACAATTTATCGCGCTAACTACTGTTATGCCAATTGAATGCTCGCGGCATTCATCCAGCGCAGGTAAACGCCAGGCGTAAAAAATGGCCGGGAGCCATTTTTAACGTCGCATAGCGACGGCCCGCAGGGTGGCTGCCAGGGATGGCAGGCATAAAAAAGCCCCAGACACCTGCGGTGCTGGGGCTTGTGGGCTGGCCGATTACTCCACTGCAGCCTGGGCTTTCTTGCTCGAACCTTTCGGCGCAAAACGCGCGGCCAGGCGCATGGAGGCGGTCACTAGGCGCTGGTAGAACGCCGGCAACAGGCGCTGCATGCCATCCAGGGCATAGGCATCCGGGCCGATCAGGATGCGCCGCTTGTTTGCCAATACGCCGTTGATGATCACTTGGGCGGCTTTCTCCGGCGTGGTGCGCAGCAACTGGTCGTTGAACTGTTCACGCGCCTTGTCGGCGTCCTGACCGGTAACGCTGCTCAGGCTGGCGTTCATCCGCGCGGTTTTGGCGATATTGGTCTTGATCCCGCCCGGGTGCACGCAGCTGGCCGATACGCCGCAATTGGCCATGTCCAGCTCCTGGCGTAGCGACTCGGTAAAGCCGCGCACGGCGAACTTGCTAGCGTTGTAGGCGCTCATGCCTGGTTGGGCGAACAGGCCGAACACGCTGGAGACGTTGACGATATGGCCGCTGCCGGATGCCTTGATATGCGGCAGGAAGGCTTTGGTGCCGTTGACCACGCCCCAGAAGTTGATGTTCATGATCCACTCGTAGTCGGCGTAGTCGTTACCTTCCACGGTGCCGCCTTGGGCTACGCCGGCGTTGTTGAAGATCGCGTTGACCCGGCCGAACTCGGCCACCACCTGGTCCGCCCAGGCATGTACCGCTTCACGGTCGGCGACGTTGACCAGGGTTTCGCTGACCTGCACACCGAGCTTGCGCGCCTGGGCGGCGGTTTCCGCCAGGCCTTCGGCATTCACATCGGAGAGCGCCAGCTGGCAACCCTGGCGGGCCAGACCGAAAGCCAGCGCACGGCCGATTCCGGAACCGGCGCCGGTGATGGCGGCTACCTTGTTTTCAAACGACTTCATGCGCTGGCCTCCTGGGCAGTCAACTGGATAGCGCTGTTCTGCGCCGGGTGTGCCGCGTGTTTACGGCTGAAATGATAGGCCGCTGGGTCAAAGTTGCGCGTCAGCAGGCGGAAACGCCAGGTAAAGCCCGGCCATACCGTGCAGTTGCGGCCGCTGACCGGGTGCAGGTACCAGCTGGTGCAGCCGCCGGCATTCCATACTGTGTTGCCCAGGCTGCCCTGCAGCTTGCCGTTGAATTGGTCCTGCACGGCCTGTTTGACTTCCAGGCTCTGCAGCTCTTGCTCACCAACCAGCTTGAGCGCGCCGAGCACGTAATGGATCTGCGACTCGATCATATAGACCATCGAGTTGTGGCCCAGGCCGGTGTTCGGCCCCATCAGGAAGAACAGATTGGGGAAGCCGGCAGTCAGTGTGCCTTTGTAAGCCTGCGGTCCTTCCGGCCAGGTGTCGAGCAGGTCGACGCCGCCACGGCCAAACACCACGCCGCGTGGCAGCGGGTCGCTTGGGGTAAAGCCGGTGCCGAAGATGATCGCGTCGATCTCGCGTTCTTTACCGTCCACGGTGCGGATGCTGCCGCTGCGGATTTCCTCGATGCTGTCGGTGATCAGGTCAACGTTGGGCTGGGTCAGCGCCGGGAAGTAATCGTTGGAGATCAGCACGCGCTTGCAGCCCATCAGGTAATCCGGGGTGACCTTGGCGCGCAGAACCGGGTCCTTGATCTGCTTGTTGATGTACCACTTGCCGACCTTCTGGGCGAGGGTCATTACCTTGGGCAGCATGGCAAAGCCGATCACCCGGCTTTCCAGCAGGGCGTAGATGGTGCCGCGCCAGAGCTTCTGCAGCAGCGGGAAGCGCTTGAAGCGGTTGCGCTCGCGCTCGCTGATGGCGCGGTCGGGCTTGGGCATGATCCACGGCGCGGTGCGCTGGTACAGATCGAGCTGGCTGACCTGCTTCTGGATCTGCGGCACGAACTGGATCGAAGAGGCGCCGGTGCCGATCACCGCGATGCGCTTGCCGGTGAGGTCGTAGCTGTGATCCCACTGCTGCGAGTGGAAGACCTTGCCGGTGAAATCGCCCAGGCCCTTGAGCGCCGGAATCGATGGGGTGGACAGCGCGCCCATGCCGGAGACCACGAACTGTGCGGTGTAGCTGTTGCCGGCGCGGTCACTGATCTGCCACAGCTCTTGCTGCTCATCCCAGGCCAGGCGAGTGATTTCAGTGTTCAGCTGGGTGTGGTTTTGCAGGCGATACTTGCTCCAGCAGCCTTCCAGATAGCCCTGGATTTCCGGCTGCTTGGCGAACATGCGCGTCCAGTCGGGGTTCTGCTCGAAGGAGAACGAATACAGGTGTGATTGCACATCGCAGCCGCAGCCCGGGTAGTTGTTCACCCGCCAGGTGCCGCCGACGCCGGCTTCTTTCTCGAACAGTAGGAAGTCATGTTCGCCGGCCTGCTTCAGGCGGATGGCCATACCCAGGCCGGAGAAGCCCGTACCGATGATGGCGACCTTGCAGTGGCGGGTGGCAGAAGGGGGTGAGACGGGTGCATTCATGGCCAAGCTCCTGTTATGTTTATTGCTGGCGTATACAGCTGTATACCAAGGTAGACAAATGTATACTCGCCAGCAAGTGCCATTCTCACAAGCCAACTTTTAGGTAGGGTTCGTCATGCAGGCAGACGCCAGCGAGCAGCAGCCAGCCGCAGAAAAAGCCACCGAGGCCCCCGGCAAGACTCTGTTACTGGAGGCCGCGTTACGTCTCACCTCAACCAGCCGCAGCCTGAGCAACCTGGGCCTGCGTGAGTTGGCGCGTGAGGCGGGGCTGAATCCCAATACCTTCTATAGGCACTTCAAGGATGTCGATGACCTGGGCCTGACGGTGATCCGCCAGATATCCACCCAGCTGCGTCAGCCGCTGCGCGATCTGCGTCGTGAGGCCGCCGAGCGCGCGGTGCAATCGCCCAGTAAAAGCGTGGCCTTGCTGTTTGGCATCGACCTGGATCGCGGCCGGCGGGTGTGCCATGAAACCGTGCAGCTGTTCTTCGACTTCGTCGCGCAGAATCCAGCGGCCTTTATCATCGGTGTGCGTGAGCTGCATGGCGCGTCTGCTGTGCTGCGGGCAGCGTTGCAGGAGGTCATGGATGAGTTTGGTGCGGACATGGCCGAGGACATCGTGGCCTTCAAACTGCTGCCGGGAATCGTCAACCCCAGCGTGGTGCTGCAGGTGTCGAACCTGATCAGCCGCAACCTGTTCCAGCTGTCGCTGGACTATATCGGCCAACCCGAGCGGCAAGCGGCGATCTGCGCGTTGGCTGAAGAGCAGATCGTTATGCTGTTTACCGGGGCTAGTGTGTTGCAAAGCCTGGGGCAATTGAAGTTGCCCGTTGAATAAGAAGCTGCCTCGGATCTGCTGCGCGTCGGCGATACTGCGTTAAAAACAGCCGCGGAATGCTCATTTACAGCTCGTAAACTCCGCTTCCTTGGCTGTTTTTGCCTTGTCTCGCTCTAGCTCGCGAGATCCGAAACAGCTTCTTAGGCACGGCCGCAACTGAGGCGAATCAATGGCAGCGCCATCTACGGACGTTATGCTAGGCCGGCATAGTGCTACCGTGCAGCTCCCACGCTTGCCCCATTAAGGATCCTTATGATTGAAGCCACCTGGATTGCCTTTGCCTTTGTCATGGGGCTGGTGGCGCGGGGTATTGGTCTGCCGCCACTGGTGGGCTACCTAGGGGCTGGCTTTGCCTTGGCCGGTTTTGGTGAGCACATCGGAGTAGGCCCGCGTGACAGCGCGGCGTTGGATCACATCGCTCACCTGGGCGTGCTGCTGTTGCTGTTTACCGTGGGCCTGAAGCTGAAAATCGGCAACCTGGTGCGGCGTGAGGTGATTGGCGGCGGCCTGCTGCATTTCGCCATTTCCAGCCTGATCTTCCTTCCGGCGATTCTGTTGCTGCTGGAGCTGCCCTGGCAGCAGGGGCTGCTGCTGGCCATTGCGCTGTCGTTTTCCAGCACGGTGCTGGCGGCCAAGGTACTGGAGAGCAAGCGCGAGCTGCGCGCCTTCCACGGGCGGGTGGCGATTGGTGTGTTGATCATCCAGGACCTGATCGCCCTGGTGGTGATGAGCCTGGCCAGCGGCAAGGTGCCCTCGGCCTGGGCGCTGCTGTTGTTCGGTTTGCCACTGCTGCGGCCGTTGCTGTTTAAGCTGCTCGATGCCAGCGGCCACGAGGAGCTGATGGTGCTGCTCGGCCTGCTGCTGGCGCTGGTGCTGGGCGGTTACGGCTTCGAGCAGTTGGGCCTGAGTTCCGAACTGGGTGCGTTGGCCTTTGGCGCCATGCTGGCCAAGCACAAACGCGCCACCGAACTGGCCAACTCGCTGTGGGGCATCAAGGAAATCTTCCTAGTTGGTTTCTTTCTGCAGATCGGCATTGGCGGGCTACCGGATGCCGATGCCTTAAAGTTCGCCCTGGTCATGGCGGTGCTGCTGCCGCTCAAGGGCGTGCTGTTCTTCTTCCTCTTTCTGCTGTTCCGCTTGCGCGCGCGCAGCGCTTTTCTCAGTAGCGTAACCCTGACCAACTACAGCGAGTTCGGCCTGATCATGGCCAGCGTGGTGCTGCCGGAGTGGATGATTCCCCTGGCGATTACTGTCGCGCTGTCCTTTGTGATTTCCGCGCCGCTCAACCGGGTTGTCCACCCGTTATACGAACGCCTGGCGACGCGCCTGATTGCCTTGGAACGCAATATCCGTCATCCCGATGAGCAGCCGGTTTCGTTGGGGCTTTCCCAGGTGCTGGTGATGGGCATGGGGCGTACCGGGCGTGCGGCCTACGACTACTTGCGGGAGAAGGGCTATCAGGTGGTGGGCCTGGATTCCGACCCGGTGGTAATCGAGCAGAGCAACCAGGCGGGGCGCAGCGTGCTGTTCGCCGACGGCGAAGACCCGATGTTCTGGCAGCACCTGCAGATGCCTAATATCGACGCGGTGATCCTTGCGCTCAATGATGAAGAGGCCAAGGTGATTGCCACGCAGAAGCTGCGTGAGCGCGGGTTTAACGGTTTGGTGGTGTCCCATGCGTTGTACGAGGATATCGCCATGCGTATTCAGCAGGCCGGGGCCGACCGTACTTACCTGACCATGAGCGAGGCGGGTGCCGGTCTGGCCGAGCATGTGTTACGTACGCTGAAAAGCCGTGCCGAGGCTGACGCGGATTAGCGGTCAGCCTCGGTGAGTTGGGCTTAGTTGAAGCCCAGACGCTGGCGCCAGCGCTGTTCCAGGGCCTTGCTGTCGTGGTCCAGTGGGTGGAAGCCGGGGCGGTAGTAGTCCAGGTACGGCAGGAGCAGTTTGGTCAGAAAACCGTTGCGTGGGCCGAACAGGGTTTTCAGGCCTTTGCCCCAGCTGCGCCAGTTGAACAGTTGGCCGTCCTTGCGCAGCAGGTGCAGCTGGAACCAGCCGATCACGCCAAAGAAGATCACGGTGGAAATCGCCATCATGCCGACGCGGGTGAAATAGCCGCCGTAGGCCTTCTGGTACACGTCGTAGCAGACCGCCTTGTGCTCGTTCTCTTCAATCGCATGCCACATCCACAGTTGGTACAGCTTGGGGTCGTTCATCTGGGTGGTCAGGTCTTCGCGCTGCAGCAGTTGCTCGGCCATGGTCGCGGTGAAGTGCTCCAGGGCGCAGGTGGCGGCCAGGCGTTGTTTCTTGGTGGTGATCTTGGTGACCCACTCGAGCAGCACCTTGATGCGCAGTTCAAGCAGTTCCAGGTCGATATTGTGCTCGGCGGCGTAGTCGTTATAGGCCGCGTGTTCCTTGGAATGCATGGCTTCCTGGCCGATAAAGGCGCTGATGTCCTTCTTCAGCTGCGGCTCGCTCACCTGTTCGCGCACGGCGCGCACGCTGTCGACGAAGAACTTCTCGCCGTAAGGAAACAGCGACGACAGGTTGTTCATAAAGTGGCTCATAAAGGGGTCGCCGGCAAACCAGAACTTCTGGCTTTCATCGAAGCTGAAGTCCATGCGACGCACGGGAAAGCTGGCGGTTGGGGTACTGGTTTTGGCTGTCATAAGGGCGACTCCTCGGCATCTTGGTCGCGGTTCGCGACCGCTCTTGTTATGGGGCTTGGGACGACAGGCTGGGCTGTCTTGGGCCGTGATTTATCTTTAGCCGAGGGCGTTTTAGGCGCGAGGTCATTCCTGGCCAGGGCGGCCGGAATTGCGCCAACTTATGGATAGTTGTCGGACAGTTCGTCAGGCTCGGCCCGTCAAGGGCGCAAGCTAGCAGCGAGTGGATGGTGTGGTGGGACGCTTCGATACGGCCCTGCCGCGCCATGGCGACGCGGTGCAGGGCTGCTGGTTATCGAGGCTGTAGGGTGGCCTCAGCGTTGCTGGCGCAGCTCGGCAACTTCCGTGCGCAGGGCGCGCAGTTCATCGAGCAGCAATTGCTCGGTGGGCGAGGGTGGCGCCAGCTTGGCTTCCTGCTCATGGGTGGTCTGCATGGCATTGACCACCACGGCGATAAACAGGTTGAGCATCGTAAAAGTGGCAATCAGGATAAACGGCAGGAAATACATCCATGCCAGCGGGAACTGCTCCATCACCGGGCGCACGATGCCCATCGACCAGCTTTCCAGGGTCATCACCTGGAACAGGGTGTAGAGGCTGGCACCGAGGCTGCCGAACCACTCAGGGAAGGCGTCGCCGAACAGTTGCGTGGCCATCACCGCCGCCACGTAGAACACCAGGCCGAGCAGCATGGCGATGCTGCCCATGCCCGGCAGCGAGGACAGCAGCGCTTCGACCACCCGACGCATGTTCGGATTGATCGAGATCAGCCGCAGTACGCGCAACACGCGCAGCGCACGCAGCACGGCGAATGGGCCGCTGGACGGCACCAGGGCTACGCCCACCACCAGGCAATCGAAGACCGCCCAGGGGTCGCGCAGCAGGCCCAGGCCGCGGGCGACAAAGCGCAGCGCCAGTTCGAGGATAAATACCGCGAGAATCAGCTGATCCAGCGTCAGCAGCAGTTCGCCCCAGTCGGCCATCAGCCCAGGGTAGGTCTGGATGCCGAGAATTGCCGCGTTAAGCACGATCAGGGTGGTGATCAGGCGGGTGATGGTTTTGCTTTCCATCAGCGCACCGAGGCGCAGACGCCAGTGGTTGGACGTCGGGTTCATTGATATTTCATTCATGGCGGGTGGGGTACTTGTGTAAACGGTGGCGCGAGTCAGTTCGCGAGGGTCAGCCTGGCCCCGACATGCTGCGCTGCCGTCAGGGCCGTGAAGCAGATTTATTGGTCGTTGAGGGCGAAGCTGGTCAGGGCGAAGGTGGGGATGCCGCTGTCCTGCAGTTTTTGCGAGCCGCCCAGTTCGGGCAGATCGATGATTGCGGCGGCTTCGATGATGCTCGCGCCCATGCGCCGTACCAGTTGTGCAGCGGCCAGCAGGGTGCCGCCGGTGGCGATCAGGTCATCGAAAATCAGCACCTTGTCGCCTTCGCAGAGGCTGTCGGCATGCACTTCCAGTTTGGCTTCGCCGTACTCGGTCTGGTAGCTCTCGCTGAGCACATCGGCGGGCAGCTTGCCCTGCTTGCGGAACAGGATCAGCGGTTTGTTCAGTTCATAGGCGATGATCGAACCGATCAGAAAGCCGCGCGCATCCATGGCGCCGATATGGCTGAAATCGGCTTCGACGTAACGCTGGATAAAACTGTCGGCAACCATGCGCAGGGCACGTGGTGACTGGAACAGCGGGGTTATATCGCGAAAGATCACCCCCGGCTTGGGGAAGTCCAGCACAGGGCGGATCAGGGTTTTGATGCTGAATTCGTCGAAGATCATCGGCTAGGTCCTGCGCAGGGCGGGTCGATCAGCCCTCGAGGTTACCGCCGGCCAGGGCGCACAGCTCGATGGGGTCGAGGATATGCACTTCTTTGCCTTCGGCTTCGAGCAGCTTGTTCTGTTGGAAGCGGGTAAATACCCGCGATACGGTCTCCACTGCAAGGCCCAAATAGTTACCAATTTCGTTACGCGACATGGCCAGGCGGAACTGATTGGCCGAGAAGCCGCGGGCGCGGAAGCGTGCCGAGAGGTTGACCAGAAAGGTGGCGATGCGTTCATCAGCGGTTTTCTTCGAGAGCAGCAGCATCATTTGCTGATCGTCGCGGATCTCGCGGCTCATGACGCGCATCAGCTGGCGGCGCAGTTGCGGCAGTTGTACCGACAACTCGTCGAGGCGCTCAAAGGGAATTTCGCATACCGAGGTGGTTTCCAGAGCCATGGCTGACACCGGGTACGCGTCACTGTCCATGCCGGACAGGCCGACCAGTTCGCTGGGCAGGTGGAAGCCAGTGATCTGCTCATCGCCGCCATCGCTCAGGCTGAAGGTTTTCAGCGCGCCGGAACGCACCGCAAATACCGAATTGAAGGCATCGCCCTGGCGGAACAGAAACTCGCCCTTCTTCAGCGGGCGGCCGCGTTTGACGATTTCGTCGAGCGCGTCCATGTCTTCCAGGTTCAGGGACAGCGGCAGGCACAAGCTCGCCAGGCTGCAGTCCTTGCAATGGGCTTGGTGTGGGGTATGCAACTTGATGCTTTCGGACATCGCAGGCGATCCTGGCTAAACACACAATAGCCGTAAGGTTACAGCAGGGCGCAGGGTAGGGCCACTAAGACGCAAGTCTGATCGAATGTTCAAGTTTTATCCGGTGCGGCCGATAAACCAGGCGGCTTTGAATATCTGCAAGGAGCATTGTATGCGTCTGGAATCGACCCAATTGAGCACCCGTATGAATCTGACACTGGAGCGCAACAGCGCTGCGGCCGAAGGCGTTGTGGCGAGCAGCGAGGAGGAGAAGCAGGCGCTGCGCGACAGCCTGCGGGTAAGCCTGTCGGAACTGGGCAAGGCGCGCTCCGCCGCTGCGCAAAAGAATCGCGATATTGATGAGAGCAGCCTGCCGGATGTGGTCAAGGATCTTCTCAAGATGATCCGCGAGCTCAAGGCGCAGATCGAAGCGAAGAAAGCCGAGCTGAAAGAGGTAATGAGCGATCAGAGCCTCGATCCAGAAGCCAAACGCATAAAGATCGAAATGCTGCAGGGCGAACTGGCCTCGCTGCAGGGCGCCCTGAGCAGCGCCAACGCGACGCTGATCAAGACCATGCGCGAGCAGGACCTCAGTGATCAGCAGATGCAGGAAGTGGCCAGCCTGATTATGAAATAGCCTCGGCTCGTATAGTTAGCAGCCTGCTAGATCACCCGGGAAAAACGCTGCTGGTTTAGCTCGCTAAGGTAGCGATCAAACAACATGCACAGCGAGCGCACCAGTAGGCGGCCTGCGGGGCGCACTTCAATGCCTTGGGCCGTCAATTCGATCAGCCCGTCCGTGGCCATCTGCTGCAGCTGCGGCCAGATATCGGCAAAGTAACTGCGAAAATCGATGGCATAAGCCTGTTCGATATCGGCAAAGCGCAGCTGGAAATGGCAGATCAGCTGTTGGATCACCGCGCGGCGCAGGCGGTCGTCGGGGTCGCAATGCAGGCCGCGCAGAGTGGCCAGTTCGTTATGGCCGAGGCTGTCCTGGTATTTGCTCAGGTCGCTGTTGTTCTGGCAGTACAGCTCGCCGATCTGGCTGATCGAGGACACCCCGAGGCCGATCAGGTCGCAATGGCCGTGGGTGGTGTAGCCCTGGAAGTTGCGTTGCAGGCTGCCGTCTTCCTGGGCGCTGGCCAGCTCGTCGTCGGGCAGGGCGAAGTGATCCATGCCGATATAGCGGTAACCGGCGGCGCTCAGCTGCTCAATGCTGGCTTGCAGCATGGCCAGCTTGTCGCCTGGGCTGGGCAGGTCGCTGGTGTTGATCCGCCGCTGCGGCATAAAGCGCTCCGGCAGGTGGGCGTAGTTGAACAGCGACAGGCGATCGGGTTGCAGGGCAATGACTTCCGCGACGGTGCGAGCGAAACGCTCCGGGGTTTGCAGCGGCAGGCCGTAGATCAGGTCGATGTTTACCGAACGGAACTGCAGGGTGCGCGCGGCTTCGACGATGGCGCGGGTTTCTTCCAGGGTCTGTAGGCGATTTACTGCTCGCTGTACGGCCGGGTCGAGGTCTTGCACGCCTAGGCTGACGCGGTTGAAACCCAGTTCACGGAGCAGGCCCATGGTCGACCAGTCGGCTTCGCGCGGGTCGATCTCGATGCTGTAGTCGCCAGTGTCGTCATCCAGCAGATTGAAGTGCTGGCGCAGGTGGCCCATCAGGTGGCGCAGTTCATCGTGACTGAGAAAGGTTGGCGTGCCACCACCGAAGTGCAGCTGTTCGACCTTCTGCTGCGGGTCGAGGTGACGGCCGATAATCTCTATTTCGCGCTCGAGTTTTTCCAGATAGGGCTGGGCGCGGCCGCGATCCTTGGTGATCACCTTGTTGCAGGCGCAGTAATAACAAATGTGCGCGCAGAACGGGATGTGCACATACAGCGACAGCGGCCGCAGGGCTTTGCGGCTGTCGCGCAGGGCATGCAGCAGGTCGAACTGGCTGACGCGCTCATGAAACTGCACGGCGGTCGGATAGGAGGTGTAGCGTGGGCCGGCCTGGTCGTAGCGGCGGATTAGCGAGCTGTCCCACTGGATGGCGTTGAGCATGCGGGTATTCCCGGTTTGGCTATCAATACCGGAAAGTCTAAGAGCGGTGCACCAGGGGTGTTTTGACCTGTATCAAGCGGCCGCCTGCTAGTGGCCCATCAGCCAGTGCTGATGCGGACCGGGCAGGGTCCACAGGCCAAAGAGGATCACCAGAATCCCGCCGGCCGTGCGCACGCCTTGCTTGCGCAGCAGGGCAGTCAGGCGTTCGGCAGCCATGCCGGTGGCCAGCAGTACCGGCAGGGTGCCGAGGCCGAAGGCAAACATCAGCGCGGCGCTGTCGATTGCATTACCTTGGCTGGCGGCCCACAGCAGGGTGCTGTAAACCAGGCCGCAGGGCAGCCAGCCCCACAGGCTGCCCAAAACCAAGGCGCGGGGCAGGCTGGTGACTGGCATAAAGCGTCGGGTCAGCGGTTGGATATACCGCCACAGCCCACGACCCAGGGCTTCGATACGGGTCAGGCCGCTCCACCAGCCGGCCAGGTACAGGCCCATGGCAATTAGCAGCAGTGCTGCAACCACCCGCAGGCCCATTACCAGCGGACTATTAGCCAGCGCCCAGCCCGCCAGTCCCAGCAGCAGACCGGCCAGGCTGTAACTGAAGATGCGCCCCAAGTTATAGGCCAGCAGCAGCTGAAAGCGCTGGGCGCGTCGCTCGGGTGGAATGGCCAGGGTCAGCGCGCCCATCAGCCCGCCGCACATGCCCAGGCAATGGCCGCCACCAAGCAGGCCGAGAATCAGTGCCGAAACCAGCAGCGGCAGTAGCTCAAGCACCGGGCTTGTCCTGCTGCGAGTCTTTAGGCTGGTCTTGCTGCTGGCTTACGGCTGCGGTGTGCTTGGGGTCTTCATCGTCGAACAGGATGCTGTGGGCCGGGCCGTCGAGGTCGTCGTACTGACCGCTGTCCACCGCCCAGAAGAACAGCCAGATGGCAAAAGCCACCAGGGCGATGGCGACCGGGATCAGGATATAGAGGGCGGGCATGGCTTAGTGGCTCCGGCGCAAGAGTTGCCGCAGATCGAGACTGGCAACTGGGAAGAGTCTGTCAGGGCTGCGGCCGGTCAGCGCGACGAAGGCAAACAGAGCATTAAGGAAAAGCATGATCAGGGTGTCCGGCAGACTGTCAGTAAACAGGCTGCTGAGTGTGGTCTGCTGACGGATCAGCGCGGTGGCAAAGTGGTAGGCCTTAAACAGCTGCAGGCTTAACAGCATTACGGCCAATAAGCGCACCCACCAGGCAATCTTGCCAGTCACGTTGTTTCGCATAAGACCTCGCCGAGCGTTTTAGTGGGCTGTTTGACAGCTTACTGCCGGGGCAGGCGAGTCAGGCGCAGAGCGTTGACCACCACCAGCAATGAGCTGACTGACATACCCAGCGCCGCCCAGATCGGGGTGATCCAGCCGATGGCGGCGAAGGGCAGCACCAGGCCATTGTACAGACTGGCCCAGGTGAGGTTCTCGATGATGATGCGGCGGGTTCGTTGCGCCATGTGTAGCGCCTGCACCAGGCTGCTCAGGCGGTTGGACAGCAGCACGGCGTCGGCACTGGTCTTGGCCAGGTCGGTGGCGCTGCCCATGGCCACGCTGATATCGGCGGCGGCCAATACCGGCACATCGTTAACCCCATCGCCAAGCATCAGCACCCGGCGGCCCTGGCTATGCAGCTGATTGAGAACTTCCAGCTTGGCATCCGGGGTGAGGCCGCCACGGGCATCGTCGATGTCCAGCTGGCGCGCCACTTCGCCGACCATGGGCGAGCTGTCGCCGGACAGCAGCATGATCTGCCAGCCCTTGGCCTTGGCCATGTCGATCAGTTGCGGTGCGTCTTCGCGCAGGCGGTCATTCAATACGAACCAGGCCAGCGGCCCTTGCTCATCGCCCAGCAGCAGCCATTGGCCGTGCTCACCGGCAATCGCCGGCGCGGGTTGCGCACTCAGCGCGCAGACAAAACCCGCCTCACCGATGCGTAGTACCCGGTTGCCGACACGCCCCTGCAGGCCCAGGCCCGGATGACTGTCGACCGCTTCTGCGGCTTCAGGAGCCTGGCCAAAGGCGCGGGCAATTGGGTGTTCCGAGCGGTTTTCCAGGGCGGCGGCCAGGGCCAGGCAGCTGTCGGCATCCAGTTCGCGCAGTGGGTGAATGGCGTTGAGGGTCAGGCGGCCTTCGGTGAGGGTGCCGGTCTTGTCCAGCACCAGGGTGTCGATCTGGTTCAGCCCTTCCAGCACGTGGCCACGGGTCAGCAGCATACCCAGCTTGTGCAATGAGCCGGTCGCTGCGGTCAGTGCCGTGGGTGTAGCCAGAGCCAGGGCGCAAGGGCAGGTGGCGACCAGCAGGGAAAGGACGATCCAGAATGCTCGGGAGGGGTCGAGTTGCCACCAGACCAGGCCAACGATGGCGGCCACCACCAGCACGATCAGCAGGAACCACTGCGCAACCCGGTCGGCCAGTACCGCCAGGCGCGGCTTGTCGCTTTGCGCACGCTCCAGCAGGCGGACGATGGCCGACAGCCGCGTGGCATCGCCGAGGGCCTGCACTTCGACCTGCAACGGCCCTTCGACGTTAAGGGTGCCAGCGGTGACGGCATCGCCGACGTTGCGCGGTTGTGGCAGGTATTCGCCGGTGAGCAGTGATTCATCGACGCTCGATTGGCCCTGAACAATGCGCCCATCAGCGGGCAGCAGGGCGCCGGGAGGCACCAGTACCTGATCGCCAACATGCAGCTCACTGAGCAGAATGCGCTGGCTCTGGCCGTCTGCATCCAGGCGTAGGCAGGAGGCCGGTAGCAGATTGACCAGCTGCGCTGTGGCGGCAGCTGTGCGCTCGCGGGCGCGGCGTTCCAGATAGCGGCCAGCCAGCAGAAACAGGGCAAACATGCCTACGGCATCGAAATACAGCTCGCCCTGGCCAGTGATGGTGGACCAGATGCCGGCCACATAGGCACCGCCGATGGCCAGGGACACCGACACATCCATGGTCAGGTGGCGGGTGCGCAGGTCGCGCAGCGCGCCACGGAAGAACTGGCCGCAGCAATAGAAGACAATCGGCGTGGTGAGAAACAGGCTGACCCAGCGCAGGATCTTGTCCAGCTCAGGGCTGAGGTCGATATTGAATTCTGGCCAGGTGGCCATGGTCGCCATCATCACCTGCATCCACAGCATGCCGGCCACGCCGAGTTCGCGCATGGCGCGGCGATTCTCGCGCTGCAGCTGTTCGGCGGCGGCGTCGGCCTGCCAGGGGTGGGCGGCGTAGCCGATCTTGCGCAGGGCCTTGAGCAGGCTGCTGAGCGGCAACTGACTATCAGCCCAGCGCACTTGCAGGCGGTGGTTGGACAGGTTGAGGTGCGCCTCGCTGACGCCAGGCAGATCGCGCAGGTGCTTTTCAATCAGCCAGCCACAGGCCGCGCAGCTGATGCCTTCGATCAGCAGGCAGGTTTCGCTGAGTTCGCCGTCATGCTCGACAAAAGGTTGCTGCACGTCGCTGCGGTCATACAACGCCAGCTCATCAGGCAGCGCTTGGGGCAGGCTCTGCGGGTTAGCGGCGCTTTCGCTGCGGTGTTTGTAGTAGTGCTCCAGGCCGCCACTGACGATGGCTTCGGCCACTGCCTGACAGCCCGGGCAGCACATCTCGCGGGTTGCGCCCAGTACCTGAGCCTGGAAACGGCTGCCGGCGGGTACCGGCAGGCCACAGTGGTAGCAAGGAGTTGGGCTGGCCATCGCTGCGCTTATTGAGCATCCCCGAGGAGGATGTTCTGCCCGCTTTGCACGTTCTCTTCTTCGAACAGGCGCCAGTCCTTGCCGCCTTCCTGGCCGATCAGCTCGACAAAGCGGCGGCCCTTGACCGCGTCGATCATCTGCCCGCTGTAGCTGCCATCGGCCTGTGGTTGCAGGATCACTCGGCGGTCGCGTTCCGGCTGGGTTGGCGAGATCAGGTTAAGCACTAGCTGCTGCGGACGGCTATTGCCGCTCAGCTGCAGGGTGGCGGTGCCGTTGTCATCGTTGAGCAGCAGGCTGGCGTGCAGCTTCAGGCGAATAGCGTGATTTTCTCGCTCCAGGGACTGGTTGATGCCTTTGCCGACGTCGTAATAGTCATCGGAGATCAGTCCCGGCGGGTTCTTCGTGGCGATGGTCAGCAGGGTCAGCCCCTGGACCACTGAGTAGGCCAGCAGGCCAATCAGGAACCAGGGCCAGAATTGCTTGTACCAGGGCTTGATGATCTCGGGGCTTTGCTCTGTCATGGTCTTCTCTGTTCAGCGCACGCTGGGGCCGATAAAGCGGCTGGCGGCGTCGGTTTTGATGCTTGGGTCATCCGCCGAGTGCAGGCGGAAGGTGATTTCATTGGTGCTCGAAGGTAGTTTTTCCGGGTCGATGGACAGCTCGACAGGCAGCGACAGCACTTCGCCAGCGATTGCCTTGATCTCGCGCTTGCCCTCGTACACCAGGCCGTCGAGGCCGTCAGCTTCGATCAGGTAAGTAACCTCGTGCTGGGCCTTGTTCATGATCTTCAGGGTGTAGACGTTCTCGATCCGGCCTTCTTCGTTTTCCCGGTAGAGCACGCGGTCCTTGAGCACATCCAGCTCCACCAGCGAACGGTCGGCGATGGCCCAGGCGAAGACGCAGAACATCGCCAGTAGGGCGATGGCGTAACCGATCAGGCGCGGCCGCACTAGGTGGGTCTTCTGTCCGGAAAGATTGTGCTCGGTGGTGTAGCTGATCAGCCCCTTGGGGTAGTTCATCTTGTCCATGATGCTGTCGCAGGCATCGACACAGGCGGCGCAGCCGATGCATTCGATCTGCAGGCCGTCGCGGATGTCGATGCCGGTAGGGCAGACGTGCACGCACATCTTGCAGTCGATGCAGTCGCCCAGGCCTTCGGCTTTGTAATCGGCATCGCGCTTGCGCGGGCCACGGTGTTCGCCGCGGCGCGGGTCATAGGAGACGATCAGGGTGTCCTGGTCGAACATCACGCTCTGAAAGCGTGCATAGGGGCACATGTAGATGCACACCTGCTCACGCAGGTAGCCGGCGTTGCCGTAGGTGGCGAGGGTAAAGAAACCGACCCAGAACAGCGCCCAACCGCCTGCTTGCAGGGTGAACAGCTCGGGGATCAGTTCGCGAATTGGCGTGAAGTAGCCGACGAAAGTGATCGCGGTGACCAGCGACACGCCGACCCAGATGCCGTGCTTGGCCAGCTTGCGCAGGAATTTCTGCGTGGTCATCGGGCTCTTGTCGAGCTTCATGCGCTGGTTGCGATCACCTTCGGTGACCTTTTCCGCCCACATGAAAACCCAGGTGAATACGCTCTGCGGGCAGGTGTAGCCACACCAGACGCGGCCGGCGAACACGGTGATAAAGAACAGGCCGAAGGCTGCGATGATCAACAGCGCCGAGAGCAGAACGAAATCCTGCGGCCAGTAGGTGGAGCCGAAAATATAGAACTTGCGCTCCGGCAGGTTCCACCAGACGGCCTGACGGCCATTCCAGGTCAACCATACGGTGCCGAAGTACAACAGAAAGAGGGCTGCGCCACCGAGCATGCGCAGGTTGCGGAAGATGCCGGTGAAGGAGCGGGTGTAGATTTTTTCGCGGTTGGCGTACAGGTCAACAACTTCGACCTTGGCCGGGGCAGGGGTGACGTCTTTAACTGGAATCTGTGCACTCATCAGTTCGTACCACGGCGGTTGATTGGCTGCCCTGGTCGATACGTGCCGGCCGGGGTCATACGGGCTCTTGCGCTATGGTACGCCTGACGATTGCCTGACAGGTGCGACCTGCGGTCGCGCCTGTCAGGCTGGAGAATCACTTCTCGATTTTTTCTTGCGACAGGCTGTACACGTAAGCCGCCAGCAGATGCACCTTATCGTTGCCCAGGAAGTCAGCCTGGGCTGGCATCTTGCCGTTACGGCCGTAGCGCAGAGTTTGTTGTACCTGAGCAAAGCTGGAACCGTAGAGCCAGGTTTTGTCGGTCAGGTTGGGTGCGCCCATGGCCTGTTGGCCCTTACCTTCAGCGCCATGACAGACTGCACAAGTAGTCGCGAAGATGTCTTGACCTGCGGCAAGGTCAACCTCGATACCTTCCGGGTTTTTCAAACCGGACAGGCTGCGGATATAGCCAGCCACGTTACGGATACCTTCCTCACCGATCACCGGCAGCTGCGCAGGCATTACGCCCTGGCGGCCAGCCATGATGGTGGTCTTGATGGTTTCCGGTTCGCCGCCATGCAGCCAATCGTTGTCGGTCAGGTTCGGGAAACCATATGCGCCTTTGGCGTCGGAGCCGTGGCAGACCGAGCAGTTGGAAGCAAACAGGCGGCCGCCCATTTTCAACGCTTGCTCGTCCTGGGCCACTTGTTCGATCGGCATGGCAGCATATTTGGCGAAGATCGGGCCGTATTGGCCTTCAGCTTTAGCCATTTCCTTTTCCCACTGGTGCACGCCGGTCCAGCCCGCATTGCGCTCTACGCCACCAGCGATTTCGATATTGGTGGCGAAGGGGGTTTTGGCCTCGGTGTCGAGGTAGTCGTAGCCTGGCAGCAGACCTTTCCAGTTACCCAGGCCCGGGTAGAGCACCAGGTAGCCAAGGGCGAAGATGATGGTGCCGACAAACAACATAAACCACCACTTGGGCAGCGGGTTGTCGAACTCTTCGATACCGTCGAAGGAATGGCCGACGGTTTCTTCGGTGGTTTCTTCGCGCTGGCCCTTACGGGTGCCGAAGATCAGCCAGGTCAGGGCAAAGATGGT
>JBIHZW010000371.1:0-3167 GCA_044240245.1 Pseudomonas sp. | reverse complement strand
CCCGCTCGTCGGATAGTTCCGTGCAGAAAACCGTTTCTCAGCATTTTTCTTCCAAAAAACTGACGCTTCTCTCAAGAAACTCTCCTTAGTTATCAAGGCACGGATTTTTCCAGACACCTTTTTGTGCCGTGTTTTTTGCTGGCCAGATACTGGCCAGTCAGCAAAACAGCATTTTATTGGCGCCAATAAAACAGCAAATAACAGTTAACACACCCTGCCATCAGACGTATAAAGCCCCCAGCTCGGCGGCTCCTTGGTCTTCGAGCGAGGTGGCAGCACTGCCGCTTCCCCCTAGCCCTAACTTTTAGTTCGAGCGCACAGGCCGGAATGCCGAGTACATAGCTACTAACTCGCGGATGAGATATGCCCGACTGAAAGTTCTCAATAGAGAACTCAGTCAATGATCGACCTCGCAACCTGGAACCTCACCATCCCTGTCGGCGTGCCGGCAACCGTCATCTCAACCCCCCTGCTGGTGGGTGGCTATCAGGACCACTACTTCCAGTCCGACGCCGCCAAAATATTCTTCTGGGCGCCAGTCAATGGCAGCACCACCCCCAATGCCAGCTACCCCCGTAGCGAACTACGCGAAACCTTTGCCGACGGCAAACTGCGCAACTGGACCTACCCAAGTGCCGACAACTACCTGAGCGCGACACTCAAAGTCTCACAGGTACCCTCGTCCGGCAGGATGGTGATAGGCCAGATCCATGGCTACAAAAACGACAAACCCATGCTCAAGCTGGAGTACGAGTACAAGGGCAGCACAGCCAGCGGCACCCTCGTGGCCAAGCTGCGCATGATCCCCGACGGTACCGTCCAGACCGTCAAGCTGGCCAGCGGCCTGAGCCTTAACCAGGAACTCAAGTACAGCATCCACCTGACCCCCAGCGGCACCCTGGGACTGACCGTGAACGACAAGAAGTGGTATGGACGCCTGAATAAGGGCTGGGCCACCCACCTGCTGTATTTCAAGGCAGGCGCCTATCCGCAGGACAACAGCGGTTATGAGACCGAAGCAGGCAGCGCGACCTTCTACAAGCTCAAAGCTGAACACCGGCCTCTGCCCATCACCAGCAACTGAAAGCAAAAGCCCGCTCAATGAGCGGGCTTTTTTATTGCGGTTAGTGCTTGCGGCTTAGTTGACCTTGGCGGCCAGCTCACCTTTGGCATAACGCTGGAACATGCCTTCCAGGGAGATCGGCTTGATCTTCGAGGCATTGCCTGCGGTGCCGAAGGCTTCGTAACGGGCGATGCAGATGTCGCGCATGGCGGTGACGGTGGCACCGAAGAATTTACGCGGGTCGAACTCGCTTGGGTTGGTCGCCATCAGGCGGCGCATGGCACCGGTGGACGCCAGACGCAGGTCGGTGTCGATGTTGACCTTGCGCACGCCGTACTTGATGCCTTCGACGATTTCCTCAACCGGCACGCCATAGGTTTCTTTGATGTCGCCGCCGTACTGGTTGATGATCGCCAGCCATTCCTGCGGAACCGAGCTCGATCCGTGCATCACCAGGTGGGTGTTGGGGATGCGCGCATGAATTGCCTTGATGCGGTCGATGGCGAGGATGTCACCGGTCGGCGGCTTGGTGAACTTGTAAGCGCCGTGGCTGGTGCCGATGGCGATGGCCAGGGCATCGACCTGAGTGCGCTTGACGAAGTCAGCGGCTTCTTCCGGGTCGGTCAGCATCTGGCTGTGATCCAGCACGCCTTCGGCGCCAACGCCGTCTTCTTCGCCGGCCATGCCGGTTTCCAGGCTGCCCAGGCAGCCCAGCTCACCTTCCACCGACACACCGCAGGCGTGGGCGAAAGCCACGGTCTGCTGGGTCACGGCGACGTTGTAGTCGTAATCGGCCGGAGTCTTGCCGTCTTCTTTCAGCGAACCGTCCATCATTACCGAGCTGAAGCCCAGCTGGATCGAGCGCTGGCAGACGTCAGGGCTGGTGCCATGGTCCTGGTGCATGCACACCGGGATATGCGGGAATTCTTCGATAGCGGCCAGGATCAGATGGCGCAGAAATGGCGCGCCAGCGTATTTACGGGCACCGGCGGAGGCCTGGACGATCACCGGGGAATCGGTCTTGTCGGCCGCTTCCATGATCGCGCGCATCTGCTCGAGGTTGTTGACGTTGAAGGCCGGCACGCCGTAGCCGAATTCGGCGGCGTGGTCGAGCATCTGACGCATGCTGATAAGTGCCATGTTTTTCCTGTCTCCCGCAAAGGATCGTTAATCGTTGCCAGCCTGCCGCAGGGGCGGGCCGTGTTCAAGTTTCGGGGACCAGGGGTTGCGCCCTTCCCGCCTCGCACACCAGCGGAGCGCGAGGGTAAAGCCTGGAGGGCCACGTAAGCCCGCCATTAATCTTGTCGGCTACTGCGCCTTGCAGCCGCGACCGATCAGGTCGTTATCGGCCACACGGTACACCAGACCTTCATCACCCTTGGTGTGGAACGCCAGCATACCGTCGCTGTACAGCGCGCCAGAGCCCGCAGGTTCCAGCTGCAGGCGGTGAACGATATCGCCGCCGCCCAACCGCAGGTCGAGCGCTTCGCGGCTGCTATCGATAAAGCGCCACAGCACCTCGGTCTGGCTGTCGCAGACCCAGCGGGTCCACTCATCGCTCGGTGCCGGCTGGCTGGCGCATGCCCCCAGCAACAGCATCGCGGCGGCCAGTCCAAGCCATCCTTTCCCCGCCATCCGCTTCCCCTGTCAGCAGCGCTGATCCGGCATTCCGCCGTCGGCACCACTGCCGCTCTGACTATCAATACGCTGATCATCCTGATTGCTCGGCGTCTCGATCTGCGCAGGACTGAAGACCTTGCAGGCCTCTTCCCGGACATGATCAGCGCAACCGACCAACAACAGACCAATAACCCCCAATACGACAAACCTGCCCATGGCCACACTCCTTGCTTGGTTACTCAGACAATCCGATCTGCCGGGGGTTACCCGTGCAGATACAGGGACTCGTCCTTCACCCTAGCAGGGCCACGCTGACCACGCGCCGATCATGCCCGTTACGCGCTCAACCCTTGGCGCGAGCTTCAAGCACTTCCACAGCCGGCAGCACTTTGCCCTCGACGAACTCGAGGAAGGCGCCACCACCGGTGGAGATATAGGAAATCTGCGCACCAACGCCGTATTTATCGATGGCCGCCAGGGTGTC
>JBIHZW010000105.1:0-11143 GCA_044240245.1 Pseudomonas sp. | reverse complement strand
GCCTGTTCGGCATCGTCATCGCCGTGCTCGGCAGCTACTCGCTGCGCCAGGTCGACTCCAAGCTGCGCGACTTCGTCATGGCCTTCTCCAACATGACCAGCAACTTCGCCGGGGTGCCACTGGCCTTCGCCTTTATCATCATCCTCGGCTTCAACGGCGCGCTGACCCTGCTGCTCAAGCAGGCCGGGATCATCGAAGACTTCAACCTGTACTCCAAAACCGGGCTGATCGTGCTCTACACCTATTTCCAGATCCCCCTCGGCGTGCTGCTGCTCTACCCGGCCTTCGACGCCCTGCGTGAAGACTGGCGCGAGTCAGCGGCACTGCTCGGTGCCGGCACCTGGGATTTCTGGCGGCATATCGGCATTCCGGTACTGACTCCGGCACTGCTCGGCACCTTCGTCATCCTCCTGGCCAATGCCCTCGGCGCCTACGCCACGGTGTATGCGCTGACCACCGGCAACTTCAACGTCCTGCCAATCCGCATCGCCGCCATGGTCGCCGGCGATATCAGCCTCAACCCGGACATGGCCAGCGCCCTGGCGATGGTACTGGTGGGCCTGATGGTGGTGATCACTGCCGCACACCAGTGGCTGCTGAAGAGGAGCTACCATGTCGCACGCTGATGCCAAACCGGCCGCGCTGTACCACCGTGTGGTGGTCTGGCTGCTGTTCCTGACCCTGCTGTTGCCGCTGGCCGGCACCCTGCTCTACTCGCTGTCCACCAGTTGGTCGGCGACCATTCTGCCGTCTGGCCTGACCTTCAAGTGGTATGTGGCGCTGTGGAGCGATCCACGTTTCCTCGCGGCCTTTGGCCAGTCGCTGCTGGTGTGCTTCGGCTCCCTGCTGCTGGCCACCGTGTTGATCCTGCCGCTGCTGTTTGTGGTGCATTACCACTTCCCCAGGCTCGACGGGCTGATGAACATCCTCATCCTGCTGCCGTTCGCCGTGCCGCCGGTGGTGTCCTCGGTGGGCCTGCTGCAGGTCTACGGTTCCGGGCCACTGGCGATGGTCGGCACGCCGTGGATCCTGATCGGCTGCTACTTCACCGTGGCCCTGCCGTTTATGTACCGGGCGATCACCAACAACCTGCAGGCGATTAACCTGCGCGACCTGATGGACTCCGCGCAATTGCTCGGTGCCAGCACCTGGCAGGCCGCCTTCCTGGTGATCCTGCCCAACCTGCGCAAGGGCCTGATGGTCTCGCTGTTTCTCTCCTTCAGCTTCCTGTTCGGTGAGTTCGTATTCGCCAACCTGCTGGTAGGCACGCGCTACGAAACCCTGCAGGTGTACCTCAACAACATGAAAAACAGCAGCGGCCACTTCAACAGCGCGCTGGTGATTTCCTACTTCTTCTTCGTGCTGATCTTCACCTGGGCAGCCACTCGCCTGAACAAGGACAGACCATGAGTTACCTGAGCATCCGCGGCCTGCATAAAAGCTACGGCACCACCCCGATCTTCAGCGAGATCGATTGTGAAATCGGCAAAGGCGAGTTCATCACCCTGCTCGGCCCGTCCGGCTGCGGCAAGTCCACCCTGCTGCGCTGCATTGCCGGGCTGACCGGAGTGAATGGCGGGCAGATTCTCCTCGACGGCCAGGACCTGGTACCCGTCGCCCCGCAAAAGCGCGGTATCGGCATGGTGTTCCAGAGCTACGCGCTGTTCCCCAACATGAGCGTGGCGCAGAACGTCGCCTTCGGCCTGCGCATGCAGAAGGTCAAGGGCAACGAAGCCGAACAGCGGGTCAAGGAGGTATTGGAGCTGGTCGAACTCAATGACTTCGCCGACCGTTACCCGCATCAGCTGTCCGGCGGCCAATGCCAGCGTGTGGCCCTGGCTCGTTCGCTGGTCACTCGCCCGCGTCTGCTGCTGCTCGACGAACCGCTATCAGCGCTGGATGCACGGATTCGCAAGCACCTGCGCGAACAGATTCGCAGCATCCAGCAGGAGCTGGGCCTGACCACCATCTTCGTCACCCATGATCAGGAAGAAGCGCTGGTCATGAGCGACCGTATCTTCCTGATGAACGCCGGCAAGATCGTCCAGAGTGGCGACGCGGAAACCCTCTACAGCGCCCCGGTGGATGCCTTCGCCGCCGGTTTTATCGGCAACTACAACCTGCTCGACGCCGATGTCGCCAGCCGCCTGCTGTTGCGCCCGGTCAGCAGCCGCGTGGCGATCCGTCCTGAGGCCATCCAGATTGGCGCCCAGGGCAGTATCGAAGGGCAGATCCGCAGCCATCGCCTGCTCGGCAACGTGATCCGTTACCGGGTCGAGGCGCGCGGCGTCGAACTGCTGGTGGACGTGCTCAACCGCTCCCCGGCGGACCTGCACGCCAGCGGGCAGCGCATCAACCTGAACATTGAAGACAACGCAATCTGTGAGGTGGCCTGATGGCCCTGGCAATTTTTGACCTGGACGAAACCCTGATCGGCGGCGACTGCGCCAGCCTGTGGACCCAGGAAATGGTCAAGCTCGGCTGGGCCGACGCCGACAGTTTTATCGCCCATGAGCAGGAGCTGATGCGCCAATACGCCGCCGGCAGCCTGGCCATGGAAGACTATATGGCCTTCACCCTGTCGCCCCTGGTGGGCCGCACGCCGGAAGAAGTCGCCCATGTGGTCGAGCCGTTTGTCGAAGACGTGATCGAGCCGATTTTCTACAGCGACGCCACCCGCTGCCTGGCCAACCACCGCGCCGCCGGTGACCGGGTGCTGGTGATTTCCGCCTCGGCGCATTTTCTAGTCAGCGCTGTCGCCGCACGCTTGAAGATCGAGGAAGTGCTGGCCATCGACCTGGAAATTCAACACGGCTACTACAGCGGCCGTACCCAGGGCGTGATGACCTACCGCGAAGGCAAGGTCACGCGCCTGCGTGATTGGCTGCAAGAGCACGGCGAAGTCCTCGACGGCGCCTATTTCTACTCCGACTCACGCAACGACCTACCGCTGCTGCAGGTGGTCGACAAGCCCTATGTGGTCAACCCCGACCCCACTCTGCTTGCGCACGCGCAGCAGGCCGGCTGGCCGATTCTAAGCTGGCGCTGATGGAACTTAGCTGAATGCAAAAGACCCACACCTGTGGGTCTTTTGCTATGCGCTCGGGTAAAGTGCCAGCGCTGTGCTGATCCGATTGTTTCGCCCAGATGGACGCCCATGAACGTTTACCGTCACCCGCCGGCTGCGGCCGCCAAAGCGTTGCTGACCGCTGCCGGGCTGCCAACGGCCGACCTTGCCGCTGAACACTTCGCGCACTTTATCGCTGTGGGTCCGGCGTACGCTCCCGAAGCACTAATCGGCCTGCAGCCTTATGGCGACGTGGCGCTGCTGCGCTCACTGGTGGTCAGCCCAACGACGCGCGGCAAGGGTTATGGCGGCGCGCTGGTCGCTGAGATCGAAGCCTATGCACAGCAACTCGGCGTGCGCGAGCTGTACCTGCTGACCAACAGCGCCGAAGCCTTCTTCAGCCGTCGTGGTTACAGCAGCCTCGAGCGAGCCGACGTGCCTGAGGCAATTCGCCAGACTGCCGAATTCTCCAGCCTGTGTCCCGCCAGTGCGGTGTGCATGCACAAGCGTATCGGGACGCGCTGATGGATTGCAGCTCCCCGCTCGCCGCCTACCAGCAAGCCATCGACCGCGACGGCTTTAAATCCGACCCGGCGCAGTGGCAGGCCGCCCAGGCCCTGCACGATTGCCATCAGGCCTTGCACCAAACTACAGCGAAGCTACCCGTGCGCGGGGTCTATCTGTGGGGGCCAGTCGGCCGTGGCAAAACCTGGCTGATGGACAGCTTTTACAAAGGACTAAAGGTCCCGGCACGGCGTCAGCACTTTCATCACTTTATGCGCTGGGTGCATATGCGCCTGTTTCAGCTCACCGGTACGCCGGACCCGCTGCAGGCGCTGGCCGTGGAGCTGAGCCACGAGGTGCGCGTGCTGTGCTTCGATGAGCTGTTTGTCAGCGACATCGGCGATGCGATCATTCTTGGCCGCTTGTTTCAGGTGATGTTTGAACAGGGTGTGGTGCTGGTCGCCACCTCCAACCAGCCGCCTGAACTGCTGTATGCCGAAGGTTTTAACCGCGAGCGCTTTCTGCCTGCGGTGGCCGCCCTGCAGCGGCATATGCAGGTGGTGAGCATCAACGGTGAGGAAGACCATCGCCTGCACCCAGGCACCACGCACACCCGCTATTGGGTCGCCACGCCGGGACTACCCAGTGCGCTGAACAGACATTTCAGCCAGTTGGCCGCAGGTAGGCCCAGCAGCGATCAACCGCTAACGCTCGGCAACCGCAGCGTACAGACTCTGCGCCACTGCGACGACGTGCTCTGGTGCCGCTTTGCCGATCTGTGTGAACAGCCCTTAGCCGCGCCGGACTTTATCGCCCTGTGCGACCGCTTCCAGGCCATTCTGCTTAGCGAAGTGCCGAACCTGAGCAGCCCGCAACGCGCGGCGAAGATCGCCCGTGGCACCGAAGACGGCGTCGAACGGGTGCAGGCCGGCGATCGCCAGTTGCCCGCCCTATCGGTCAAGGATGATAGCGTGCGGCGCTTTATCGCCCTTGTGGATGAGTGCTACGACCGCAAGGTGCCGCTGTATCTCGAAGCCCAGGTGCCGCTGGCCGAACTCTATACCGAGGGCTACCTGAGCTTCGCCTTTCGCCGCACCCTGAGCCGTTTGCAGGAGATGCAGTTGCAGCGCTTCGGCGCGTAATGCTTTAGGACTTTAAGAGCCTGTTTGAAGTCTTGCGAGCTAGAGCCATGCAAGGCAAAAGCAGGCAAGGAAGCGGAGTGTACTTTTGTACATGAGCATTCCGAGCCTGCTTTTAACGCAGCAGGGCCGACGCGCAGCAGACTGTAAGTAAGCTTAGGCCTGCATGGCCCAGCCATGCACACTCATCGCCGCCTGGCGTAGCGCTTCCGAGCGAGTTGGGTGTGGATGGCAGATCAGCGCAATGTCCTCAGCTGAAGCGCTGAACTCCAGGGCCACGCAGTATTCGCCGATCAGTTCGCCGGCACTGGGACCGATGATATGCACGCCGAGAATCTGATCGGTGCGCTCATCGGCCAGCACTTTGACGAAGCCTTCGGCCTCGTGGTTGATCTTCGCCCGGCTGTTGGCAGTGAAGGGAAACTTGCCGACCTTGTAGGCGCGCCCCTCGGCCTTCAGTTGCTCCTCGGTCTTGCCCACAGTGGCGACTTCCGGCTTGGTGTAAATCACCCCGGGAATCGCCTCGTAATTGACCTCGGCAGCATGCCCGGCAATCCGTTCGATACAGGCGATGGCTTCATCTTCCGCCTTGTGCGCGAGCATCGGTCCGGAGGTGACGTCGCCGATAATCCAGATACCCGGCACGCTACTGCGGTGCTGCTGGTTTTCCAGCATGCCGCGCTTGTCGGTGGCCAGGCCGACGGTTTCCAGCCCCAGGCCGGCGGTATAAGGGCGGCGACCGATGGCGACCAGCACATAGTCAGCCTGGAGTTGCTCGACAGCGCCGCCAGCCGCTGGCTGCAGGTCAAGGGTGACGCCTTTGCTCGTAGCCTTGGCGGCGCTGACCTTGGTTGCCAGTTTGAAATTCATGCCCTGCTTGCTCAGGGTGCGCTGCAGGGTTTTCGCGGTTTCATCATCCAGACCAGGGCAAATGCGGTCGAGGTACTCCACCACCGTCACTTCGCTGCCCAAACGCCGCCACACCGAACCCAGTTCCAAGCCGATCACTCCGGCACCGATCACCACCAGGTGCTTGGGCACCTTGGGCAAAGCTAGCGCACCGGTCGAGTCGAGGATGCGTTGGTTATCAATCGTCACCCCAGGCAACGGCGTCGGCTCCGAGCCGGTGGCGATCACGATGTCCTTGGCCTGCAACTCGCGCACGCTGCCATCGGCGAGGGTCACTGTGACCTTGCCCGGCCCGTTCAAACGACCCCAGCCCTTGATCCATTCGACTTTGTTCTTGCGAAACAGAAACTCGATGCCCTTGGTCAGCGCCGTTACGCTCTCATCCTTCTGTTTCATCATCTGCGCCAGATTGAGCGTTGGCGTAACCTCGATACCGAGGTTGTTGAGCTCGCCGCTGGTCGCCGCCTCGTACAACTCCGAGGCATGCAGCAGTGCCTTCGACGGCATGCATCCGACATTCAGGCAGGTACCGCCCAATGTCTCGCGGCCCTCGATACAGGCGACTTTCAGGCCCAGTTGCCCAGCGCGGATGGCGGCGTTGTAACCGCCAGGGCCGCCGCCGATGATCAGCACGTCATAGTTGCTCATTGAGTTACTCCTAGGCTGCAGAGGTTTAGCGAACCAGGGCCGCGTTCGCTGCGGGCCGTGGGCGCAGCAAGTGAAAGGCGCAGAACGCCGCGACGGCAAATAAAGTGTTCAGCAACACCATAGGCCAAGCCGAGCCATCCGCCAGCAGGCTAAGCAAGACGCCGCTGCAGGTGGCGCCGGCCATTTGCGCAAAGCCCATAAAGCCTGCAGCCAGACCGGCGCGGTGGGCATTGGGGATCACCGCGCCAGCCACCGATGCCGGCAGCAGCATGCCGCCGCCCAAGGTGACCAACACCTGGGGTAACGACAGGCCGAGCAATGACAAACCAAACAGCAGATAAATCGCCAAGGTGGCTAGGGCGCCGCTTACCACCAGCGCCGCGCCTATGCCGACTATTTTCTCGGGGCCCAGCTGCAAAATGCGTCGCTGGGTAAACAGCGCGCCGGCGATCAGCGCCGAAACAATTGCCGCAAAGGTGATGCCGTATTGCGCCGGGCTCAGCCCGAGCAGGCCGATATACACAGCTGAAGAGCCAGCAACTACCGCAAACATCGCGCCATAGGTGCAGGCCAGCGTCAGGGCCAGCGCGCGGAATGAGGCGGCGCGCAGCAAATCGGCATAGTTGCCGGCCAAGCGGCTGAGCTGCCCGGCCTGCGGGTCGAGCTGCCGATTACTTTCGCGGTACAGGCCCAACACTGCAGCAACGATGGCAACGCCGATCAGCAGTGCTAAGGCAATCGGCGCGCGCCAGCCGCCATACAGCGTCAGCACGCCGCCCAGCATCGGCGACAGGACGATGGCGCAGAGCATGCCAATCACCGTCAGCGCCAATGCCGGCCCAGCCTGCGCCTGCCACACATCGCGGACGATGGCCCGCGCCAAAACCAATGCCGCGCAGGCCCCAAGCCCCTGCAACACGCGGGCGGCAATAAACTCGCCCATGCTGCTGGCCAGCAGCATCCACAAGGTGGCGAGCAGATAGACCAGCAGCCCGGCGATCAGCACCGGACGCCGGCCGATGCGATCCGACAGCGGACCGAGCAACAACTGGCCCAGGCCAAAAGCGGCGACGAAAGCCGATAAAGCCAGCAGGCTGCTACCGGGGCGGGCCGTCATGATCAGCTCGATAACGCCCAGGCTGGGGATGATCAACTGAGTGGAAATCTCTCCAAGGGCGGTCAGGGCCACCAAAATCAGCAGCAGGCTGCGCGACGGCAAGGGATATGGGTGCATGGGCGTGGGTCCTGTGATCACGGGCTGGCGTGGCTCGCCAAACACTAATATTTCAACCATAATATAAATAATTAAATTACGCTTGTAATTTTAAAGCCACCAGCCGACGAGGCCTGATCCATGAGCATCCCATCACGCGAAGAAAAACTGGCCGAATGGCTCGCCGCCGAACAGGCCATGCGCGCCAGCCTCGGCGAACCCGGCAGCATGAGCCTGGCGCAGGTCAGCGAACTGTTGCCGCAGGAATTCTTTGACGGCATCGGCCGCGGTGAACTGCCCTCGCCGCCCATCGGCCATCTGCTGGATTTTGTTCCGCTGGAATGGTCATCCGGGCGCTTCGTCTTCCAGGGCACGCCCGATGCGCGCCACTACAACCCGCTGGGCAGCGTACACGGCGGTTATGCGGCCACCCTGCTCGACTCCTGCATGGGCTGCGCCATCCACACCCAATTGCAGCGCGGCCAGGGTTACACCACCACCGATCTGCGCATCAGCTACATCCGCGCCCTCAGCACCAAAGTCGGGCCGATCCGCGCCGAAGGCCACATCGTGCATATCGGCCGCACCACCGCGCTGGCCGAAGGGCGCATTTACGATGTCGACGACCGGCTGTACGCCGTCGGCTCAACCACCTGCCTGATTCTCAGCATGCCTGGGACATCGCCTACACCCGGCACTGAAACACCGGGTCGAAGCGAGTAAGATGGCAGGCAACATCTGAAACCAGCGGCCAGGTACTCCATGCGATATTCCGAAGACCATAAAGCCCAGACCCATCAGCGCATCATCGAAGAAGCCGCGCGCCTGTTCCGCCGCGACGGCGTTGGCGCCACCGGCCTGCAGCCGCTGATGAAGACCCTCGGGCTGACCCATGGCGGTTTCTACGCCCACTTCAAATCGAAAGATGAGCTGGTGGAAACCGCCTTGCGCCACAGCGCTGACAAGCTGACGGCGGTCACCAACGAGATGGCCAACAGCGATAAACCGCTGACCCGCCTGATCAGCGGCTATCTGTCATCCGCCCACCGCGCCGATCCGGGCGATGGCTGCCCGCTGCCGACCATGTCCGCCGAGCTGGGCCAGCGCGGCGCGCCCAGCCCGGTGACCGATGAGCTGATCCGCGACCGCCTGCAAACCATCGCAGCCGGTCTTAGCGTTGAGCATGCCGATGAGCAGAGCGTGCTGATTCTTAGCGCCATGGTCGGTGCCCTGCTGCTGTCACGCAGCGTTAGCGACCCGGAACTGTCTGACCGACTGCTGAAAACCACCCGCCGCCTGCTGATCGAACAGAACACCGGCGACGCGGCGCAAACCACCTGATTGCAGAAAATTAGTGCCACACAGCAAAAGCCCTGACTGTCTCCAGCCAGGGCTTTTCTTGTTACGGCCAGCGCTTTACTTGTAACGAGCAGCCGCGCTGCTGTGCGACAGGTTCGGCGCCAGCTTGCCGCGGGCATCGGTAAAAGCCTGCCAGTCAGCGGCATCAGGCAGCGATGGAATGGTGATCAGCTCGCCCTGGTCGAAACCGGCCAGCGCTGCATCGACCATTTCGCCGACCTCCATGATCATGCTCGCCGGCAGTGCCGAATCATCCATACCGCTACGCTCCCAGATTTCGGTGCGGGTAATACCGGGCAATACGGCCTGCACCTGCAGCCCCTGCGCCTTCACTTCACCGTTGAGAGTCTGGGTCAGGCTCAGTACATAGGCCTTGGTGGCGCTATACACGGCATTGAACATTTCCGGAGCCAGGGCCACCACCGAGGCGATATTGATAATTGCCCCGCGCCCGGCGGCGGTGAAGTTGGCAGCGGCTGCGGTGGACAGGTGAGTCAGCGAAACCACGTTGAGCAGAATCATCCGATCAACGGTGTCGAGGTCGGCCTCGGCCAACTGACCATTCATGGCCATACCGGCGTTGTTGACCAGGGTGCTGATGGCCTTGTCAGTGCGCAGGCGCTGGGTAACAGTGTGCAGATCAGCCTTGTCAGTCAGGTCGGCCTTCAGTGCTTCAACCTTTACCCCGTACTGCTCGGTCAAACGTGCAGACAGCGCCTGCAGGCGCGGCAGATCACGGGCAACCAACAGCAGGTTGTATCCGCGCTGCGCCAGGCGCTCGGCGTAGGTGGCGCCAATACCTGACGAAGCGCCGGTGATCAATGCAGTGCCTTTCTCGTTATGCGTGCTCATGGTGCGTCTCCTGGGTGTGCGGGGGTAGTTAGGCTGTCTGGAGGTATAGTGCGTCAATTCATATTACGCTCATAATATAAATATTGTATGTCGACCATAATAAAATCTATCGACAGCTATTGCGCAAACACCTGAGACGCACAAACACCCGAAAATGGCCGCTAACCGCCTGATGGCAGAGCATAAAAAAGCGGACAACCCGTAAAGGTTGTCCGCTCTGGTGCAACGTAGAGCTTCTAGCTTTTTAGCTGCGGATCAGATGATCGAAGGCGCTCAGGGAGGCCTTGGCGCCATCGCCCATGGCAATAACGATCTGCTTGTACGGCACGGTGGTTACGTCACCGGCGGCAAATACACCTGGGATATTGGTGGCGCCCTTGGCGTCGACGATGATCTCGCCGAAACGGTTGAGCTCCACACTGCCCTTCAGCCAGTCGCTGTTAGGCAGCAGGCCGATCTGCACGAAGATGCCTTCCAACTCGACGCTGTGCAGCTCTTCGCTGGTGCGATCCTTGTAGACCAGCGCATTGACCTTCTGGCCATCGCCTTTGACTTCGGTGGTCTGCGCGCTCTTGATCACGGTAACGTTCGCCAGGCTGTAGAGCTTCTTCTGCAGCACGGCATCGGCACGCAGGGTGTCGGCGAACTCCAGCAGGGTCACATGGGCGACGATGCCAGCGAGATCAATCGCTGCTTCGACGCCGGAGTTACCGCCACCGATCACCGCCACACGCTTGCCCTTGAACAGCGGACCGTCGCAGTGCGGGCAGAAGCACACACCCTTGGCCTTGTATTCCTGCTCGCCCGGCACACCCATCTCGCGCCAGCGCGCACCGGTGGAGAGGATCACGGTCTTGGCCTTGAGGCTGGAACCGTTCTCGAACTTCACCTCATGCAGGCCGCCTGTGCTGCTCGCCGGAACGAATGCGCTGGCACGCTGCAGGTTCATGATGTCGACTTCGTACTCACGCACGTGCTCTTCCAGGGCGCGTACCAGCTTCGGCCCTTCGGTTTCCTTTACCGAGATAAAGTTCTCGATGGCCATGGTGTCCAGCACCTGACCGCCGAAACGCTCGGCAGCAATCGCGGTACGAATACCCTTGCGCGCAGCGTAGATGGCCGCCGCAGCGCCGGCTGGGCCACCGCCCACCACCAGCACGTCGAAGGCCTGTTTGGCGCTCATCTTCTCGGCGTCGCGGTTGGCTGCGCCGGTGTCGATCTTGGCGAGAATTTCCTTCACTTCCATGCGGCCGGAGGCAAACACCTCGCCGTTCAGGTAGATGCTCGGCACGGCCATGATCTGGCGGCGCTCGACCTCTTCCTGAAACAGCGCGCCATCGATTGAGACGTTGCGGATATTCGGATTGAGCACGGCCATCAGGTTCAGCGCCTGGACCACATCCGGGCAGTTCTGGCAGGACAGCGAGAAATAGGTCTCGAACTCGAACTTGC
>JBIHZW010000104.1:0-11173 GCA_044240245.1 Pseudomonas sp. | reverse complement strand
AGGCGTCGATATTCGGGCCGACGTTGCGGCTGTACTCGCCCTTGAGGATTTCCGGGGCGGCGCAGGCAAATTCGACGTTCTCGATACCGCGCTTGAGTTCACCGGCGGCGTCTTCGAGGGTCTTGCCGTGCTCTTCGCTGATCAGCTTGGAGATGGTCGCTTCGTGCTGCTCCAGCAGCTGCTTGAAGCGGAACATCACCTGGGCGCGCTTGGCTGGCGGGGTGTTGCGCCAGGCCGGGAAGGCGCTCTTGGCCGAGTCGATAGCCAGTTGCATGGTGGCGCGGTCGGCCAGGGCAACTTTCTTGGTAGCGGCGCCGGTGGACGGGTTGAACACGTCAGCGCTGCGGCCGGTGCCGACAGTCAGTTCGCCGTGGATCAGGTGGTTAACGAGGGTCATGGCAATTCCTTAATAACGGATCTTGTTTTTGCAGGAGCCGGACTGCTGGCTCCTGCAGGGAATGAGGGGTGCTTAGTCGAGGCTATTCAGGACGTCGCCGACGGCGTTGAACACGGAGTCCAGCTGCTCGGGCGTGGTGTTGAAGGTTGGCCCGAACTGCAGGGTGTCACCGCCGAAGCGCACGTAGAAGCCGGCGTTCCACAGCTTGATACCGGCCTCGAAAGGACGGATCACCGGATCGCCGTCACGTGGGCTGATCTGGATCGCGCCGGCCAGGCCGCAGTTGCGGATGTCGATGACGTTCTTGCTGCCTTTCAGGCTGTGCAGCTTGTCTTCAAAGATCGGCGCCAGGGCGGCCGATTGCTCGATCAGGTTGTCGCGCTTGAGCAGCTCCAGGGTTGCCAGGCCAGCGGCGCAGGCAACCGGGTGACCCGAGTAGGTGTAGCCGTGGCCGAACTCGACCATATGCTCGGGAATCGCCTGGTTCATAAAGGTGTTGTAGATCTCGCTGGAGGCGATCACCGCGCCCAGTGGAATCGCGCCGTTGGTGATCTGCTTGGCGGTGTTCATCAGGTCCGGAACCACACCGAAGTATTCGGCACCGGTCCACTTGCCCATGCGGCCGTAGGCGGTGATCACTTCGTCGAAGATCAGCAGGATATTGTGCTGGGTGCAGATTTCACGCAGGCGCTGCAGATAGCCAACTGGCGGCACGATCACGCCGGCGGAACCGGACATCGGCTCGACGATAACGGCGGCGATGTTCGAGGCGTCGTGCAGTTCGATCAGCTTCAGCAGCTCATTGGCCAGCTCGACACCGCCGGTAGCCGCCATGCCCTTGGTGAAGGCCAGGTGCGCTTGCAGGGTGTGCGGCAGGTGGTCGGCGTCCATCATCTGGCCGAACATCTTGCGGTTGCCGCCGATGCCGCCCAGCGAGGTGCCGGCGATGTTCACGCCGTGGTAGCCACGGGCACGGCCGATAAATTTGGTTTTGCTCGGTTGGCCTTTCAGGCGCCAGTAGGCCTTGGCCATCTTCACCGAGGTGTCGGCGCACTCGGAGCCGGAGTCGGTGTAGAACACGTGGTCGAGGCCGGCCGGGGTCAGCTCGGTGATTTTCTCGGCCAGCTGATAGGACAGCGGGTGGCCGTACTGGAAGCCCGGGGCGTAATCGAGGGTGCCCAGCTGCTTGGCCACGGCCTCCTGAATTTCCTTGCGGTTATGCCCCGCACCACAGGTCCACAGCCCGGACAGGCTGTCGAACACGCGGCGGCCCTTGTCGTCGATAAAGTAGTTGCCGTCGGCACCGACGATCAGGCGCGGGTCGCGCTTGAAGTTGCGGTTGGCGGAAAACGGCATCCAGTGCGCATCCAGCTTGAGCTGGCTGGCCAGGGACGGGGTTTCGGTCTGCGGCATGTTCATGGTGCGGCCTCGCAAGGAAGGGCGGTGTTCTTATGTGGAGAAGCAGTTGCCAGTAAAGGTGCCACGGGCTTAGAGTCAGGAAAACCAGACTCTTCTTATCTTTAGTTAAGCCTCCACTAAACAAACCGCAATAACCAATGAGCAACCCGCAATGAGTACCCGCCGCCCCGATCCGCTGGCCCAGGTCAGTGATTTTGATATTCGCCTGCTCAAGCTGTTTCGCAGCGTGGTGGAATGCGGCGGTTTTTCCGCTGCGGAAAGCGCCCTAGGCATCGGCCGCTCGGCGATTAGCCAGCAGATGAGCGATCTGGAACAGCGCCTCGGTTTGCGTCTGTGCCAACGCGGCCGTGCAGGCTTTGCCCTGACCGAAGAAGGCCGCGAGGTGTTCCAGAGCACCCAGCAGTTGTTGGCGGCGCTGGAGAGTTTTCGCACCGAGGTCAACGGCCTGCACCAGCACCTGCGCGGCGAGCTGAATATCGGCCTGACCGACAACCTGGTGACGGTGCCGCATATGCGCATCACCAACGCCCTGGCGCGCCTGAAAGAACGCGGCCCGGACGTGCATATCCATATCCGCATGACGCCGCCGAGTGAAGTCGAGCAAGGCGTGCTCGACGGTCGCCTGCACATCGGCGTGGTGCCGCAGGCCAGCGCGCTGTCCGGGCTGGAATACCAGGCGCTGTACGACGAGCGCTCGCTGCTCTACTGCGCGGTCGGCCACCCGCTGTTCTATGTCGATGATCAACAGTTGGAGGATGAGCGGCTGAACGCACAGGAAGCCATCGCGCCAACCTTTCGCCTGCCGCCCGAAGTACAGAGCCACTACCAGGCGCTCAACTGCACCGCCAGCGCCTCGGACCGCGAAGGCATGGCCTTTCTCATCCTCACCGGGCGCTATATCGGCTACCTGCCCGACCACTACGCCCAGGCCTGGGTGCAACAGGGCCGCCTGCGCGTGCTCAAGCCGGCCAGCCGTTTCTACGACATCAGCCTGGCCTCGGTCACCCGCAAAGGCCGTCGTCCGCATCTGGTGCTGGAGAGCTTTCTCGAAGCGCTGGCCGAGGCATAGCGACACACCAGGTAACAACTGCTCAGGCACCACGCGGCGAGGATCGGACTCACAGGTCTATGCTCGGTCAAAGCCACGCCTGGCGCGGCTTAGATCCCTTTACCTATGCAGTGTTACCACGGAGGAGCTTATGCCTAGCCGTCGTCACTTCATCCAGGGCAGCGCCAGCCTGCTCGCTCTCGCCGCCACGCCGTGGCTACCTTCCCTGGCTTACGCCGACCCCAGCCAACTGCTGAAACGCGCCATCCCGAGCAGCGGCGAGATGCTGCCGGTGATCGGCCTGGGCACCTCGCGCACCTTCGATGTCAGCCTCACCCATGACAGCCTGAAACCGTTGGATTCAGTGATGCGCACCTTTATCAACGGCGGCGCTAGGCTGATCGACACCGCGCCCAGTTATGGCGCCTCTGAAGCGGTGACGGGAGAGCTGCTGAAACGCACCAAAACCCAGGGCAAGGCCTTCCTCGCCACCAAGATTTCCGCCACCGGCCGCGAGCGCGGCATGGCGCAGATCGAGGCCAGCCTGCAGGCGCTGCAAACCGCCACGCTCGACCTGGTGCAGGTGCATAACCTGCAGGACACCCGCACCCAGCTGGCCTTGCTGCGCGAACTGAAAGCCGAGGGCAAGGTGCGCTATATCGGCATCACCCATTACATCGAGTCGGCGCATGACGACCTGCTGGAGGTGCTGGAAAACGAGTCAGTGGACTTCGTCCAGCTCAACTACTCAGTGGGCGAGCGCAATGCCGAGAAACGCCTGCTGCCCTACTGCGCCGACCATGGCATCGCCACCCTGATCAACCGGCCGTTCCAGCGCGCGCAGCTGCTGAGCCGGGTCAAGGGCAAGTCACTGCCCAGCTGGGCGATGGAAACCGACGCCACCTCCTGGGCGCAGCTGTTGCTCAAATTTATCCTCGCCAACCCGGCGGTCACGGTGGTGATCCCAGCCACCTCCAACCCGCGGTATATGGCCGACAACCTCAAGGCCGGCATCGGTCGCCTGCCGGATGCGGCGCTGCGCGAGAAGATAATCCAGGCGTTTAGCTGATATGCCCGGGCTAGCAGGCTGTTTAAAAACTACCTGCGTTGTCATCGCGGCGTTAAAAACAGGCTCAAAATGCTCATTTACAACTCGTAAACTCCGCTTTTTCGCCGTTTTAACCAGCCGGAGGCTGTTACTAACGTTGCGCCTTGCGCTGCCTGCCTCGCCTACGTTTTTCAACGTCCTGCTAGAGGCCAAACGATGAGCCCCGCGCAACGCCTGGCCCAGGCGATCAACGCGCGGCCGGCCGAGCTGTTGGCAGTGCTGTGCGGGTTTGGCCTGTTCTTCTGCCTGTTCAGTGGTTATTTCATGCTGCGGCCGATTCGCGAGGCCATGGGTATTCGCGGCGGCGTGGAAAATCTGCAATGGCTGTTTACCGCGACCTTTCTGGCCATGCTCGCCGCCGTGCCGCTGTTTGCCTGGCTTAACTCGACGGTGGCGCGGGCGCGCTATATCGATTGGGTGTACGGCTTTTTTATCCTCAATCTGCTGGCCTTCGCCGCGCTGTTTCAGCGCAGCGGCGATGACATCTGGGTGGCGCGGGTGTTTTACGTGTGGATCTCGGTCTACAACCTGTTCGTCGTCTCGGTGGCCTGGAGCCTGATGGCCGATGTGTTCGACAGCGCCCAGGCCAAGCGTCTGTTCGCCTTTATCGCCGCCGGTGCCAGCTGCGGCGGCTTGGCCGGGCCGGCGCTCGGCGCGCTGCTGATTGAGCGCCTCGGGCAGAGCGGGCTGATCCTGCTGGCGGCAGCGCTGCTGGGCATGGCGATTCTGGCCAAGCAGCAGCTGATGGCCTGGCGCGCGATTGGCGGTGCCGGTCGGCCGGGCGCACCGGCCAGCGAAAACCCGCGTCAGCCGGTGCTGGGTAACCCGTTCAGCGGCCTGACGCGCGTGCTCGCCTCGCCCTATCTGTTAGGCATCAGCGCCTTCGTGATCCTGCTGGCCACCGCCAGCACCTTTCTCTACTTCGAGCAGGCGCGCCTGGTGGCGGAGACCTTCACCGAGCGCAACGAACAGATTCGCGTATTCGGCCTGATCGACTTCAGCGTGCAGGCGCTCTCTCTGCTCGCGCAGCTGTTTATCACCGGGCGCATCGCCCAGCGCTTCGGCATCCGCGCGCTGCTCGCCGGGGTGCCGCTGCTGGTCTGCCTGGGCTTTATCGGCCTGGCCCTGGCACCGACCTTCGCCATGCTCGCGGCCTTGATGATTGTGCGCCGGGTCGGTGAATACGCCTTCGTGCGCCCAGGTCGGGAAATGCTCTTCGCCCCGCTGGACGCCGAGAGTAAATACAAGGCCAAGAACTTTATCGACACTGTGGTCTACCGCGCCGGCGACGCCGTCAGCGCCTGGGCCAAGGCCCTGCTCGACATGCTCGCCAACGGCGTATTGATCGCTGCCATAGCAGGCGCCCTCTGCGCAGCCGCCTGGGGCGCGCTGGGCTGGTATCTGGGTGGGCGCAGGGAGCAGAGCGGCCGGCCCGGTGGCGAGCGCATCGAGCCGTAACCGCCAGCCCCAAAACCGCCGCAGCACGCCACTTACATGCACAACCCTGGTGCAAAAGCAGGGTTGCAGCGTATCTACGTCGGTTTTTCTGCCCCTTGCGCTTGTCACCTAAGCGGCGCTGGGTTATCAGTGCATTCGTCCGAAAACCTGACCACTGCGGAACCGCCCATGACTGTTGAAGTACTTGCGCACCGAGCCGATCCGAACAACAAACCTGCCGGCCGGATTCGGCAGAAGAACGAAGAGGCGATCATCAAGGCCGCCGAGGAAGAGTTCGCCCGCCACGGCTTCAAAGGCACCAGCATGAACACCATCGCGCAGAACGTCGGGCTGCCGAAAGCCAACTTGCATTACTACTTCAGCAACAAGCTGGGGCTGTATCAGGCGGTGCTGGTGAACATCCTCGAACTGTGGGACAGCACCTTCAACAACCTGACCGTGGACGACGACCCGGCCACAGCGCTGGCCGGTTATATCCGCGCCAAGATGGAGTTCTCCCGGCGCCATCCGAAGGCTTCGCGCATCTATGCGATGGAAGTGATTAGCGGCGGCGAAACCCTGTCGCAGATGCTCAATCAGGATTACCAGGCCTGGTTCCGCGGCCGCGCCGCGGTGTTCGCCGCCTGGAGCGACGCCGGCAAGATGGACCCGGTGGACCCGGTGCACCTGATCTTCCTGCTGTGGGGAAGCACCCAGCACTACGCCGATTTTTCCTCGCAGATCTGCCGCGTCACCGGCACCTCGCGCCTGACCAAGCAGGACTATGAAGTGGCCGGCGACAACCTGATCCGCATCATCCTCAAGGGCTGCGGCCTGACGCCTCCCGTCAAAGACGTCTGATGCCCTTCACCCTGCTCCGCCCTTGCGAGTACCGCGAGGAGATTCGCAAAAGCCGCTTTATCGCCCTCGCCGCGCCAGTTACCAGCGCGGCTGAGGCGCAGGCGTTTATCGCGGCGCACAGCGATGCCAGCGCCAGCCATAACTGCTGGGCCTGGAAGGTGGGCCAGCAGTACCGCTTCAGTGATGACGGCGAACCCGGTGGCACGGCGGGTCGGCCGATCCTTGCAGCCATCGAGAGCCAGGAGATGGATGAGGTAGCGGTACTGGTGATCCGCTTCTACGGCGGCATCCAGCTCGGCACCGGCGGCCTGGCCCGCGCCTACGGTGGCAGCGCCAACAAATGCCTGCAAAGCGCCCCGCGCATCGCGTTGGTGGCCCGTGAGCAGTACCGCTGCCATTGCCTGTTCGCCGAACTGCCGCTGCTCAAGGCACGCCTGGCGGAACTCGACTGCCTGCTAGAAAGCGAAACCTACGACGCCACAGGTGCTGAGTTGCACCTGGCCATCCCCGCGCCACGGGTCGCCGAGCTGCAGCGGCTGCTGGCGGATATCAGCCGTGGGCGGAGTGAGTTGCGGCCGCTCTAGATCATGTCGCAACCATCAGCACTGCGCCAAAAACGCACCAGCATCTTGCCGCCTCGCACCAAGCTAGGGCCACTTAGAGGCGTGATATTACGGCAGGGTTTGCGTCGACGCCGCCAGCAGGCTTTTCTGACTCACTGGCCAGCTTTTTGCTTTAGCCAGGCCAGTTGTCATTCCTGAGCCACTGCCCATGTCCAGTTCCCCCTCTGTTCCACGCTTGCAGCTGAGCGGTATCAGCAAGCGCTACCCCGGCTGCCTGGCCAACGACCGTATCGACCTGAGCATCGCCCCTGGGGAAATCCATGCGCTGCTGGGTGAGAACGGTGCCGGCAAGAGCACCCTGATGAAGATCATCTACGGCGTTACCCAGCCCGACAGCGGCGAAATTCGTTGGCAGGGTGAGGCCCTGAAGATGCGTGACCCGGCCATGGCGCGCAGCCTCGGCGTAGGCATGGTGTTTCAGCACTTCTCGCTGTTCGAAACCCTGACGGTGGCGGAGAACATCGCCCTGGCCATGGGCGCAGCGGCCGGCACACCGAAACAGCTGGAGCCGAAGATCCGCGAAGTCTCGCAGCGTTATGGCATGGCCCTGGAACCGGGCCGGCTGGTACACAGCCTGTCCATCGGCGAGCGGCAGCGGGTGGAGATCGTTCGCTGCCTGATGCAAGAAATCAAACTCTTGATCCTTGATGAGCCGACCTCGGTGCTCACCCCGCAGGAGGCCGACGAGCTGTTTGTCACCCTGCGCCGCCTGGCCGCCGAGGGCTGCAGCATTCTGTTTATCAGCCACAAACTCGGTGAGGTGCGCGCTTTGTGCCAGAGCGCCACGGTGCTGCGCGGCGGACGGGTGTCGGGGCATTGCGTGCCGGCCGAATGCAGCGATCTGCAGCTGGCGCGGCTAATGGTGGGTGATGCCGAAGGCCTGGAAAGCAGCTACCCGAAAGCCAGCGGCGGCCTGCCGCGCCTGCGTGTGGATGACCTCAGCTGGCACAACGCCGACCCGTTCGGCAGCTCCCTGAGCAACCTGCGCCTGGAGGTGCGCAGCGGTGAAATCGTCGGCATCGCCGGGGTCGCCGGCAATGGTCAGGACGAATTGTTGGCCCTGCTTAGCGGCGAAACCCGCCTGCCGCGCAGCGAGCGCGAACGCATCAGCCTGGATAGCCAACCGATTGCCGACCTGTACCCGGATGCGCGGCGCAAGCTGGGCCTGGCCTTTGTCCCGGCCGAGCGCCTGGGTCACGGCGCGGTGCCGGACATGAGCCTGAGTGATAACGCGCTGCTCACCGCCTTCCAGCAGGGTTTGCTGAGCAAGGGCCTGATTCAGCGCGGCAAGGTGCGCGCCCTGGCCGACGAAATCATCAAGCGCTTTGCGGTGAAAACACCGGACGCCGATGCGCCCGCACGCAGCCTGTCCGGCGGCAATCTGCAGAAATTTATCCTCGGCCGCGAAATCCTGCAGAACCCAAAATTACTGGTTGCCGCGCATCCGACCTGGGGCGTGGACGTGGGCGCGGCGGCGGCGATTCACCGCGCGCTGATTGCCCTGCGCGATGCCGGCGCGGCGATCCTGGTGATTTCCGAAGACCTCGACGAACTGTTCCAGATCAGCGACCGCATCGGCGCGCTGTGCAGCGGCAAGCTCTCGCCCCTGGCCGCCACGGCAGAAACCGAAGCCGTTGATGTCGGCCGCTGGATGGCCGGCGAGTTCGCCGCGCTTCCCCCTACCACGAGCACGCTGGCAGCCACTGCTGCCCGCCTGAGCTGACGGAGTTTCACATGCTGTTATCCCTCGAACCCCGCGGCCAGCAATCGCGCGCCATGCTCTGGTTGTCGCCACTGCTCGCCGCTGTACTGACCCTTTGCAGCGGCGCGCTGCTGTTCGCCCTGCTCGGTCATGACCCGCTGCAAACCCTGCACACCCTGCTGATCGCGCCGCTGGCCGACTGGTATGGCGTCTCCGAACTGCTGGTCAAGGCGCTGCCGATTCTGCTCTGCGCCCTTGGCCTGGCGGTGGCCTACCAGGCGCGCATCTGGAATATCGGTGCCGAAGGTCAGCTGCTACTCGGCGCGCTGGCCGGCAGCGCCATGGCGATCCAGATCATCGACTGGGACAGCCGCTGGGCGCTGGTCTGGGTGGTGCTCGCCGGCGTGGCTGCGGGCGCGGCCTGGAGCGGCCTAACCGCCTGGCTGCGCACGCAGTTCAATGCCAACGAAATCCTCACCAGCATCATGCTCAACTACATCGCGCTGAACCTGCTGCTGTTCTTTGTGCACGGCCCGTTGAAAGACCCGGCTGGCTTTAACTTCCCCGAGTCGGCGATGTTCGGCGACGCCAGCCGCCTGCCGCTGGTCAGCGAGGATGGCCGTCTACACGGCGGCCTGTACTTCGCCCTGCTGGCTCTGGTAGCGGTGTGGGTGTTGCTGCACAAGAGCTTTCTCGGTTTTCAGATCAAGGTGCTCGGCCTCGATCGCCGCGCCGCAGGCTTTGTCGGCTTTCGCGAAAAGCGCCTGGTGTGGTTTGCCCTGCTGGTCAGCGGCGGCCTGGCCGGGCTGGCGGGTGTCGGTGAAGTGGCCGGCCCCATCGGCCAACTGGTGCCGCAGGTATCGCCCGGCTACGGCTACGCGGCGATCACCGTGGCCTTTCTCGGACGCCTGAACCCGCTCGGCATTCTGTTCGCCAGCCTGCTGATGGCCCTGTTGTACCTGGGCGGTGAGAACGCGCAGATGACCATGAACCTGCCCCAGGCGATCACCCAACTGTTCCAAGGAATGATGCTGTTCTTCCTGCTCGCCTGCGACGTGCTGATCCTCTATCGGCTACGGCTGAAGTGGAAATGGGCGCAGCGCACAACCAACGCCGAAGCAATGGCCTGACAACGTATCTGTAGGAACTCCCGATGGATCTCGACCTGTTAAGCAATATCTTCTACGCCATGGTGCGCACCGGCACGCCGCTGCTGCTGGTGGCCTTAGGTGAACTGATCTGCGAGAAGAGCGGCGTACTCAACCTCGGCCAGGAAGGCATGATGCTGTTCGGCGCGGTGATCGGTTTTATCGTCGCCCTGAGTACCGGCAACCTGTGGCTTGGCGTGCTGCTGGCGATGGCCGCTGGCATGCTGCTGTCAATGCTGTTCGCCGCCGTGGCCCTGGGTTTTAACGCCAACCAGGTGGCCACCGGATTGGCGCTGACCATCTTCGGCGTCGGCCTCTCCACCTTTGTCGGTGCGGCCTGGGTTGGCAAGCCGCTGGCCGGTTTCGAGCCCATCGCCATTCCGCTGCTCAGCGAGATTCCACTGATCGGGCGCATGCTGTTTGCCCAAGACATTCTGGTTTACCTGTCCTTCGCCCTGTTCGCCCTGGTGACCTGGGTGCTGCTGAAAAGCCGCATCGGCCTGATCATCCAGGCGGTCGGCGAAAACCCCGACGCGGCCAGCGCCATGGGCCTGCCGGTGCTGCGCGTACGCACATTGGCGGTGTTGTTCGGCGGCGCCATGGCCGGGTTGGCAGGCGGCTATCTGTCGCTGGCCTATACGCCGATGTGGGCCGAAAACATGACCGCCGGCCGCGGCTGGATCGCCCTGGCGCTGGTGGTGTTTGCCAGCTGGCGAGTGCTGCGCGTGTTACTCGGCGCCTACCTGTTTGGCCTGGCCAGCATCATCCACCTGGTGGCCCAGGGCATCGGCCTGTCGATCCCCTCCAACCTGCTGGCGATGCTGCCCTATGTGGCGACCATTCTGGTGCTGGTACTACTGTCGCGCGACGCGATAAAAACCCGCCTGTTCGCCCCGGTATCGCTGGGCAAGCCCTGGCAGCCGGGGCACTAAGCCTCTTCCACGCACCAGCACGCAGCACTCTCGGCCTCTTACGCACCAGCACAGCACCAACACAGAACCCCGCTCCGGCGGGGTTCTGCGTTTTAGCGCGGCGCGCAGCGCTAATTGTCCAGTTGGTCAGCTTTTTGCAATTCAACCGGCAGCTGTTTAACAACAACGTACCCACACACATCGGAGTTCCACCGACCATGTTCGAGAAGAGCAAAAAACCTCTGCTGCGCACCCTCGTTGCCGCCCTTGGCTTTAGCGCCACATTGGGCGCTTCCGCCGCCGATCCGTTGAAGGTCGGCTTTGTCTACATTGGTCCGATTGGCGACCACGGCTGGACCTACCAGCATGAGCAGGGCCGTCAGGCGGTGATCAAGCAACTCGGCGACAAGGTTGAGACCAGCTACGTGGAAAACGTGCCGGAAGGCGCGGATGCCGAGCGGGTAATCCGCAACATGGCCAAGGGTGGCTATGACCTGATCTTCACCACCTCCTTCGGTT
>JBIHZW010000370.1:0-3188 GCA_044240245.1 Pseudomonas sp. | reverse complement strand
CTTGACCAGCTTGTGACCGTCGAGCAGCTCGCGGGCCAGGCGGCAGGTACGCACCGCCTCAACGGCGTCATAGCAGCCGGCGGTATTCGGCAGGATGGTGTACTTGTCTGGCGAGATCACATCCAGCAGGTTCGGCTCGCCCGGGTTCTGCCCGATATTGGTCCGGCGCACCGCCACGGTAACGATCTCGGCACCCGAAGCCTCGATGGCCAGGCGGGTTTCCTCAAGATCCTTGTACTTGCCGGTACCGACCAGCAGACGCGACTGGTAGGTACGGCCGGCCAGGGTAAAAGGCTTGTCGCTGGGAACGTGGCTCATGGGTAATCCTCGTAAAGTGGACGGACAATCAGGCAAGCGGTCAGTAGCGGAGAAACGTAGCCGAGGCAGCCGAGACAAGGCAAAAAAAGGCGAAAAAGCGGAGTTTACTGGTGTAAATGAGCATTTTTAGCCTGTTTTTAACGCAGTATCGGCAACGTAGGTAGTTTCTCAACCGCCACCAATGGCATGTACCACTTCCACCTGGTCACCCTCGCGCAAGGCGGTGGTGGCGTGCTGGCTGCGCGGCACGATATCCAGATTGAGCTCAACCGCCACGCGGCGTCCGGCCAGATCCAGACGGTCGATCAACCCGGCGACGGTGGCGCCGTCGGGCAATTCGAATGCTTCACCGTTTAACTGAATATGCATGACGGGTCGGTCACAACTGGGAAAAGGGCCGGCATTCTAGCCTGATCATGGGCGTTGACCAAGGCTGAAGGCTGCCGCTCGTCCTGCTTTCTGACTTACGGGTCAGGCTACACCACGACCGCCCAGCTTCCAGGCCGCCATGCCCAGGCACAACCAGCCCGCGAGAAACGCCAGACCACCGAAGGGAGTGACCATGCCCAACGCACTAATACCGCTCAAGGTCAGCGCATACAAACTACCGGAGAACAGCACGATACCCAGGGCAAACAGCGCACCAGCGCAATTGACCAGCGGCGCCGGCCGCAGGATGGCTAGCAGGCCAACGCCGAACAGCGCCAGCGCGTGAATCAGCTGGTAGTGGGTGCCGGTCTGGAATACCGCGAGATAAGCCGATGTCAGCTGACTCTTCAGGCCATGCGCGGCAAAGGCACCCAGGGCGACACCGGTAAAACCGGCGCAGGCGGACAGCAATAACCACAGACGAGCCATGCATCACTCCAGCTATAAAGACAGGGCTGGCTATAATGGCCGGCAAAATCATCCCGGCCAAGCACGCATGTTTCGATCCATCGCCCGTCGCCTGCTCAAACTCCTGCTCTGGCTGATCCTCGGCTCGGTACTGCTGGTGTTGTTATTCCGCTGGGCGCCGCCACCCGGCACGGCGCTGATGGTCGAGCGCAAGGTCGAATCCTGGCTCGACGATCAGCCCATCGACCTGCAGCGCAGCTGGCGGCCCTGGAGTGAACTACCCGACGATCTGAAGATGGCGGTAATCGCCGCGGAAGATCAGAAGTTCGCCGAACACTGGGGCTTTGATGTCGCGGCCATCCAGGCAGCCCTGGAGCACAACCAGCAAGGCGGTTCCCTACGCGGCGCCAGCACCCTCAGCCAGCAGGTGGCGAAGAATCTGTTTCTCTGGTCTGGGCGCAGCTGGCTGCGCAAAGGCATGGAAGTGTGGTTTACCGGCCTGATCGAACTGCTCTGGCCCAAGCAGCGGATTCTTGAGGTGTACCTCAACAGCGTCGAATGGGGCGATGGCGTGTTCGGCGCCGAAGCGGCGGCGCGGCACCACTTCAAGGTCGGCGCGCCCTACCTGTCACGCCAGCAGAGCAGCCTGCTGGCCGCCGTGCTGCCCAACCCGCGCGAGTGGAGCGCCAGCCGTCCGAGCGCGCGTATCAGCCGCCGCGCTAACTGGATCCGCCAGCAAATGTGGCAACTGGGCGGCAGTCATTACCTCAACCGCCTGCAACCCAACCGCCCCGAATGGTGGCCACGCTGGTTAAAGGGCGTTTAGCTCAGCGCTGTTTAAGCAGATGCCGCGGCACGGCATAGAGAAAGTACAACTCTTCATCTTGCAGGTGCGCGGTCATGCCCAGCTCGGGATAGACCCAGGCCTGCCCCTCGGCCAGCTCCAGGGTCAGACGCGGTTGACCGATACTCGCGGCCAGTCGCGCAACATCCAGCGGCGCAGGCGGTAACAGGGTCAGCGCAATAATCGGGCGATTGGCCAATGGCACCAGCAACTGGCTGCCCAGCGGCTGCTCCTTATCCGTCGGCTTTAGCCCAGCAGCGGCCAGCAGGCTTTCGCGCTCGGCTTTGTCCAGGCCGACTTCCGCCTCCAGCGACCAATTACCCTCTGCATCCTGCAGCTCGCCGCGATACAGCAGGCGTGCGCCTTCCAGATTGGGCTGCAGCCATAGCTCGCCATCCAGAGCATCATGCAGGTGCACCAGACTCAGGCGATCATCAGCCAGCGGCGTAAGCACCTTGGCTTGCCATTCTGCCAGCCAGGGCAAGGGCTGCGCGGCCGGCTGCGGGCGCATCAGCCACGCGCCCCAGGCAAAGAACAAGGCGGCGACCACGGCAAAGATCAGCCAGTGCTGCGGGCGTATGGGCGGTAATTTCATCGAGGTTTTCCTTGACCATAAAAAATCGCCGGGGCGATTTTTAACGTCGCGCAGCGACGGCCCGAAGGGTGGCCGCCAGGGATGGCAGACCATAAAAAAGCCGCACCTGGGTGCGGCTTCTGACAGTAGCGAGATTTACGCGGCGATTGAGCCTTTGAGCTTGTTCATCGCATTCTTTTCCAGCTGACGGATGCGCTCGGCCGACACGTTGTACTTGGCGGCCAAGTCATGCAGCGTGGCTTTTTCTTCGGCCAGCCAGCGCTGGTAGAGGATGTCACGGCTGCGCTCATCCAGACCTTCCAGCGCTTCATGCAGATTGGCGTTGGAGCTGTCGCTCCAGTCCGAATCTTCCAGCTGACGCGCCGGGTCGTAACGGTGGTCTTCCAGATAATGCGCCGGCGACTGGAAGGCGCTTTCGTCGTCCGCTTCGGCAGCGGGATCGAAGGCCATGTCATGGCCGGTCAGGCGGCTTTCCATCTCACGCACTTCACGCGGCTCAACGCCCAGGCTTGCGGCCACGGCATGCACTTCGTCGTTGTTCAGCCAGGCCAGACGCTTCTTCTGGCTGCGCAGGTTGAAGAACAGCTTGCGCTG
>JBIHZW010000103.1:0-11208 GCA_044240245.1 Pseudomonas sp. | reverse complement strand
AGGGCGTGCTGCCGGTCAAGCGTCTGCTGGTCAATGACCCGGAGAAGCTGGTCAGCGAAGTTATGGCCACCGACCCTGTGAGCTTTCACCCCGATGAGGATGGTTACGACGCCGCGCAGGCGTTCGAGCGCTACGACCTGATTTCTACACCGGTGGTGGACAAGAACGGCAAGCTGATCGGTCGTTTGACCATCGATGAGATGGTCGACCTGATTCGCGAGGAGAGCGAAAGCGAAGTCCTCAATATGGCCGGTCTGCGCGAGGAAGAAGACATCTTCGCCTCGGTGTGGAAATCCCTGCGTAACCGTTGGGCCTGGCTGGCGATCAACCTGGTAACGGCCTTTATGGCGTCACGGGTGATCGGCCTGTTCGAAGATTCCATCGAGAAGCTGGTGGCCCTGGCGGCGCTGATGCCGATTGTTGCGGGCATCGGTGGCAACTCGGGTAACCAGACCATCACCATGATCGTGCGCGCCATGGCGCTGGATCAGGTCAGTACCGGTAATACCTCGCGCCTGATTCGCAAGGAACTGGGTGTGGGCCTGGTCAACGGTATCCTCTGGGGTGGGGTGATTGGCGTGGTTGCCTACCTGCTATACGACAGCTGGTCACTGGGAGTGGTGATGACTGCCGCGATGGTGCTGAACCTGCTGCTGGCCGCGCTGATGGGGGTGTTGATCCCTATGACGCTGGTGCGTATGGGGCGTGATCCGGCCTTGGGCGCCAGCGTGATGATCACTGCGGTAACCGATAGCGGTGGTTTCTTTATCTTCCTGGGCTTGGCTAGTCTGTTCCTGCTCTAGGTTGATGACGCTTTCTCTACAGGAAATGTCTCATCGGCTAGGGTTGGGTTTGCTTCAAACGCTCGTTTCACGCTAAGGTTCGCCAGCTTTGCCCGGGATCAACTCCCGGGCGCTCCTATCTAATAATTAACACAGCTCGCACGTAGCTGGTAATGGAGCCAAGATGACCCCTAGTGAACTCCTCCTCGAGGGTGTCGAGCTCATGCTGTTCGGCCTGGGCACCGTATTTCTCTTTCTGATGCTATTGGTGCTGATGATCCGCGTGATGTCGTGGGTTATCGAGCGTTTTACCGTCAAAGCACCAATTCCCGTATCTGTGCCATCGGCAGTCAAGCCGGTCTCCGACGAGCCGAGCGCTGATGTGCTAGCCGCCATCCAATCCGCTATTCACCAGCACCGCGCCCGCCGCGGGTGAGCCAGGTTCGACAGGGAGCATCTGTATGACTGCCGTAAAGAAAGCACTCGGAATTACTGATGTGGTGCTGCGTGACGCCCACCAGTCGATCCTGGCCACCCGCGTGCGCCTGGAAGACATGCTGCCGATCGCACCAAAGCTTGATCAGGTCGGCTTCTGGTCCGTCGAGTCCTGGGGGGGCGCGACCTTCGATGCGTGCATCCGTTACCTGGGTGAAGATCCATGGCACCGCATCCGCGAGCTGAAAAAGGCCATGCCCAACACCCGTCAGCAGATGCTGCTGCGTGGGCAGAACCTGCTGGGCTACCGCCATTACGCCGATGACGTGGTGGAAAAATTCGTCGAGCGCGCCGCCTTCAATGGCGTTGATGTGTTCCGCGTATTCGACGCGATGAATGATCCGCGCAACCTGCAGACCGCGCTCAAGGCCGTAAAGCAGCTGGGCAAGCATGCGCAGGGCACCATCTCCTACACCACCAGCCCGGTGCATACCCTGGAAATGTGGGTCGATCTGGCCAAGCAGATCGAAGACATGGGCGCCGATTCGGTGGCCATCAAGGACATGGCCGGCATTCTGACGCCCTATACCGCATTTGAGCTGGTGACGCGTCTTAAGGCGACCCTGTCTATCCCCGTTCATATGCAATGCCATGCCACGGCAGGGCTGTCATCTGTGGCCATTCTCAAGGCCGTGGAAGCAGGCATCGATAATGTCGACACCGCTATTTCCTCGTTGTCGATGACCTATGGCCATTCGCCGACTGAGTCTGTGGTAGCGATGTTCCAGGGTACTGAGCGCGATACCGGCCTGAATCTGGAGCTGCTCGAAGAAATTGCCGCTTACTTCCGTGAAGTGCGGAAGAAGTACGCCAAGTTCGAGGGCAACCTCAAGGGTGTCGACTCGCGGATTCTGGTTGCCCAGGTGCCCGGCGGCATGTTGACCAATATGGAAGGCCAGCTGAAAGAGCAGGGCGCCCAGGACAAATTTGACGAAGTGCTGGCCGAGATTCCGCGCGTGCGCGAAGACCTCGGCTTTATCCCACTGGTAACCCCGACCTCGCAGATCGTTGGCACCCAGGCGGTGATCAACGTGCTGACCGGTGAGCGTTACAAGTCGATCACCAAGGAAACCGCCGGCATCTTGAAGGGTGAGTACGGCGCAGCACCGGCGCCTTTCAATAAAGAGTTGCAGGCGCGGGTGCTGGATGGCGCTGAAGCCGTCACCTGCCGTCCGGCCGATCTGCTCGAAGCCGAAATGGACAAACTGACTGCCGAACTCAAGGGCATTGCCAAAGAGAAAGGCATCAAGCTGGCCGCTGATGAAATCGACGACGTGCTGACCTACGCCCTGTTCCCGCAGATCGGCCTGAAGTTTCTGGAAAACCGCGGCAACCCGGCGGCCTTCGAGCCGGCGCCGACCGGCAAAGAAGCACCTGCTCGTGAAGCCGGCAAACCTGAGGTCTACACCGTTGAAGTGGGCGGCAAGTCCTATGTGGTGCAAGTCAACGAAGGCGGCGATATCGAAGGGCTCAAGGCTGTCGGTGGTGCTAATTCCTCGGCAGCAGTAGCTGCGCCAGTGGGTGCCGGCGAACCGCAGAATGCCCCGCTGGCCGGCAACATCTTCAAGGTACTGGTGCAGCCGGGTCATGCCGTGGAAGAAGGGCAGCTGGTGATCATCCTCGAAGCCATGAAAATGGAAACCGAGATCCGTGCGTTCAAGGCCGGCACCATTGGTGCGGTCAACGTCAAGGTGGGTGATGCGGTGGCGGTGGGCGACAGCCTGCTGACCATCGGTTAAGGGGGCGCGGTAATGGATAAGCTCCTCAAGCTTTGGCAGAGCACCGGCCTGTACCACGTCGAGCCGGGTCAGCTGTTTATGATGGCGGTGTGCATCCTGCTGATCTATCTGGCGATCAAGAAGGGCTTCGAGCCGCTGCTGCTGTTGCCGATTGGTTTTGGCGGTCTGCTGGCCAACATTCCGGTGGCCAATATGGCCGAGGGTGCGGGCTTCCTGCACATGATCTACGAGGTGGGCCTGCCCACCAGTATCTTCCCACTGCTGATCTTCCTCGGCGTCGGCGCCATGACCGACTTCGGGCCGATGCTGGCCAACCCCAAGACACTGCTGCTCGGGGCCGCGGCGCAGTTTGGCATCTTCGGCACTCTGATGGGTGCGCTGGCACTGACAGCATTGGGTATTCCGGGACTTGAGTTCACCCTCAAGGAGGCTGCTTCCATCGCCATCATCGGCGGTGCCGACGGCCCGACCTCTATTTTCGTGACCTCCAAGCTGGCCCCGCATCTGCTCGGTCCGATTGCAGTGGCGGCCTATGCCTATATGGCGTTGGTGCCGTTGATTCAGCCGCCGATCATGCGCGCGCTGACCACCAAGGAAGAGCGCGCCATCGTTATGCAGCAGCTGCGCCCTGTGGGCCAGGCCGAGAAGATCATCTTCCCGATCGTGCTGTGCCTGCTGATCGGCATGTTGCTGCCGGATGCTGCGCCGCTGATCGGCATGTTCGCCCTGGGTAACCTGCTGCGTGAGGCCGGTGTGGTCGAGCGTCTGGCCGATACCTCGCGCAACGCGCTGATCAATATCGTCACCATCTTCCTCGGCCTGACCGTGGGTTCGAAGTTGTCGGCGGATTCCTTCCTGCAGCTGAAAACCCTGGGCATCCTCAGCCTGGGCATGCTGGCGTTCTGCGCCGGTACTGCGGCGGGGGTGTTGATGGCCAAGCTGATGAATATGTTCAGCAGCAACAAGATCAACCCGCTGATTGGCTCGGCCGGCGTCTCTGCGGTGCCGATGGCAGCGCGGGTATCGAACAAGGTTGGGCTGGAAGCCAACCCGCAGAACTTCCTGCTGATGCACGCCATGGGCCCGAACGTGGCCGGGGTGATCGGCTCGGCAGTGGCGGCGGGTGTGCTGCTCAGCTTTGTCGGCTGATTAACACGGCCAATAAAAAACCGCCTAAGGGCGGTTTTTTATTGCCTGGCATCCCTGGCTGCCACCTTGCAGGCCGTTGCGGTGCAAGGCTCAAAAGGGCTTCAGACCATTTTTTATTGGCAGCAAAAAAACCGGCCTAGGCCGGTTTCTTCGTTGTGCAGCGCAGTCAGGCTTCTTCGGCAGCCATCTCGGCGTCGTGAGCAATCAATGCCACCAGGGCGTTTTGCTGACGGCGTGACAGCTGGCGGAAGCGTTGCAGCAGCTCACGCTCGTGCAAGGACAGATCTGGGCTGTCCAAGCGCATGTTGAGGTCATCACCCAGAGAGCTTTCCTGGAGCATGCTTTGCTCAAGGCGAGCAATGATCTCCGAGTTCATGCTGCGGTGATGGTTGCGTGCGACATCCGCAATACGTTCGCGCATGCCATCGGGCAGACGAACTACGAATTTGTCAGCGGTGCGGCTGGAATAGAGTGCTGGTTTCATAGGGCGCGTACATTAAACCGGTTAGTTTAGGAAAGCGATACTGGCAATGGGCTATAGGATTGTCACCGGTTTGACCACCTATAGCACTAACCGTTCAGCCAGAAAGCCGCTTAGATCAAGTATGACTCTGCAGTCGCGAGGTCGATAAATTGACGCCAATCGCGTGTCGCATTTTGCGATGGGTAAAGGCGTTATGCCAGCACCAGTCATCAGAAATGCGCCGTACTGTGCAAAAAGCAAGGGAAACCGGCTGCGCGTAGGAAAAACTTCAAGCAATGGTCACGTAAGTGTCACGGCCCATTAATCGGTCTGACACAGGATTTGCCTACCTTGGTCTACACCAGAAGGCGGCTTCACGCCGCGGTGTAACCGCTAATAAAAAGGAGGCATTCCATGAGCGCAGTGATCCGGGTTGAGAGCCTGAACAAAACGTTCGGCCGCAAGCAGGCGCTGTTTGATCTGGCGCTGTCCGTAGAACCCGGTGAAATGGTGGCGCTGATCGGAGCCTCGGGTTCCGGCAAGTCGACCTTGCTGCGTCATGTTGCCGGCCTGGCCTGCTGTGATCGCAGTGGCGGTGGCAGCATTCAAGTGCTTGGCCGTGAAGTGCAGGCCGCAGGCCGGCTGAATGGCGAAGTGCGCCGTCTGCGTGCCGACATCGGCTACATCTTCCAGCAGTTCAATCTGGTCGGCCGCCTTAGCGTGCTGCAGAACGTGTTGCTTGGTTGCTTGGGGCGCATGCCGCGCTGGCGCGGCACCCTCGGCCTGTTCAATGCCGAAGAAAAGCAGCGTGCCATGCAGGCGCTGGCCCGTGTCGGCCTGGCGGATCTGGCGCAGCAGCGCGCCTCGACTCTGTCAGGCGGCCAGCAACAGCGCGTGGCGATTGCCCGTGCCCTGTGCCAGCGCGCCAAGGTGATTCTGGCCGACGAGCCGATTGCCTCGCTCGACCCCGAATCAGCACGCAAGGTCATGCAGATTCTTGCCGACATCAACCGCGAAGACGGCACCACCGTGGTGGTCACCCTGCATCAGGTCGATTACGCCATGCGCTATTGCCAGCGCGCCGTGGCGTTGAAAGCGGGGCGTATTCATTACGACGGCGCCGCCGCCGAGCTGCATCCCAACTTCCTTAACGATCTTTACGGGGCCGAGCTGCTAGCCGAGCCGCAAACCGCCGAGAAACCGCGCCGTGCGCGCACGCCGAAAGTCCCGCTGGCTCTGGCCAAAGCCTGAGCCGCTTCCCTGTTATGCCAACCCCTGTATGTCCATCTGCACTAGGAGTGCTTTGCATGTTCAAACGTATCAGTCGCGTTCTCGCCGCGTCCACGCTGCTGGCCGGTTCGGTTCTGGGCGCCGCCCAGGCCGCTGAGCAGGAAATCAATTTCGGCATCATCTCCACCGAGTCCTCGCAGAACCTGAAAAGCATGTGGGACCCCTTCTTGGCGGACATGAGCGAGCAGACCGGCCTGAAGATCAAAGCCTTCTTCGCCCCTGACTACGCTGGGATCATCCAGGGCATGCGTTTCGACAAGGTCGACATGGCCTGGTACGGCAACAAGGCCGCGATGGAAGCAGTGGACCGTGCCAATGGGCAGATCTTCGCCCAAACCGTCGCCGCCAACGGCACTCAGGGCTATTACAGCCTGATGGTGGCGCACAAGGACAGCCCGATCAATTCGATCGAAGACATGCTGAAAAATGCCAAGACCCTGACCTTCGCCAACGGCGACCCGAACTCCACCTCGGGCTATCTGGTACCGGGCTACTACGTATTTGCGCAGAACAATGCCGACGCCAACAAGATCTTCAAGCGCGCGCTCAACGGCAGCCATGAAGTCAACGCCCTGTCGGTAGCCAACAAGCAGGTCGATATCGGCACCTTCAACAGCGAAGGCATGGAGCGTCTGGAAGTGACTGCGCCGGACAAGGCCGCCCAGCTGAAAGTGATCTGGACCTCGCCGCTGATCCCGTCTGACCCGATGGTATGGCGCAAGAACCTGGATGACGCCACCAAGAACAAGCTGCGCGAGTTCTTTATGACCTACGGCGACAAGCCGGCCGAGCAGAAAGTTCTGGCAGGTCTGCAGTGGGCCAAGTTCAAGGCTTCCGATGACGATCAGCTGCTGCCGATCCGCCAGCTGGAACTGTTCAAGAAGCGCACCGAAGTGGCCAACAACGAAAAGCTCAACGCTGCTGACAAGCAGGCTCAGCTCAAGGAGCTGGATGCCGAGCTGGCCAAGCTGGAAAAACGCATGGCTGAAATCGCCAAGCAGAGCCCAGCCAGCGCCGGTTAATAGCTGCTCCCTGCCCGGCGCATCTGCCGGGCAGGTTCTTTCTGCCGCTTGATTCGAGATGTTGTTATGACCACTTTGACCACCGCACCCACGCCCGATCTGATCGCCAAGCGTTCCTGGCTGCAGCTGATCGGCTGGGGGCTGTTCTTCGTTGTGTTGGCCTGGTCCTGGCAGGGCGCGGAGATGAATCCGCTGGCGCTGATCCGCGACTCCAGCAACATGGCGACCTTTGCCGCGGACTTCTTTCCGCCCGATTTCAGCAACTGGGAGCTGTACCTCAAGGAGATGATCGTCACCGTGCAGATCGCCCTATGGGGCACGGTACTGGCGATTGTTCTGGCTATCCCGCTGGGCATTCTCTGCTCGGAAAACATCGTGCCGTGGTGGGTTTACCAGCCGATCCGTCGGGTGATGGACGCCTGCCGTTCGATCAACGAAATGGTCTTCGCCATGCTCTTCGTGGTGGCGGTTGGCCTGGGTCCATTCGCTGGTGTGCTGGCGCTGTTTATCGGCACCACCGGGGTGCTGGCCAAACTCTTTGCCGAGGCGGTCGAGGCCATTGATCCGGGCCCGGTTGAAGGCGTACGCGCCACCGGTGCCAGTGCGCTGCAGGAAGTCATCTACGGGGTGATTCCGCAGGTCCTGCCGCTGTGGATTTCCTACTCGCTGTACCGCTTCGAATCCAACGTGCGCTCGGCAACTGTGGTCGGCATGGTCGGCGCCGGCGGCATCGGGGTGATTCTCTGGGAAGCGATTCGCGGCTTCCAGTTCGCCCAGACCTGCGCCCTGCTGATTGTGATCATCCTGGTGGTCAGCCTGCTGGACATCATCTCGCAGCGCCTGCGCAAACAATTTATCTGACGGAGAGCGGGCATCTGCGGATGCCCTTTATTAGCCATGCACTTGTCTAGACAACCCGAGCCGCTGTACCGCGAACTGGCCGCCGTGCTGCGCGATGAGCTGCAGCGCATGAGCCCCGGCGATTACCTGCCGGCCGAGGTGCAGCTGGCCGCGCGTTTTGCGGTCAACCGCCATACCCTGCGCCGCGCGGTGGATGAGCTGGTGCTCGAAGGCCGCCTGCTGCGTCAGCAGGGTAAGGGCACGCGGGTGCTGGCCAAACCGCTGATCTACCCGATGCAGGCCGGCAGTGCCTACAGCGCCTCGCTCTCGGCGCTCGGCCACAAGGTTGAGGCGCAGTTGCTGGAAAGCCGCCTGCGCCCAGCCGGATGTGAGGAGCGTGAATACCTGCAACTGCCCAGCGGTGCGCAACTGCTGGAACTGAGCACCCTGCGCCTGATTGAAGGCCAACCCGTCAGCCTGATTCGGCATGCCTTCAGCACCGAACATAGCGAGCTGCTCGCCGACTACCAGGGCGGCTCTCTGCGCCATTACCTCAGTCAGCGCGGCCTGCCGCTGACCCGCACCTTCAGCCTGATCGGCGCGCGCCTGCCCAGCCGTGATGAGGCCGCGCGCCTGTTGATGCCCCGGCATGCGCCGCTGCTTAGCGTGCAAACCCTTTCCCGCGATCTGGCCGGACGGCCGGTGGAGCTGTCGTTATCGACCAGCCGCGCCGACCGCTTCCAGTACCAGCTCGCCCTTTGATGGAGGCTTGTTGATGAACCGCGATAGACCGCACAGCGACATGCAGCACAGCGACCCGCACATCGCCACCCGTCAGCGCTGGATGGGCGTGCTCGCCCGCGCTGGCGGCCAACTGGCGGCCTATGAGTCGGCATTGAAGGAAGCCGACTACCGCCTGATTCGCGCCCCGGAAATCGGCATGACCCTGGTGCGTGGGCGCATGGGCGGCACCGGCAGCCCGTTCAACCTCGGCGAGATGAGTGTGACCCGCTGCGTAGTGCGCCTAGCCGATGGCCGCACCGGTTACAGCTACGTGGCTGGCCGCGACAAACAACACGCCGAGCTGGCGGCCCTGGCCGACGCACATTTGCAGGGCGCCGAGCAGCCGCACTGGCTGAGCCGACTGATCGAACCCCTGGCGGCAGCGCAACAGGCCCAACAGGCGGCCAAGGCCGCAGAAACCGCAACCACCCAGGTGGAATTCTTCACCATGGTCCGAGGAGAAGACTGATGAACGCGGCGAATAGCTCGCAATGGCTGCAACCGGCCTTCAACGATCCGGTGCTGGATGCGCAGACCAGTTTCCGTAGCGCCCTCAAGGCCCTGGCCGAGCCAGGCCTGCTACAGCCGCTGAACCGCGCCCTGGCTCTGGAAAACCTCCATCCGGCGACCTACGCCCTGTGCCTGGCATTTCTCGATGGCGACACGCCGCTCTGGCTGGCGCCGCGCTTCGACACCCCGGCGATCCGCGCCAACCTGGCGTTCCACTGCGGCTGCCCAATTGTCGCCGAGCGCGAGCTGGCGCTGTTTGCCCTGCTCGATGAAAGCGAGCTGACGGACCTGTCGGCCTTCGACAATGGCAGCGAGCGCTACCCGGACCAGTCCTGCACCCTGCTGATCCAGCTCGATGCCCTCAGCAATGGCGCGGCCCTGCGCTGGCGCGGTCCGGGGATCAAGGACGTGCGCTGCGTCGGGCTGCCATTGCCAGCGGCGTTCTGGCAGCAGCGCCAGGCGCGCAGTGCCTTTCCCCGTGGTCTGGATGCCTTCTTCGCCGCTGGCGATCAGGTGATCGGCCTGCCGCGCAGCACCCGCGTGCTGCTAAATGCCGAGGAGGCTGCCTGATGTACGTCGCCGTCAAAGGTGGCGAGCGCGCCATCGACAATGCCCACTTGCTACTGGCGAAGAAGCGCCGTGGCGATACCACTATTCCCGAACTCAGCGTCGAACAGGTGCGCGAGCAGATGTCACTGGCCGTGGCGCGGGTGATGAGCGAAGGCTCGCTGTACGACCCGCAGTTGGCGGCGCTGGCGATCAAGCAGGCGGCCGGCGACCTGATGGAGGCGATCTTTCTGCTACGCGCCTACCGCACCACGCTGCCGCGCTTCGGCGCCAGCGCCGCGCTGGACACTACGCAGATGCAGCTGACCCGGCGTATCTCGGCAACCTTCAAGGACCTGCCCGGCGGCCAATTGCTCGGCCCGACCTTCGACTACAGCCACCGTCTGCTGGATTTCGCCCTGCTGGCCGAGGGCGAACAGCCAGGGCCGCAGGTCGACCCACAGGCTGAACTGTCGCCGTGCCCACGGGTGCTGGATTTTCTCGCCGACGAAGGCCTGATGGCCCGCGAGGCGGATGACGGCGCCGCCGTGCCGGATATCACCCGCGATCCGCTGGATTTTCCAGCCAGCCGCGCCCAGCGCCTGCAGGCCCTGGCCCGTGGTGATGAAGGCTTCCTATTGGCCCTGGGCTATTCCACCCAACGCGGTTACGGGCGCAATCACCCTTTTGCCGGGGAGATTCGCATCGGCGAGGTCGAGGTTTGGCTGGAGCCGGAAGAGCTCGGTTTTGCCGTGCCGCTGGGCGATATCGAAGTGACCGAGTGCGAAATGGTCAACCAGTTCGTCGGCGGCAAGGGTATCGATGCGCAGTTTACCCGTGGCTACGGCCTGGCCTTCGGCTATGCCGAGCGCAAGGCCATGGGCATGGCTCTGGTCGACCGCTCGCTGCGCGCCGCCGAGTACGCCGAGGAAGTGGAAGGCCCGGCGCAGCAGGAAGAATTCGTGCTGATGCACTGCGACAACGTCGAGGCCGCGGGCTTCGTCTCGCACCTGAAATTGCCGCACTACGTCGACTTCCAATCCGAGCTGGAGCTGATCCGCAAACTGCGCAAGCAGACGTGCGAGCAGCCGGCCGCCGAGGAGCAACGCGCATGAATGCCCAGGCCCAAACGCAGTATGCAACTGAGGTTGGCTATAACTTCGCCTACCTCGATGAGCAAACCAAACGCATGATCCGCCGTGGCCTGCTCAAGGCCGTGGCGATTCCCGGTTATCAGGTGCCGTTCGGTGGTCGCGAGATGCCGCTGCCCTATGGCTGGGGCACTGGTGGCATGCAGCTGACCGCCGCGATTCTCGGTGCCGAGGACGTGCTTAAGGTGATCGATCAGGGCGCGGATGACACCACTAATGCCGTATCGATTCGCCGCTTCTTCGCCCGCACGGCTGGGGTTAAAACCACCACTCGCACGCCAGAAGCGACGGTGATTCAGACCCGTCACCGGATTCCGGAAACGCCGCTCAATGGCGATCAGATCATGGTCTACCAGGTACCGATTCCCGAACCGCTGCGCTTTATCGAGCCCTCGGAAACCGAGACCCGCACCATGCATGCGCTGGAAGACTACGGCG
>JBIHZW010000369.1:0-3193 GCA_044240245.1 Pseudomonas sp. | reverse complement strand
GATATCGATGCGCTGGACATGGTGATCAACGTCGAACTGGCGCGCGATTCGGAAATTCACATTCACCGCGTTGGCCGTACCGGTCGTGCCGGTGAAAAGGGCCTGGCCATGAGCCTGGTTGCCCCAGCCGAAGGCCATCGCGCCCAAGCCATCGAAACCCTGCAAAGGGCGCCGCTCAACTGGCATCCGCTGAGCAGCCTGAAACACCAGGGCGGCGCGCCGTTACAGCCGCCAATGATCACCCTGTGCATCGGCGCTGGGCGCAAAGAAAAACTGCGCCCCGGCGACATTCTCGGTGCCCTGACTGGCGAGGGCGGCATCCCCGGCGCGCAGGTAGGCAAGATCGCCATCTTCGACTTTCAGGCTTATGTGGCCGTTGAGCGCGTCGTGGCCATGCAGGCACTCAAGTGCCTGACTGAAGGCAAGATCAAGGGCCGCACACTGCGCGTACGCACCCTATAGTTGCCTGAGTAGCTGTCTAGCAGCGCGAACTAAACAGACGGCCGCAGACATGCGGCCAGCAAAGAGGAGCCCTCCCCTTGCGCAATATTCTGGTGATCGAAGACAGCCCCCTAGTGCTGAAAATTCTCGAACATCTGTTTCGCAAGGAGACCGGCTTTCAGCCGATCTTCTGCGCCTCCATGGGCGAAGCCCAGGTGATGCTGGAAACCTCCGCCGAGTTGTTTTTCGCCGCCATCGTCGACCTCAACCTGCCGGACGCCCCGGACGGCGAGATCGTCGACGTGGTGATGGGCTATCACCTGCCCTGCATCGTGCTCAGCGGCACCTACAACGAACAACGCCGCGACCAGATGCTGCTCAAGGGCGTGGTCGACTACGTGCTCAAGGAAAGCCAGCACTCCTACGAGTACGCCTTCCGCCTGCTACACCGCCTGGAAAGCAACAGTGAAGTGAAAATCCTCATAGCCGAGGACTCCGACGCCACCCGCCATTACATCCGCCACGTACTGACCCCGCACCGCTACCAGATTCTCGAAGCCTGCGACGGCGACGAAGCCCTGCGCATTCTCAAGGAGCAACCGGATATCGACTTGCTGGTGGTCGACCACAGCATGCCGGGGCTCAGCGGTTTCGACCTGGTCAAACTGCTGCGGCAGAAGATGAAGCGCCACGAACTGATCATTCTCGGCCTCTCGGCTGACGTGAAAGGATCACTTAGCGCCAAATTTATCAAGCACGGCGCCGATGACTTCCTGCGTAAACCCTTCTGCCCGGAAGAGCTCAACTGCCGGGTGATGTCGACCCTGGAACGCCGCGACCTGCTGCGCGCACTCAAGCAGGCCGCGCAGTTTGATGCCCTGACCGGGCTGAACAACCGCCGCGCGTTCTACGAGCACGGCCAGCAACTGTTCCAGCAGGCGCGCTCAGGCGGCCGCGACCTTAGCGTGGCGATGCTCGACTTGGATTTCTTCAAGCGGATCAACGACGAACACGGCCACGCCAGCGGCGATACGGCGCTGATTGCCTTCGCCCGCGCGTTTTCCGCTGCCTTCCCCGACGCCCTGCTCGGCCGTCTCGGCGGTGAAGAGTTCGCCATGGTCAGCCAGCAGGATGCCGCAGCCCTCAGCGAAACCCTTGATCAGCTACGCAGCCACTGCGCTAGCCTGAAATACGCCATTGGCGCGCCGCCCTTGTCATTCAGCGCCGGCATCTACCATGGCGCCCCGGATGACCTGGAAAGCCTGCTGCATCAGGCCGACCTGCGCCTGTATCAGGCCAAAAATCTGGGCCGCGGGCGCAACTGCTGGCAGTAGCCGCCCCACCCGCAAGCCCGATTAGCCAAATACGCTGACGGTTTGTCGGCTCAGCACAGCCACTTGGCCATGCTTGTCCCACAGACGGGCGTCGATATGGCTATAGCCGTTTGCCGAGCTTTGGATATCCGCCTGGTATTGCCACCAATCATTGGCGCTGCACGCCTCCGGTACCGCCACAAAGCTGATGGCCCAGGTCAAGGAGCTGCCCGAGGTGGGCTTTTTCAACATGCTGAACACTGCCGACGGCCAAGCATCCAGCAGGGCCAGAATGGCCGCCACCGAAATGGCCTGCGGCGAGTCCTCGCGGAGCTTGATCCAACCGCCCATTGTCGTTTGCTCAGAGCCCATAAAGGGCATTTTCCCCAGCGTGTAGCGGTAATCGAAATACTGGGTGAAGTCGGGCGTCAGGCCTGGAATAAACGGAAAGGCCTGTACCTCATCCGGAGCGGTAAAAGCAGGCGCCCGCTCTTGCACCACGCTCAGCATGGACTCCCGGTCGCCGCCAAAGCTGGCCAGCATTACGGCACAGGCTTGGTCATTCTGATAAGCCGTCGCTTGCACCTGGGTGGCGCCCTTGCCTTCGCGCAGCACCTTGACCTGGACCTCCATTGCCCCAGGAGCAACGGGGGCGATAAAGGACAGCAGCACAGAACGTACCGGGCGGTCCTGAGCCACTTGCGTGGCGACTTTCTCGAACAGCACGGCGGCCAGCATGCCGCCAAAAGTGGCACGGCCTTGGCCCCATTTTTCGGGAATATTCACTGTTGGCGCAGTGCTGGCCCACACCGCCACCATGGCATCGTTGAAGTTCATCACTCATCCTGAAGTTTGCTTATTGAGGTTTTTTCAAGCAGTAACCTGGGTCAAGACGCCAAGCGTTCGGCCAGCAGATGCCTATCTAAAAACCCTATGACTTTCTCGGCATATTCTTTGGGCTGCGCGGCATAGGCATGGGTGTGTTCAGCACCCGGCACCTGCCAGAACTCCGTTGCGGTTTTGCCGTGCAAGGCCTGCAGCAGCAACTGGCCGTCCTTGACCGGGGTGAGCTCATCGGCCTCGCCGTAGATCAGCAACAGCTCGGGGTTGCCCACCAGGCGCTGCGCCGCGTAGGTGGGCCGCAAGCTGCGCTCACCGGCGGGATACACCAGCTTGGACAGCTGGATGCCGAGCTTGGGAATGGGGTAACGCGACCAGAAGTGCAGCAGGGTCGGAAAGGCTGATTCCAGCACCGCCACCTTGAACGGATGATCAGGCTGCGCCAGAGCGCACAGGCTCATGGCCGCGCCCATCGACGAACCCAGTACCGCAATAGGTAACGCCGGGTACTGGGCCTGCAGCGCCTGGCCGGCGGCGAGCACATCCAGCGGGTAATCCATAGTGGTCGAGGTGCTTTCGCCGAAGCCGTTCAAGTCGAA
>JBIHZW010000373.1:0-3140 GCA_044240245.1 Pseudomonas sp. | reverse complement strand
CAGGTCAGGAGTGATATCGAGCTCGGCGACAATTTCGCCCTTGCCGTACTTGCCGCCGGTGTCGCTGATGTGGGTGATGCGATCGATCATCAGCATGTTCGGCGCGGGCAGTTGCGCATTACCTGGGCCGAATAGTTCGCCGCGACCGCAAGCGAGCAGTTCTTCCCGGGTGAAGGCGTTTTGTTTGGTCATGCGAGCTCCTCAATATGTCCCATGCGCCAAGGCTGGGCGAATCGTCCTGGCTGGCGGCGCAGTCTGCTGCGCCTGCCAACAGCCTAGTCATAGACTGTTGCGTTGTGGTGAAAGTCACAGCCTTGTGAGTACAGTTGTACTCCGCTCTTGTTGGCCTGTCATAGCACCCATGCTCGTTAGCCTGCAGCAGTTGAGCCCTCTTGACTACCCGTCGAAGGTCGAGGGGGCAGCCAGCGCTGCAGGATTCGCTGCAAATCTGCCCGTTTAAAGGGTTTTGCCAGGTAGTCATTCATGCCCGATTGCAGGCAAGCCTCGCGGTCGCCCTGCAGGGCGTTGGCGGTCAGGGCGATGATCGGCAATTCAGCGCAGCCTGGCAGGCGGCGGATCTGCCGAGTGGCCTCGTAGCCATCCATGATCGGCAGGCGGCAATCCATCAGAATTGCAGCATATTTCTGCTGGCTAACCTGATGCACCGCCTGGGCGCCATCGCCGACCAGGCTGACCTGATAGCCCAGACTGCGCAGCATGGCTTCGATAACGGTCTGGTTGACCGGGTTGTCTTCCACCAGCAGGACCGGCTGGCCGTTGCCCTGATCAGCAGGCAGCGCGGTGTCGCTGACAGCCGGTACGACCTGCTGGGAAAACGGCAGTGGCACTTCCAGGGTAAATATCGAGCCTTGACCCTCCTGGCTGACCGCACGCAGGGTGCCGCCCATGCGCTCGGCGAGGGTGCGTGCGATGGGTAAACCCAGCCCGGTGCCGCCGTAACGTCTTGAAATAGAAGTGTCGGCCTGCTGGAAGGCATCGAACATATGTTCCAGCCGCTCGGGGGAGATACCGATGCCGCTGTCGTGTACCGAGCAGCTGAACCACAGCACCTGGTTGTCCAGCGCCTGCCAGGTGCTGTGTACGCGAATGCTGCCGGTTTCGGTGAATTTCAGGGCATTGCCGATCAGGTTGACCAGAATCTGCCGGATCCGCGTCGGGTCGCCCTGGACTTGCAACTGTTCCAAGCCGCTCTGGGTTTCCAAGAGCAATTGCAGGCCGCGCTGATGGGCGCTGTGCTGGAACACCTGAATCGAGCTTTGCAGCAGATCGAGCAGGCTGAAGGGGATGCGTTCCAGCTCCAGTGCGCCGCGTTCGATACGCGAGAAGTCGAGAATATCGTTGATGACTTTCAACAGGTGCTCGGTGGATTCGGTGGCCAGGGCCGCATATTCCGCCTGCTCCTGGGTCATTTCCGTGGTTTCCAGCAGCTGCAGCATGCCCAGCACACCATTCATCGGTGTACGCAACTCGTGGCTCATCATGGCCAGGAAGTCAGATTTGGCGCGGTTGGCCAGCTCCGACTGCTCGCGGGCCTGAATCAGCAGGGTCATGGCCCGCTGCTGTTCTTCACTGGCGCTGGCCAGGCCGTGGGCGAGGTTGTTGATATGCCGCGCCAGAGCCTGCAACTCGCCGTCACCGACTTCGGGCAGGGTGGTCTGGTAGTTGCCGGCCTGAATCGCGCTGACGGCTTCACCCATGGCGCTGAGTGGTTGTGACAGGTGGCGGGCCAGGCGCCGGGCGAGAATAAAGGTCAGGGCCAGGGCGAACAGAGCGAGCAGGGTGGCTTTGAACAGGATTTCCTGCTGGCGGGTGTTGAAGGCATCGTTGGACATGCCCACCACCACATAGCCCAGGTAATCATCGCTCAGCGTCTGCTGGGTGGGATTGTTCAGTGCCGCGCGTTGTAGATTGATCGGCGCCTGGAATACCTCGACCTGGCTACTGGCGTGGCCGCTGCCCGGCGTCTGTTCGACGTAAACGAGAATTTTGCCGGTGTGGTCGCGTACTTCAAGGAAGCGCACATGCGGGGTCTTCAACGTGGCTTGCAGCAAGGCATCGAGGACATCGAGGTTGCCGGAAATCACCCCGTAGGTGCTGGCCGGGGCCAACTGGCTGGCGATCAGCTGGCCGTTGTGGTTGAGCTCCTGACGCAGGTCCTGCAGACGGGCAAAGGTGAAGAAGCCAGTGAGCAGCAGGGTCAGCAACAGAGCGGGGCCGACACTGATCAGTTGAGTACGGGTATGGATATTCCAGCCGCGGCGCAGAATCATCGGGCCACTCCGCTGCTGCGCAGAACTTGCGAGCGCTGGAGAACTGGCCGGCTTTTCGCGGTCTCAGGGTGAAGCCGGGCTTGGGTGTTGTCGATCACGCCACAACCTTGTTTGCGTTTGAAAGTCTGCATGTTAACTGAGCTGCTTGGCTTTGCCAGTGCCAGGCAACCTGCTAAAAGCTGGCTGCATACGGGTGTCGCCGTATAATGCGAGCGATTCGCCACTTTCAATGGTTTACCACGGATACGTTATGACTGATCTGCAACCCATCGCAGTGCTCGGCGGCGGTAGCTTCGGCACTGCGATTGCTAATTTGCTGGCCGAAAATGGCCAACAGGTTCTGCACTGGATGCGCGACCCACAACAGGCCCAGGCGATTCGGCTGACCCGTGAGAATCCGCGTTACCTCAAAGGCATCAAGATTCACCCAGGTGTTGACCCGGTAACCGATCTGGCCGCAACCCTGAACGCTTGCCAGCTCGTCTTTGTCGCCTTGCCCTCCAGCGCGCTGCGCCAGGCATTGCAGCCGGTGGCTGAGCTGCTGAGCGGCAAATTGCTGGTGAGCACCACCAAGGGCATCGAGGCGCAGAGTTTTCTGCTGATGAGCCAGATTCTCGAAGATATTGCCCCGCAGGCGCGTATTGGCGTGCTGTCCGGGCCGAATCTGGCGCGTGAAGTGGCCGAGCATGCGCTGACTGCGTCGGTCGTCGCCAGCGAGGACGAAGACCTTTGCCAGCAGGTGCAGGCCGCACTGCACGGCCGCACTTTCCGCGTGTATGCCAGTGGCGACCGCTTTGGCGTCGAGCTGGGTGGCGCGCTGAAGAACGTTTACGCGATCATCGCCGGCAT
>JBIHZW010000163.1:0-8141 GCA_044240245.1 Pseudomonas sp. | reverse complement strand
CATGGCGGCGGCCATGGGCATGGGCGAAAACACCAAAAGCATGCTGATTACCCGCGCCCTGGCGGAAATGACCCGTTTTGCGGTCAAGCTGGGTGCCAATCCCATGACTTTCCTCGGTCTGGCTGGTGTCGGCGATCTGATCGTCACCTGCTCCTCGGCGAAAAGCCGCAACTACCAGGTCGGCTTTGCCCTCGGTGAGGGCCTGAGCCTGGAAGATGCCGTGGCGCGTCTGGGCGAAGTGGCGGAGGGGGTGAACACCATCAAGGTGCTGAAGGCCAAAGCCGAGGAGTTGCAGGTCTACATGCCTTTGGTGGCTGGCCTGCACGCCATTCTGTTCGAGGGGCGCACGCTGAATCAGGTGATCGGCGCACTGATGAGCGGCGAGCCGAAGACCGACGTCGATTTTATTCCCACCACCGGTTTCTGAGTTTTACCTTTCTAGACCCTGCAAGGAGATGAGCATGAGTGATGACAATCAGGAGCTGCAGCGCGAATCGATTTTGCTGCGCATCCTCTGGATGGTGATTTTCACCATCGTCTGGCAACTGGCGGAAATCCTCCTGGGCGCCGTGGTGTTGCTGCAGTTGGGATACCGCTTGTTTTATGGCGCGCCGAATGCCGGTCTGTTGGGCTTTGGTGACAGCCTGAGTCAGTACCTGGCGCAGATCGGCCGCTTTGGCACCTTTAATAGCGATGAAAAGCCCTGGCCGTTCGCCGATTGGCCAACCCCGCAAGCGCCACAAGGTGAAACGCCGCATAGCATTCCACCGGCGGCCCACCCGGTGCGTGACGAAGAGCCGAAGCTTTGAGTCGTCGGCTTATCGGGTTAAGCCTGTGAAGCTCTGGCTACTGCGTCACGGTGAAGCCGAACCGACTGCGCGCACTGATGCCGAACGCAACCTGACTGTCTATGGTCGGCAGCAGGTGCGTGAGGCAGCTGCGCAGTTGCTGGGCCGGCCGTTGCAGGCCGTACTGGTCAGCCCCTATGTGCGGGCGCAGCAGACGGCCGATCTGGTCTGCGAAGTCTTGGCCTTTAGCGGTATCCGGCAGACCGTGCCTTGGCTAACGCCGGAGAGTGATCTGCGTCAGGCGCTGCGGGAGCTGGATGGTTATGCGTTCGATGAGCTGTTGCTGGTCACCCACCAGCCGTTGGTTGGTGCTTTGGCGGGCCTGCTGATCCACGGCCATCGTCAGCAACCGCTGCCGATGAACACCGCCAGTCTGGCGTTGCTGGAAGGTGATGAACTGGCCGCTGGGTTGATGGAATTGTCTGTCCATAAGCATCCAAGCCGTTCCTGACACCTCACTACACACCGAAACATTTCTCCTCTTGCGGGCCGCCTTTGTGCGTGGAATAGTCAAACCAAGCAATTGCTTGGTTGGCTCCACAAAAACAACAAAGGAGGAAGCCCTGTGGCTGATGCAATCCGTTTGCCGCTTGAGGTGTTTTATGAGCGCGAGGCTCGGCACCCGAATAAACGCTACATGGTGCAGCCGCTGCCAGGCGGTCAGCTGCAGGAACTGAGCTGGGCCGACGTCGGCGAGCAGGCGCGCCGTGCGGCCAACTGGCTGCGTAGCCGCGAACTGCCGCAGGGCAGCCGCATTGCGATCATTTCCAAGAACTGCGCGCACTGGATCGTCACCGACCTGGCGATCTGGATGGCCGGGCACGTCTCGGTGCCGCTCTATCCCAATCTCACTGCCGAGTCTGTCGGCCAGGTGTTGCGCCATTCCGAGGCGGCGCTGGTGTTCGTCGGCAAGCTGGACGATTGGCCGGCCATGGCCCCCGGTGTGCCGCAGGATGTGCCAACCATCGGCCTGCCACTGCGTCCGGAGGGCGAGTTCAGCTTTACCTGGGATGACCTGCAGGCCTGCACGCCGATTCAGGACAACCCCAAGGCGGCCGCCGATCAGCTGGCCACCATCATCTATACCTCCGGCACCACCGGCACGCCGAAAGGCGTGATGCATCATTTCAGCAATTTTGGCTTTGCCGCCAGCCACGCCACCGAGTTGTTTGGTGTTGGCGAGAATGATCGTGTGCTGTCCTACCTGCCACTGTGCCATGTGGCTGAGCGTATGTTTGTCGAGCTGGCGTCGATCTATGCCGGGCAGACGATCTTCTTCGCCGAAAGTCTGGACACCTTCCTTGAAGACCTCAAACGCGCGCGGCCAACGGTGATGTTCGGCGTGCCGCGGATCTGGACCAAGTTCCAGATGGGCGTCTACAGCAAGATGTCGGCTGAGAAGCTGGATTTCCTGCTCAAGCTGCCGATCATCGGCCGCATTGTCGGCAAAAAGGTGCTGGTCGGCCTGGGTCTGGATGCTGTGCGGTACGCGCTGTCCGGTGCAGCGCCGGTGCCTGAGGCGCTGCTCAACTGGTACAAGCGCCTGGGCCTGGATGTGCTGGAGGTCTATGGTATGACCGAGAACTGCGGTTATTCCCATGTATGCCGGCCGGGCAAGTTCAAACAGGGCTGGATTGGGCAAAACAGCCCCGGCGTCGAAGTGCGGATTGCCGAGGATGGCGAAGTGCAGGTGCGCAGCGGCGCGACCATGCAGGGCTACTACAAAGACCCGGAGAAAACAGCAGAAACCATCACCCCGGATGGCTTTCTGCGCACCGGCGATAAGGGCGAACAGGATGCCGAAGGCAACCTGCGCCTGACCGGACGGATCAAGGAAATCTTCAAAACCAGCAAAGGCAAATACGTCGCCCCGGCGCCGATTGAAAACCGCCTGGGCGAGCATTCGCGTATTGAGCAGGTGTGTGTGGTCGGCGATGGTATGGCCCAACCGATGGCGCTGTGTGTGCTGTCTGATGTGGGCCGCAGCGAGGCCCTCAACGGCGCGCGTGGCGAGCTGGAAAGCAGCCTTAAAAAGCTGCTGGAAGAGGTTAATCAGCGCCTCGACAAGCATGAGCGCCTTCAACGCCTGGTGCTGGTCAAAGAGGTATGGGCGGTGGATAACGGCTTCCTCACGCCTACGCTGAAGATCAAACGCGCGGTGGTTGAAGGCACCTATGGCGAACGCTTCGACGAGTGGACCACTCGCAGCGAAACCGTGCTCTGGCACGAGTGATCAGGCCCGTGGCCGGCATGCCTGTATGCCGGCCACGCTCTGGCTGAATCGACCTTAAAGGACTGACTATGGCCCTCTGGCAGCAAACCCCGAATCTCGAACAGCTCAACGCGATTCTGAAAAACACCATCGGCGAGCAACTGGATATCCGCTTCGAGTCGTTCGATGACGAATCGATTACCGCCAGCATGGTGGTCGATGCGCGCACGCATCAGCCCTACGGCCTTTTGCATGGCGGTGCGTCGGTGGTGCTGGCGGAAACCCTCGGTTCCACCGCCAGCCATCTTTGCATCGATAGCAGCAAGTTCTACTGCGTCGGCCTGGAAGTGAACGCCAACCACCTGCGCGGCTTGCGCAGCGGCCGGGTAACGGCTGTCGCCCGCGCCGTGCATCTGGGGCGTACCACTCACGTCTGGGACATCCGCCTGAGTGGCGAGGATGGCAGGGCCAGCTGTATTTCCCGGCTGACCATGGCCATTGTGCCGCTGGGTGAGAACGGCCCGGCGCTGCGTTAATCCGCAAAACCCGCCATTGCTGCTCCAGCTGGCGGGCCTCCCATCAGCTTTGGCTATAGTGCCGTCATTCACTGGCCGTTTTGTCATTGCTGCATCGCTGATGCTGCCGGACAATCATTGGCAACTTTCCAGATAAGCCCGCCGCCATGACCCAGTCTGTGTTCTTCGCCCATGCCAACGGCTTTCCCTCGGCCACCTACGGCAAGCTGTTTGCCGCGCTGGCGCCTGACTATTCGGTGCAGCACCTGGAGCAGCACGGCCATGACCCGCGTTTTCCGGTGAACGACAACTGGAGCAACCTGGTCGATGAGCTGATCCATCACCTTGAAGCCAACCAGCAGCCGGTCTGGGGTGTTGGTCATTCATTGGGCGGCGTATTGCATTACCACGCCGCCTTGCTGCGCCCCGAGCTGTACCTGGGCGTGGTGATGCTCGATTCGCCGGTGCTGACTCTGGCCGACAAGATGGTGATTCGCGCGGCCAAACGCTTCGGTTTTATCGACCGTATAACCCCGGCCGGGCGCACCCTGGGCCGGCGTGAGGAGTTTGTCGACCTGGCCGAGGCGCGCGGCTATTTCGCCGGTAAAGGCCTGTTCCGCCGCTTCGACCCCGAATGCCTGGACGCCTATGTGCAACATGGCCTGCAAGTGGCGGGCAATAACCTGCGCCTGCGTTTTGATCCTGCCACGGAAATCAGCATCTACCGCAGCGTGCCGCACACCAGCCCGGGCCGGCCGCAACAATTGAAAGTGCCGCTGGCCATGGTTCGCGGCCGACATAGCCGGGTGGTTATGCCGCACCACGCCCATCTGGTGCGGCGTGTGCCGAAGGGTGAATACCTGACCCTGCCCGGCGGCCATATGTTTCCCCTGGAACGCCCACAGGACACCGCTGAACTGCTGAAAAAGCTGTTCCAGCGCTGGGCCGGGCAACCTGCAAGCGAGCAAAGCGCATGAGCCTGAATTTCGAAGAAGTCCGTCTGCGCCTGCCGCATATCGAGCTGGCCGCTCACCTGTATGGCCCCGAAGACGGCGTGCCGGTGATTGCCCTGCATGGCTGGCTGGACAATGCTGCGAGCTTTGCCCGCCTGGCGCCACTGCTGCCAGGGTTACGGGTTGTGGCTCTGGATTTTGCCGGCCACGGCCATTCCGATCACCGCCCGCCAGGCGGCAGTTACGCCATCTGGGACTATGCCCATGATGTGTTGCAGGTCGCCGAGCAGTTCGGCTGGCAGCGTTTTTCCCTGCTCGGGCATTCCATGGGCGCGATTGTTTCGGTGCTGTTGGCGGCGGCGATGCCGGAGCGAGTCGAGCGCCTGGCCCTGATCGACGGGCTGATACCCTATACCGGCGAGCCGGACACGGCGCCGCAGAAGCTTGGCGAAGCACTCAAGGCGCAGCTGGCCCTGGCCGGCAAGAGCAAGCCGGTATACGCGGAGTTTGCTCGCGCCGTGGAAGCGCGGATGCGTGGCGTCGGTGCGGTCAGTCGTGAGGCAGCAGAATTGCTCGCCCAGCGCGGCCTGATGCCGGTGCCTGGCGGTTATACCTGGCGCACCGACAGCCGCTTAACGCTGCCATCGCCGCTGCGTCTGACCCACGCCCATGCGCTGGCGTTTGTGCGCAACCTGCAATGTCCGGCCAAACTGGTGATGGCGCAGCAGGGCATGTTGCTCGCGCAGCCGAGCATCACGCAGCTGGTCGAGGGCCTGGCCATCGAAGTGGCGCAGCTACCGGGCGGCCATCATCTGCATTTGGATGACGACGTGGGCGCGGGCTTGGTAGCAGACTGTTTCAAAGCTTTCCTGGGCGCGCCTTGACTTGCTAAAGGCAACTGGGGAAAGGTGTTGGCGATACCCACGGAGATTCGCATGATCGACCTGTATACCGCCGCCACCCCCAACGGCCATAAAGCGTCCATCGCGCTGGAAGAGTTGCAACTGCCCTACACCGTGCAGGCTTTGAGTTTCGACAAGCAGGAACAGAAGGCTGCAGCCTTCCTCAAGATCAATCCCAATGGCCGTATCCCGGCGATTGTCGACCGCGCTAATGATGATTTCGCGGTGTTCGAGTCCGGCGCCATTCTGCTGTACCTCGCCGAGAAAACCGGTCAGCTGCTGCCCAGCGCCGCCAAAGGCCGTTCGCGGGTGATCCAGTGGCTGATGTTCCAGATGGGCGGGGTCGGCCCGATGCAGGGCCAGGCCAATGTGTTCTTCCGTTATTTCCCGGAGAAGCTGCAGGGCCCGATCGACCGTTATCAGCACGAAACCCGTCGCCTTTATGAAGTGCTCGACACGCGTCTGAGCGAGTCGCAGTACCTGGCCGATGACTACAGCATTGCCGATATCGCCACCTATCCCTGGGTGCGTATCCATGACTGGGCCGGCGTCTCAGTCGACGGTCTGGAGCATCTGCAGCGCTGGATGGCTGAGCTGGCCGCGCGCCCTGCAGTGCAACGCGGTTTGCTGGTGCCGCAGCGCGAAGCAGACGGCGAAAAAGTCGTCAAAGCGGCGCAAGCGATGTTGATCAAATGAGCCGCCTTAATCGTTACTGCCTCGGTCTGAGCCTGCTACTGGCCAGTGCCGTGGTTTGGGCAGATGTGGCCGGCAGCCAGGATCTGGACGTGCTGCCGCGCTTTGCCGGGAGCAAGATTGTCAGCTTCAAGGATGTTGCCGAACAGGAGCGCATCTACCCGCAAGGGGCGATTCGGCGTATCAGTGGCACCCTGCGTTACGAGCGCGAAGTGGCTGCACAGGGCCAGCTGACCGCTGTGACTTATGAGCTGCCGCGCACCCATACGGCCAATGAGGTGTTTGCCAAGGCCCGGGGCGACCTGCAGGCCCAGGACGCCGAGTTGCTTTACTGGTGCGTGGGCCGTGAGTGCGGCTCAAGCAGCCTGTGGGCCAATGCGGTTTTTACCAATGCCACTCTGACCGGCTCGGATGACCAGCAGACCTATGCATTACTGCGTCTTGCCGAGCCGCGCCAGGACAGCCTGCTGGCGCTGTACAGCATCACCCGTGGCAACAAGCGCGCCTATCTGCATGCCGAGTTGCTCACGGCCAATGCGCCGTTGGGTGAAGTATTGCCGACCCCAGCCACCCTGCAGCGGCAGCTGAAAAGCACTGGTGAACTGCGCCTGGCCAAGCAGGTCGAACCCAGCGCTGCCTGGACCGAACTGCTGGCGCGTAGCCTCAAGCTCGACAGCACCTTGCGTGTCACCATCAGCGGTGCACAAGCCGAAGCCTGGCGCGATGCGCTGGTAGAGCAACGCGTACGTGCAAGCCGTCTGGAGCTGGGCGACGCAGATGTGAGCGGCGTACAACTCAACGTGCTGCGCTAAGACGCCACTGTCGGTACTCTTGTCGTTATTAATTGATCCGGCTCTGTCCCTTGTGGCAGAGCCTTTTTGCGTTGTGCAGGGAGCTGGTTGAATGGCCAATAACGATCGTTTGCTGGTGCAGATACTGCTGCTGGTCTTGCTGGGCGCAAGTCTGTGGGTCTTGGCACCGTTCTGGTCGGCGCTGTTCTGGGCTGCGGTGTTGTCGTTTGCCAGCTGGCCAGTGATGCGCGTGCTGACGCGCCTGCTCGGCGGCCGTCAGGCGTTGGCCGCAGGTCTGCTGACCCTGACCTGGACTGTAGTGGTGGCCGTGCCGTTGGTGATGCTCGGCTTCAACCTGGCGGATCACATCAAGGATGTCACAGCGCTGCTCAAGGACTTTCAGGTCGACGGGTTGCCGCCTGCACCCTCCTGGCTGGCCGGCGTGCCGCTAGTTGGCGAACGCCTGGTGGGCTTCTGGATGACCATCGACCAGCAAGGGGCAGCGTTTTTCGCCACCGTGCGGCCGTACCTGGGGCAGGTCGGCAACTGGCTGCTGGCGCGCAGCGCGCAGATTGGTGGCGGCATGCTGGAACTGGCGTTGAGCCTGATTCTGGTGTTCTTTTTCTATCGCGACGGGCCGCGCCTGGCCGCGTTTGCCGAAAGCCTGTTGCAGCGTTTGATCGGTGATCGCGCCGAGCATTATCTGGAACTGGTTGCCGGCACCGTGCAGCGGGTGGTCAACGGGGTGATCGGTACTGCCGCAGCGCAGGCGATCCTGGCCTGGATCGGTTTCACCATCGCCGGTGTGCCGGGTGCGCTGGTACTGGGGATGCTGACCTTCGGCTTTAGCCTGATCATGGTTCCGCCGCTGATCTGGGGCCCAGCTGTGGCCTGGCTGTTCTGGCAGGGCGAAGTCGGCATGGGCGTGTTTCTGCTGATCTGGGGCTTCCTGGTGATCAGCGGCGTCGACAACATCCTCAAGCCGTACCTGATCAGCCGTGGCGGCAACTTGCCATTGATCGTGGTGCTGCTCGGGGTGTTCGGCGGCATCCTGGCGTTTGGCTTTATGGGCTTGTTCCTCGGCCCCACCTTGCTGGCCGGGGCCTACAGCCTGCTCAGTGACTGGGTCGGTAGTGCAACCCCACACATTGTGGTGAGTAGTACTGAACCGGTGGATAAGCCGCAGCACTGAGTTCTCGATGCCCCCGTGCAGCTGTTCGAGCCGGT
>JBIHZW010000368.1:0-3252 GCA_044240245.1 Pseudomonas sp. | reverse complement strand
AGGCGCATCACCTGCTCAATCGAGGTATTAACGCCGAAATCGGTTTCCGACATGGCCCGCAGGGCCTTGATCCCGGACATGCTGAACGCTGCGGCGCCGAGCATAAAGTGCACGCGCCAGAACAGTTCCAGCGGAGGAATGCGTGGAGCGGCTTCATGCACCAGCTGCATATAACGGCGGAACACTTTGCCGTACACCTCTTCGAGGTACTTACGCAGATGACCCTGGCTCTGGCTAAAGGCCAGGCCCAGCAGACGCATAAAGATTGAAAGGTCGTTACCACTGCGCGGCTTTACTGCCAACGCCTGCTCGACCAATAACTCAAGCAGCTCTTCGAGGCTGACCTTGGTTTCCGGCTTGGCCTGACGGCGATCCAGCTCACGCTCCAGGCTTACACAGAAAGGCCCGAGAAAGCGTGAGAACACCGCTTGAATCAGGGCCTTCTTCGAGCCGAAGTGGTAATTCACCGCAGCCAGGTTCACCCCTGCTTTGCTGGTGATCAAACGCAGAGACGTTTCTGCGAAACCTTTCTCCGCAAAAAGCTGCTCTGCCGCATCGAGAATGCGTTCAACGGTTTCCGACTGGGCCATGACTCTTTTCATCTGAACAAACACTTGTTTGAAACATACGTTTCAGCCGCCCGCCTTGTCAAGCCGGGCAAACCATCTTGTGGCCGGGTGGTCACAGACATCCGGCAAAGGCACAGGCTAACCCTAGCTAGACGCCCCATAAACGACCCGAGTAACAGTGCACTGCGACAGACGATACGAAGGTCAATTGAGTAGAGATCAGAACACAAGGATTGCCAATCGCCGATCACTGTATATAATCCCAGTCACTGTACAAAAAAACAGAGCCGACCATGCTAAAACTGACGCCGCGCCAAGCTGAAATTCTCGCTTTCATCAAGCAGTGCCTTGAAGACAACGGCTACCCGCCTACCCGTGCGGAAATCGCCTTGAAGTTGGGGTTCAAATCACCCAACGCAGCGGAAGAGCACCTCAAGGCCCTGGCCCGTAAGGGTGCCATCGAAATGACCCCTGGCGCTTCACGCGGCATCCGCATTCCTGGCTTCGAGCCCAATGCCGAGGAAGATGAAGGCCTACCGGTGATTGGCCGCGTCGCTGCAGGCGCACCGATTCTGGCGCAGCAACATGTCGAAGAGTCCTGCAAGATCAATCCAGACTTCTTCCACCCCAAGGCTGATTACCTGCTGCGTGTACGCGGCATGAGCATGAAGGACATCGGCATCTTCGATGGCGACCTGCTGGCCGTACACACCACCCGTGAAGCCCGTAATGGGCAAGTGGTGGTGGCGCGGCTGGACGATGAAGTGACGGTCAAACGTTTCAAGCGTGAAGGCAACAAGGTCTGGCTGATTGCGGAAAACCCGGAGTTCGCGCCGATCGAAGTAAACCTGGAAGAACAGGATTTGATTATTGAAGGCTTGAGCGTCGGCGTTATCCGCCGCTAGTGGAGGATTTATGCAGTTCCCGCAATCACTGAACCGTACACAACAGCCTTTGTTCGATGCATTTTTGGCATCGACGGTGACGCCATTACTTGCCGATAGCGCTGAGCTGCCTTGGCAGGATGATGAGACAGAGGCTTTCAGTGAACTGTCGCTGCGTGGTGCAGCCGGGCACTGCCTGAACCTTCTAGCGCCGATTCTGCGTGAACTTAGCGAAAACCACGACGAACGCTGGTTGACCCTGATCGCCCCGCCGTCCAGCCTTACCCAAACTTGGCTACGCGAAGCGGGCCTGAACCGCGAACGCATTCTGCTGCTGCACCCGCGCGGCGCACAAAGCGCGCTGGAGTTGGCGCAACAGGCGTTGACGCTGGGCCGCAGTCACACGGTTGTTAGTTGGCTGCACCCGCTGGAACGCCAGGCACGGCAACAGCTTGAGCAAGCGGCCCGTCAGGGCAAGGCGCAAAGCCTGAATATCAGCCTGGGGTAATTGGCCAAAGGTCACGCACAAGGAATGTGCGCATCAGCCAGTAGAACCTGATGCAAGAAACAGCCATCGCGAGCAGAACGCTCTAGCTCAGTGCCTGGAAGAATTCTGCAATCAATGCAGAATCCGGGGCCCTTCTTCCTGCTGAAAATTATTTTCCGCCAGGCGCCCCGCCATCTGCACACCAACATTGAGCATGGCCTTGGCCACCTCGACGTGCTGCCCCTGCAGGAAGGCTTTGGCATCGGCAGAAAAATCCAGCACCACCAGTGACTCTTCATCCTCTGCACGACGCAGGGCAATACGCCCGTCGGGCAATTCAACAATTTCCAGGAATGATGTAGGCATTGGCTTAGCTCTCCACGGTAGGCCGACAGTGTAACAGCCGACCCGGGCTCACCCTAGTCCGCCGGTCCAATCAGCCTCTTACCATTCACTTAGGGTTTGCCGAAAGCGCTGTGCCAGAGCCTTCAACTGCTGACGCCAGGCCTCAAGCGTCTCCTGCGCCAAGGGTACGACTTCTTCATCCAGGCTGACCGCTGTGATCAATGGCGTAGCGGGATCGACCTTGGCTTTCTTACCCGCCTGCGGCGGCTGAAACAGCTCGGCATAGGCCTTGAGCAGCTGAGCAACCCAGCTGTCAGCGGACTGTGCCAGCTCGACCAGCTCACCCAACTCCTGGCTCGGTGCCGCCTGCAACACTTCCTCGGTGAGAAAGCGTTCGGCCTGCGGAGCAGCGCTGTCCGGCAAACGGTAGTAACCGGCAATTTCATGGCACAGGCCCAACAGGGCACCGTAGAGGTGAAACAACGCAGCCTCGCGCTCGGCCTGGATCAAAGCCAGGACATTCATGCTCTGGCCCTGCTCGGCTTTGCGCCAGGACTCCAGCGCCAGGCCTGCGTAGAAGATTTTCTGGTTGGTGCGGGTATAGAGTTCATTGGCCATTGCGGCACCCTCCACAGCGGATTGGATAAGCATACGCGCGCCGGCCAATGGCCGACACGCGCTCCGCTAGATCAGCTCTTGTCTTCGACTTTCCACTTACCGCCATCAAAGAACGCACGCCAGCCAGTCGGTTTTCCGTCGACTTCGGTCTGTACGTACTGCTCCTTGGTCTTGCGGCTGTAGCGGATCACCGCTGCACGACCTTGCGGGTCTTTCTTTGGCGCATCGCAAAGGAAGTGGTACTTAGGATCGATCTCATCGCGATGCGGAATCAGCTCCAACACCAGCGGTGCGCGGGTTTCGCGGTTTTTCGGGAACTGGCTGGCAGCCAGGAACAGACCTGAAGCGC
>JBIHZW010000102.1:0-11461 GCA_044240245.1 Pseudomonas sp. | reverse complement strand
ACCCTGGAGTTCGCTTCCGACCTAAAACTGCAGGGCACCGAGCAGCTCAGCATTACCCCGGTGGGCCGTGATAGCCGAGTCGAGCTGACTTCCGGCTGGCCGCACCCGAGCTTTGTCGGCGAGTACCTGCCGAGCAGCCGTGAAGTATCGACCAAGGGCTTCAAGGCGCACTGGCAGACCAGTTTCTTCGCCACCAACCTGGAAGAAGCGTTGGCCGATTGCGTACGTGAAGACAGTTGCAATGCGCTGACCGCACGCAACTTCGGGGTGAGCTTTGTCGACCCAGTGGACCAGTACCTGAAGACCGAGCGCGCGATCAAATATGCGCTGTTGTTTATCGGCCTGACCTTCGCCGTGTTCTTCCTCTTTGAGGTGCTCAAACGCATGGCCGTACACCCGGTGCAATACGCCCTGGTGGGCATGTCGCTGGCGCTGTTCTACCTGTTGCTGCTGTCGCTGTCCGAGCACCTGAGTTTTGCCCTGGCCTACGGCATTGCGGCGACCGCCTGTGTGCTGCTGATCGGCTTCTACGTCAGTTACGTGCTGCACAGCGCCCTACGCGGCGCGGGCTTCGGCACTTTGCTGGCGCTGCTCTACGGCATGTTGTTCGGCCTGCTCGGGGCTGAGGACTATGCCCTGCTGATGGGCTCGGTACTGGTGTTCGGCGTGCTCGCTGGGGTGATGGTGCTGACCCGCAAACTCGATTGGTATGGCGTCGGCCGCCTACCACTGGCCAGCCCGGCCAGCGACCTTTGACGAATCGCGGCGCCGGCCCAGTCTGCGCCGTTTTTTACCTGTATAGGAGTTGAGCATGATGCGTTTACTTATGCAGTTCTCAGCCTGTTTCGCCCTAGGGCTGGCGGTGGCCTTTATGGTGCTGCTGGGCCTGATGTTCTGCGGCCAGTTTGACCTGATCAAAGGCCTGCAGCTGACCGGCCAACCCTTGGCACAGATGAGCCTGGTGCTGTTGCCGGAAGCTTTGTGGGATAGCCTGACTGGCGTGACCAATGCCCCGCAGAACCTTGAGGTGCAGTCCTTCCTCAGCCTGTGCACGGCGCTGGGCCAGGTTGGCCTGCTGCTGGCGTTTGGCTTCTTTCGTCTGTGGTATGTGCGATGAGTGGGCATGTCGGTTTACGCGAAGAGTCGCGTGCCGGGCATCTGCTGGCGCTGCGGATTGCGCGGTTGTTCCGTGACGCCCAGCATGGGCCGTGTGACGCGTCGGGTTTAGACTGGCCGCTGGATTATCAGAAGGAACTCAGGGATGAACCGCATAACTTTCGCCGCAGCACTGTGTTGCCTGTTAATGGTGGGCTCGGCGCGAGCCGATGACTGTCAACAACACTTACCTGCATTGCTCGAGAGGGCATACCCTGGCCATGTACAGGGTCAACTGCTGGGTGACGAGCGAGGTACTTATCGGATCAGTACCGAGCTGAGCATCTGCAAGGTATGGCCGGCGCGCCCGCACCTGACCTTGTTAGCGGCATCGCTGGTGCGTGCCGAGGATGATGGATATGGCTACAGTGATCTTGAGGTACTGGTGCTGGACACTGCCAGCCAGGCCATTGTCGCGCGCCATGTTGAGCCGAACCTGCTGGACTGGGATGCGATATTTGTCGATGGATTGGAATTCGATACCGCTCCCTATCGTTTGCGCGAGGGCGATTTAGCTTTCGGTGTCCGCATCAAACGTCGAAATATGTCGCGCCCCAATCCCTTCTATGAAACCTCGCTGAGTCTCTATGAGCTGCAGTCGCAGCGTCTGCGCCCGGTGCTGAGCGAGCTGGTGATGGATAGCTCGGGGGGAGAGTGGGATACCCGTTGCGCAGGAGAGTTCAGTGATACCAAGGGCCTGTTGATCATCACCGAACGTCCGGGGAACAAGGGTTATCACGACTTGTTGCTTAAGCCGAGCCGAGTCGAAAGCCGCGTGGCTGAGGTGGCCGGGGAATGTGAAACTGTAGAAGAAAGCACGCGTCGAGTGCAGTTTCGCATCGAGTACGACGAGCAGCGTTACCTTCTGCCAATCGAGTTTTCACCCGTCTAAAGGGGTGTGAAACAGCTTCGATATTGCGCAGCAGGGGGGACCCATGCTGCTCATAGCGTGCCCGCAACAGACATGTTCCTGCCTTACTCTTAGACCAAAGTTATTCCCGCTTTTTTTGGGGCTTTCCGGTGTAGTTCTAAGTGCCTGTTAAATCGACGAAAAGCGCTGCACTTAAGGTGGTGCAAGTCGGCTAATACCAATGTCTATCTGTCGGCCCTAGTGGCCTGCTGCTAGCTTGAAGGTGCATGAGAATAACAATAACCGGAGGAGTTTATGACTTCTGATCAAGCTAACGCTGCAGCGTACTGGAAGGCGAATGTTCGGCTGATTACCTGGAGCCTGATTGTCTGGGCCCTGGTGTCTTACGGCTTCGCCATACTTCTTCGACCGATGCTGGCAGGTATTTCTGTCGGCGGTACCGACCTTGGCTTCTGGTTCGCCCAGCAAGGTTCGATCATCACCTTTATCGTGATCATTTTCTTCTACGCCTGGAAAATGAACAGACTCGATAAACAATTCGGTGTCGAGGAATAATCCATGAGCCAGTTTGTAATCAATATGCTGTTTGTGGGCGCTTCCTTCGCGCTCTACTTCGGCATCGCTGTCTGGGCACGTGCCGGCTCGACCAAGGAGTTCTACGTCGCTGGCGGTGGTGTTCACCCCGTTACCAACGGTATGGCAACTGCAGCCGACTGGATGTCCGCGGCTTCTTTTATTTCCATGGCGGGTCTGATCGCTGCCGGTGGTTATGCCAACTCAACCTTCCTGATGGGCTGGACCGGTGGCTATGTGCTGCTGGCCATGCTGCTGGCGCCGTACCTGCGCAAATTCGGCAAGTTCACTGTGCCGGACTTTATCGGTGATCGCTTCTACAGCAACGGTGCACGCCTGGCTGCAGTGGTCTGCCTGATCATCATCTGCGTCACCTACGTGATCGGTCAGATGGCCGGTGCTGGCGTGGCGTTCTCGCGCTTCCTTGAAGTGAGCAACTCCACTGGTATCTGGATCGCTGCTGGTGTGGTGTTCTGCTACGCGGTGTTCGGCGGGATGAAGGGCATTACCTACACCCAGGTTGCTCAGTACGTGGTACTGATCATCGCTTACACCATTCCTGCGGTATTTATCTCCCTGCAACTGACGGGCAATCCGATTCCGATGTTCGGCATGTTCAGCGAACACACTGAGTCAGGTGTACCGCTGCTGCAGAAGCTCAATGAAGTCGTCGCGGGTCTGGGCTTTACCGACTACACCGCGGATGTCACCAACAAGCTGAACATGGTGCTCTTTACCATGTCGCTGATGATTGGTACGGCCGGTCTGCCGCACGTAATCATTCGCTTCTTCACTGTGCCGAAAGTCGCTGACGCACGTTGGTCGGCTGGCTGGACCCTGATCTTTATCGCTCTGCTGTACCTCACTGCTCCGGCTGTGGCGTCCATGGCACGTTTGAACCTGATGACCACCATCTATCCGCAGGGTGTCGAGGCTCCAGCACTGGCGTATGAAGAGCGTCCTGAGTGGGTGAAGAACTGGGAAAAAACCGGTCTGATCACCTGGGAAGACAAGAACAGCGATGGTCGTGTTCAGCTGTATAACGATGCAGCTCCAGCCTTCACCCCGACCGCTGAAACTCGCGGCTGGAAAGGCAATGAGTTGACCGTTAACAACGACATTCTGGTATTGGCTAACCCGGAAATTGCCAACCTGCCGGGTTGGGTTATTGGCCTGATTGCAGCGGGTGCCATTGCCGCAGCGTTGTCGACGGCAGCCGGTTTGCTGTTGGCTATTTCCTCAGCCGTGAGTCATGACCTGATCAAGACGCTGATAAATCCGAAGATCAGCGAGAAGAACGAAATGCGCGCTGCGCGGATTTCCATGGCTATCGCCATCCTGTTGGCCACCTGGCTGGGGCTTAATCCGCCCGGCTTTGCGGCGCAGGTGGTGGCGTTGGCCTTCGGTATAGCCGCGGCCACGCTGTTCCCGGCACTGATGATGGGGATCTTCTCCAAGCGGGTAAACGACAAGGGCGCGATTGCCGGCATGCTGGTAGGCCTGGTGTTCACCGTCGTTTACATCTTCCTGTACCTGGGTTGGTTCTTCATCCCTGGCACTGCGACCTTCGCCAACACCCCGGATAACTGGATGTTCGGCATCTCGCCGCTGTCCATCGGTACCGTCGGTGCTCTGATCAACTTCGCTGTCGCCTACGGCGTGTCGCTTGCGACCGTTGCGCCGCCGAAGGAGATTCAGGAACTGGTGGAAAGCGTACGTACTCCCAAAGGTGCTGGTGGCGCGTTGAGCCACTGAGCATAATCACCCCGGATCATGTTTGATCAGGGTCTTACTAGCGGGCCTCCTTAGGAGGCCCGTTTTATTTCCAGCTATCCATGGCGCCCACCTTTCTGGCGCGTCGCGGCGCAGCGTCATCAATTGCGCCAGGCAGTTTTTATTATCGGGAGTCAGTACATGTTGTGGACAATACTTGCCATCGTGGTGTCGGGGCTGGGGGCGGCTGGTATTGCCATGCTGCTGCGCAAGCTGACGCGCAACCGCTTGCCGAAGTGGATCATTCCGGCGTTTGGCGGTTTGGGCATGTTGAGCTACCAGATTTACTACGAGTATTCCTGGTTCGAGCACCAGCTGCAGCGTCAGCCGGCGGAGTCGGTGCTGGTAGCCAGCGAAAACGGCGAGGTGTTCTGGCGGCCCTGGACGTTTTACTGGCCGATGACCAAGGCGTTCACCGTACTCGACAGCAAAAGCGTGCAGCATCAGGAAACAGAGGGTGGCGTGATCAGTGCCTTTAACCTGTACCGCTTTGAAAAACAGCACATCGACCATGTCAGCCATCAGGCGCATCTGCTCAATTGCTCCACGGCGGAACTGCTGCCCTTGGACGCAGACAAAAAGCCGCTGCTGGATCAGTTGAAGGTCGTAGCTAAAGAGGATGCGCTCTACCGGCACGTCTGCCAGTAGCAGTCCGCAGCATCGTCAATTTCCCTCGCTAATTACCGGCTAGCCCTGGCCCCGCTTAAGGTCTACGGGCGCCGGGTTTGGCTGCGCGGTAGCAACGGCCAGCAAGCAATCACGGCCGGTAGCCCGAGGCCCAGCCAGGCCATGGCATCCCAACCGCCATCACCCAGTAGCGCACTGATCAGGCCGATGGCGCTGAGCAGGCCGAGCAGCAGCGGCAGGGCGAAGGTCGATTGGCGCCAGTTCATGCTGTTGCCTCCGCGCGCTCACGTTGTGTAGCTGGGGTTCGCCGGCGTACCCACCAGAGGTACAGGCCGCTGCCGAGCACGATGATGGTCAGCACGTCCAGCACCGCCCAGAGAATCTTCATCGGCATACCGCCGTAGTCGCCAAAATGCAGCGGCTGCGACATCGACAGCGCATCCATATACCAGGGCCGCTGGCCGATGGCGGTGACTTCCAAGCTGCGCGCATCGATCAGCACCGGCGTCCACAGATGCGCGGTGAGGTGCGTATTGCCTTTCATAAACACGCTGTAGTGGTGCTCGCTGGAAAAGCGCGTGCCGGGGAAGGCGATAAAGTCCGGCTGCATATCCGGCGTGGCCTTGGCTGCGATAGTTAGTACTTCGTTAGCCGGTGCGCGCAGGGTTAGCGGCGGGGCATCGCGATAAGGCGCGACCATCGCCGCAAGGGACTCGGTGCGCCAGGCGCTGATCAGCAGATCGGCGCAGGCGCTGATCACTCCGGTCACGCCCACCACCAGCGCCCAGGTCAGGGTGACGATACCGATCAGATTGTGCAGATCGAGCCAGCGAGTGCGGGCGGATTTCTCCCTGCGCACTTCGGCGAATTTCAGCCGGCGCATAAACGGCGCGTAGAGCACCACGCCGGAGATGATCGCCACCACGAACAGCAATCCCATAAAGGCCAGCAGCAGCTTGCCCGGCAGGCCGGCGAACATATCCACATGCAGACGCAGGATGACCATCAGCAGGCCGCCATTGGCCGCTGGCATTTCCACCGCCTCACCGCTGCGCGCATCGAGCATAAAGGTGTGCGAGGAGTTCGGTTCGGTGCCGGCGGTGGCGGCGGTAATCGCCACCACGCCATTAGGTTCATCCTCGTCATAGCCCAGGTACTGGATTACCTCGCCCTGGCGATGGCGCTCGGCAGCCTCGACCAACTGCTGCAGGCTCAGGTGTGGCGCGTCCGCCGGCATTTCGCGCAGCTCGGGGGCTTCGCCAAGCAGGTGTTCCAGCTCGTGGTGAAAGATCAGCGGCAGACCGGTCAATGCCAGCATCAGCAGGAACAGGGTGCAGATCAGGCTGGTCCAGGTGTGCACCTGGGACCAGCGGCGAATGGTGGTGGCTTTCATCGGCATATCCAGAAATGCCTACGCCGCCCTATGTGGCGGCGCAGGGTTGCTGCGGGGCGATCAGAATTCCAGCTGCGCGGAGAAGGTCAGAGTACGCGGAGCACCCAGGTAGTAGCTGCTCAGCCAGTATTCCTTGTTCGCCAGGTTGCTGATGTTGGTGCGCAGGGTCAGGGTGTTGTCGCTGCCCAGCTGCGCCCGATAGCGTGCGCCTGCATCGAAGGTGGTGAAGGACGGCAGGCTGTGCTGGTTGGCCTCGTCGCTGTATTGCTTGCCTGTGTAGTAAGTGCCGCCGGTCAGGGCGAAACCCGGTACGGCGTTGATGTCGTACTCGGCATATAGCTTGGCCAGTTGGGAGGCGACGTTGGTCGGCTTCTGTCCTTCGCTGGCAGCAGCACCGGAGTCTTTCACCTGCGGATCAAGCAGGGTCACGCCACCGACCAGGGTCAGCTCGGGCAGCACCTTGCCGGTAATGCCGAATTCCAGGCCATTGTTCTCCTGGCGACCGTCCTGCACGAACACACCGGCACCATTGGTGTAGGTGTTGGGCTTGTCGATATTGAACAGGGCCATGGTCAGCAGCGTTTCGCCGACGATGGCTTTGACGCCCACTTCATATTGCTCACTGACCAGCGGGGCCATGGCCTGGCCGGCGTTGATCGCGGTGCTTGGGGCGATACCGCCGGCCTGTAGACCTTCGATGTAGCTGGCGTAAGTAGTCAGCCACGGCACTGGTTTGTAGATCAGCGAGACGTTGGGCGAGGTTTCCGACTCTTTATAGTTGCTGGCGGTTTCGCCATAACCGAAGGCTTCGGCCCAGATGAAATCGTTGCTGTAGGTCTTGATCGTGGTGTGAGTCAGACCAAGGATGCTCGACCATTGTTCGTTGAAGGTGATCACGTCGCCGATCAGGAAGTTGTCCGACTGGGTGCGCGAAGACAGACGCTGGTCGCCGTTGCCGATCGAGTAGCCGGGTTTGTCGACCTGTGGGTTCTGGCTGAAGGGCGACGGGGTGCCGACGACGTCGTTGTATTGCGGGCCTGGGTAGGGAATGTGGTCTTCGTAGTTGCGTACGCGCGCGACGTTGCCCTGATAGCCCAGTGTGGTCTTGTGCTCGATAGAGCCAGTTGCAAAGGCGGCGTCAAGGAACAGGTAGCCGGAGGTTTCTTCGTTCTCGACGGGGGCAAAAGCGTACAGCGGCTGGGTGTAGTTACCGGCGCTGTACACGGTCGGGCCGGTGTAGGTGTATTCCTCGGTGTACTCGCTGTAGGACAAGGCACCACGCAGGGTGAAGACATCGTCCAAACGCCAGTTGAAGCGGCTGCCAACGCGGTCGTGTTCGCTGTCGGAGAAGGCCCACTTCTGGCTGTACAGCTCATCGTTGTGCAGGCTGTCGGCGTCTGGGCGCAGGCTCTGATCACCGAAGAACCAGTAGCTGCTCAGACCGCGGGTCTCGCTCTTCTTGTGCGAGACATCGAACTGAATTTGCAGGTCGTCGCTGACGTTCCAGTCCAGTGCGACGCTGATCATTTCGCGGCGGCGCTTCTGCAGGTCGATGGCGGTTTCACCATCCTGGGTCAGCATGTTGACGCGGTAGGCGAATACGCCGGCGTCGTCGATCGGGCCACCGAAGTCGCCGTGCAGGTAGTAGTTCTCACCGCCGGCATTGCCCAGGGTCACGCTGTTATAGCGCTCGTAGGTCGGGCGCTTGAGCACGTAGTTGACCAGGCCGCCGGGGTTGGCCGGACCATAGAGAAAGCCGCTAAGGCCGGTAAGCACTTCCAGCCGCTCCATCTCTTCGATGTAGTTGCCGCCGTCGTAGCCGGTGCTGAAGCGCAGGCCGTCGTTGGCGATGCTCAGGTTACCGGCCCCGCTGAAACCACGCATGCTCACGGCGCTGGCATAACCGGCGCTGGTCGGCGAGGTGAACTGGGTGGCTGGGCTGAGCTTGAACACGTCATCGGTGGACGTGGCCTGGATGTTCTGCAACAGCTCCTTGGACACCACGCTGACCGAGTAGGGTGCGTCCTGCAAACGCATGCCGCCGAGGGCGCCGACATTCTGTGCGGTGTCGCTGCGGTAGCCGGATGCTGCGCTGCCTTCATTGACGGCTTGGCTGGTCACGGTGACATCCGGTAAGGCCACGGCCGCTTGCGGCGCGGGTGCCAGGTTGTAGCTCCCCGCGCTGTTCTGCTGCAACTGCAAACCACTGCCACGCAGCGCCTGGTGCAGGGCTTCGAGGGCGTCGTAGTTACCTGTAACCGGGGCCGATTGCTTGTTGGCGGTCAGCGCAGGGTCAATGCTCAGGACGATGCCGGCCTGGCTGGCGATCTGCGTCAGGGTGCTGGCCAGGGGTGCGGCCGGCAGTTGGTAGCTATCCGCCAGGGCGGGAGCGCAGACGCTGGCGAGGCTGATGGCGACGGCCAATAGGCCGGGGCGAAACAGTGGCAGGGCGCGGGTCATTACGAAACTCTCCTAAGCGGGAATGTATCTCAATGACCTATTGCCGAAGCAGAAAGCAAAAGTGACAGGGCTATTTGAAAATAATTTGCAAACGCCCTGGCGTATCATCCGGCGGCGCAGCGCGGCACTTACTGCGCTGCAGGTACGACCTTGGCCCACCAGTTGCCAAAGCGTTCGATACGCACCGGCAGGCTCGGTGGCAGGGCGGTCAAGGCCTTGTCGCTGTCGTGCAAGGGGAAACTGCCGCTGATGCGCAGGTCGGCCAGGCTTGGGTCGAGGCCCAGGTAACCGCTGCGGTATTCGCCCAGGGCGTCGAGCAAGTCGGCCAGGCGCAGGTTGTCGGCCACCAGCATGCCGTGGCTCCAGGCCGCTGCGCTGAGTGGCGCAGGCCGCACGCTGCCGAGGCGCTGGCGCTGCATCAGCACCTGTTCGCCGCTCTGGATAATCCGTTCGCTGCTGCCTTCGGCCGGGTGCGCGGCGACGGCCGATTGCAGCACGGTCAGGCGCGTGCTATTGCCCTCACGGCGCACCAGGAAGCGCGTGCCAAGGGCGCGCAGGCTGCCTTGTTCGGTAAGCACGACGAAAGGGCGGGTGTCGCCATGGGCGGTTTGCACGAGGATTTCGCCGCTGTGCAGGCGCACCGCGCGCTGGTTGTCGCTGTATTCGATATCCACGGCGCTGGCGCTGTTCAGGTGCACCAGGCTGTGGTCGCTGAGCAGCAGTTCGCGTTGTTCGCCACGGCCGGTGTGTTCATCGGCCAGGTAATCGCCGAGCGGGCGGTGCTGCGCCAACAGGCCGAGCAGCAGGGCGCTGCTCAGCAGCAGGCCCAGTGCCGTGCTGCCCAGACGGCGCAGGCCTTTGTTGCGCGCACTGTGCAGCAAGGCCTGGCGCGCGGGTGCAGCGGCGGCCGAAGCCAGGCGAATATCTAGGCCATTCAGTTGCTGCCAGACCCGCGCATGTTCTGGATGCGCCGCCAACCATTCGGCGAAGGCGTGCTGCTGTTCGGCGCTGACCGTGCCGGAGTCCAGGCACAGTTGCCATTCGATGGCGGCATCCAGCACCTGGGCCGATACCGCGCTCATTGCGGTGCTCCGTACAGGGCGATGTAGCACTGACGTAGGCCCTGAGCCAGGTACTGGCGTACGCGGGATACGGAAACGCCGAGGCGCTCGGCGATTTCTGCGTGGCCCATGCCGTCCAGGCGGTTATGCAGAAAGGCCGCGCGAGCATTGCTCGACAGCTGGCCGAGCAGGCGGTCGATTTCGCGCAGCGCATCCAGGGCCAGAGCCTGTTCTTCGGCGCTGGGTTGTACGTCGTGCGGTTGCTGGCCGAGTTCTTCCAGGTAAGCACGTTCCAGCGCGCTGCGGCGGAAGTGATCAATCAGCAGGCCCGTGGCGATGGTGGTCAGCAGCGCGCGCGGCTCGCGGGCTTGGTCCAGATCACTGCGGCCGAGCAGGCGGACAAAGGTGTCCTGGCTGAGGTCTTCGGCGCGTTCCGGGCTGTACAGGCTTTTGCGCAGCCAGCCGAGCAGCCAATCGCGGTGATCGCGATAGAACAGGCCAACAAGTTGCTGGTGGGTGGAATCGCCGGCCGACACGCGGACCTCGCAACAGGAGATAGGAAGCAAATCGAGAATTATTCGCATATGATGACAGGGCCGCCCCCTGCGCTGCAATCAGCCGATGTGCTGCCGCGATGGGTGGTTGCGCCGCGTTCTGCCAGCGCCATGACATAGATGCAGATCAATAGCCGCCGGCCGCTGCCGCGCTAGAGTGGCCGGCCCTGTTGGCTGAGCGCTTGATCCATGGCTTCGACTCTGCGTTATCCCGAGCTGCTCTCGCCAGCCGGCACCCTGAAAAACATGCGTTACGCCTTCGCCTATGGCGCGGATGCGGTATACGCCGGGCAGCCGCGTTACAGCCTGCGGGTGCGCAATAACGAGTTCGACCACGACAACCTTGAGGCGGGTATCCGCGAGGCCCATGCCCAGGGCAAGCAGTTCTATGTGGTGGTCAATATCGCGCCGCATAACGCCAAGCTGAAGACCTTTCTGCGCGATCTGCTGCCGGTGGTGCTGATGGGCCCGGATGCGCTGATCATGTCCGATCCCGGCTTGATCATGCTGGTGCGCGAACACTTCCCGCAGATGCCGATTCACCTGTCGGTGCAGGCCAATGCGGTGAACTGGGCCAGCGTGCAGTTCTGGAAGCAGCAGGGCTTGAGCCGGGTGATTCTGTCCCGCGAGCTGTCGTTGGAGGAGATCGCCGAAATCCGCAATGAAGTGCCGGGCATGCAGTTGGAGGTGTTTGTCCACGGCGCGCTGTGCATGGCCTATTCCGGGCGCTGCCTGCTGTCGGGCTATATCAATAAGCGCGACCCCAACCAGGGCAGTTGCACCAATGCCTGTCGCTGGCAGTACCAGGCGCAGCCGGCCGGCGAGAACGAGCTGGGCGAGGTGGTGCAGATTGTCGAACCGACCTTAGGCGTGGGTGCGCCGACCGAGCAGCTGTTTCTGCTGGAAGACGCCAGCCGCCCCGGCGAGCAGATGGCCGCCTTTGAGGATGAACACGGCACCTACATCATGAACTCCAAGGACCTGCGCGCGGTGC
>JBIHZW010000101.1:0-11463 GCA_044240245.1 Pseudomonas sp. | reverse complement strand
ATGGCCGGGCCAAACGGTGTAATTTGTCATACGTTATCGCACAACTAAAATCGCAGAAATAGCGCTTTTACACAGCATCTGGCAGCTGAGCCGGCGGTAGCTGTGTTCTACAGGTCGCGTTAAGCCAATGCTGAAACTCGCTTAAAGCCCTGACAAACAAGGCATTCAAATGAAACAGCACGAGTCATCAGCGATTTATTAGCGCTTACGGCATAGAACTTTGGTCTAGGCATGCGTTGACAAACCCGGCAGAGGCTGCCGATAATCCAGCCAATGTTGTATGACAACATACAACAAACCATAAAAACAAAAATCAAGGTCCCATCATGACGATTGTCGCGCTCGCCACATCGCTCACCCTGTGCCCTGCCACAGCACGCCCCGCCTCGCCGCCCAACAGGCCGAGCCGCCGGCGACTCACGTATCGCCCCACCGAATTCGCCGACGGCTAAGCCTGAAGCAGAGGCGCGCCCCCGACCAAGGGCGCGCTTGTCGCCCTGGCATGGGGCAACTCACTCGTTCCTTTCGCTCGCCGCTGACAACTCAGGCCGGCAAGGGAACGGCTTGTTCAAAAATGGGAGCACAACAACAATGACTGCACGTAAAGCCCTCTCGCTCGCCCTGCTCACAACCGCAGGCAGCATGGCCCTCGCCCTGCCACTCAGCAGCCAGGCTGCCGGTTTTATCGACGACTCCAAGGTCACCATCGGCCTGCGTAACTACTACTTCAATCGCAACTTTCTTAACCACACTGGCCCGTCTGTTAATGGCGATGACCAGGGCCAGGCCGCCGAGTGGACGCAGAGCATGATCATCGATGCACGCTCTGGCTTTACCCAAGGCACCGTAGGCTTTGGCCTGGACGCACTGGTTCTGGGCGCGATCAAGCTCGACAGCGGTGGCGGCTCCACGGGCAGCGGTCTGCTGCCGAAACATGACGACGGTGACTCGGCCGACAGCTACGGCCGTGTGGCTGTGGCGGCTAAAGCCATGCTGTCAAAAACCGAATTGAAAGTAGGTGAGTGGTTCGCCGTGCTGCCGATCCTCCGTGCGGACGACGGGCGTGCCCTGCCGCAAACCTTCCAAGGCGCACAGATCACCTCCAACGAGTTCGACGGCCTGACCCTCTATGGCGGCCAGTTCTGGAAGAACAGCCAGCGTCACGATGCCAGCCGTGAAGAAATGAGCTACAGCGGCGTCGAAGGCGATGATTTCAACTTCGGCGGCGGTGAATACAAGTTCAACGGCAACAACACCTTGGTCGGTGCATGGCACGCCCGCCTGGAAGACGTTTACCAGCAGAGCTACGTCCAGTTGACCCACAACCAACCGATTGGCGACTGGGTACTGAGCAGCAACCTCGGCTACGTCGATGGCAAGGATGAAGGCGCGGCCAAGGCCGGCAAGCTGGACAACAAGGTCTACCAGGGCAGTTTCACCGCCAAGACCGGCAACAACGCCTTCACCCTGGCCTACCAGCACCTGGACGGCGACACCAAGTTCATGCGCATCGACGGCGCCAGCGGCGGTACGCTGGTCAACGACGGTTTCACCAACTCCTACGACAACCCGGAAGAGCGCTCCTGGCAGGTTCGCCACGATTACAACTTCGCCGGCCTAGGCATTCCTGGCATGACCTTGATGAACCGCTACGTTAGCGGTGACAACATCAAAGCCGCGGGGCGCGATGACGCTGAAGAGTGGGGCCGTGAGTCCGAGCTGGCCTACACAGTGCAGAGCGGCACGCTCAAGAACCTCAATGTGAAATGGCGTAATTCCACCGTCCGCCGTGACGTTGGCCAGGATCTGCATGAAAACCGTTTGATCTTCAACTACCCGCTGTCCCTGCTGTAATCCACCGCAACACCTGCATCATCGATTACTCCTCGTGTGTGAAACCTTCAGCCCGTCCTTGCGACGGGCTTTTTTATGCTCTGCCATCCATGGCGGCCACCCTGCGGGCCGTCGTTGCGCGACGTGAAAAACAACTCCCGGTGATTCTTATGCCTCAGCGCAACTCGTCGACCATCGCCGCCGCGACACTGAGCACATCCTTGCCCAGTTGCATCGAACGCTCGCCATTCCAGCCGGTGCGTGGATTGGGACGGTCGTCGTGGTCCTTGAACGGCATCTCGATGGTGAAGGCCAGACAATCGAACTCCATACCCACTGCGTTGCACGCCAGGGTGGTGTTGGCCTGGCCCGGCTCGTCACGCGGGTAGCCGAAGGTGGTCTGAAACTCGGCGCCGTTATCGATCAGCAATTGGCGGAACTGGTTTTCCAAACGCTCAAGGCGCGGGCTGTAACCCGGATTGCCTTCACAGCCGGCTGTGAATACATGAGGGATTTCCTCGTCGCCATGGATATCCAGAAACAGATCGACGCCCACCGCGCGCATCTGCTGCTGGACGAAATACACCTCGGGGCTATCCGCCTCGCTGGCCGACTGCCAGGCGCGGTTGAGGTCGCGCCCAGCGACGTTGGTACGCAGATGGCCCCGGAAGGCGCCGTCCGGATTCATGTTCGGCACCAGGTACAGATCGGCCTTCTCCAGCAGGGCATTCAGCTCGGCATCATCGCGCCGCTGCAGACGCTCAAGCAGCCCCTGCATAAACCACTCGGCCATATGCTCGCCGGGATGCTGCTGGGCGATCAGCCAGATCTTGCGCTGCGCCTGCGGGTTGCGACTGATGCGCAGCAACTCGATCGGCCGGCCCTCGATGCTCTTACCCGTGGCAAACAGCTCGGCGCCAGCCAAACGCTGCGCATCCTCGATCAACTGGCTATGGCGCTCGCGGCTGTAGGGCTCGAAATAGGCGAACCAGATCTGCCCATGCTGCGGCTCGATGTCGAACTTCAGCGCGCCCTCTTCAAAGCGGCTGGGCACCCGAAACCAGTCGCGCTGATCGTAGGAGGCCACGGCGTGGTAACCGCTCCAGGCATTCTTGTAAGACGACTGCCCGGCATTGCCCAGGCTGAAGCCGTAGCGCTGTCCAGGCTGCAAGCCTTCGACCTTGAAATGGAACCACTGGAAATGCCCACTGTTGAGATCCGGACGAATCGCCAGCTGCACCTGCTGCGGGTTACTGGCGTCGATGACCTCGATATTGCCGCTGTCGAAGTTGGAGCTGATCTGCATGGATACCTCGAAGGCCTGGATGCATGGAGAGACGCGAAGGTGAGCAAGAATCGCAGCTCTGGCGCGCGGGCGAAACGCTGCAGGCGACAAACTGATATGGATTCTGCAACCTGCGAGGGACGATCAACGCAGCCGGCAGCTCGAGCGCCGCGCAACTTGCCAGCATGCCTGTAGTCTTGTGTGTACGTGCCACAGGTTCGACTTACCGCTCAACGCCAACTCAAGGGAGCAGCAATCCGCATGAATATTGCGCCACTACGCCACCGCCCACTGTTGTTACTGCTCTGCGCAGGCCTGCTGCTGGGCGGCTGTGCCAGCCAGCCGGAACAAAGCCAGACCGACCAGCCCACCCAGAAAGCCGATGCGCCCCGCGAAAACAGCGCCGCCGAGGCCAACCTGCGCAGCCAGGCCAACCGCGGCGACCTCGACAGCCAGTTCCAGCTCGGCAGCCTGTACTTCGTCGGCAAGCCGAACAAGGACCTCAAGCAAGCCGAGTACTGGTGGAAACTCGCCGCCGACAAGGGCCACCCCATGGCCGCCGTCAGTCTGGCCTACCTGTATACCGGCCGCGACAACCCGGACTTCAACAACCCACAACAGATGCTCAAGTACCTCAATCAGTCCGCGGCCGGCGGCAACCCGATGGCCCAGCACATCCTCGGCAACCTCTACCTGCGCGGCGAACAAGGCGTGCCGCTGGACGCCAACCAGGCCCGACGCCTGTTCACCAGCGCCTGCCAACAGAACTACAGCGCCAGCTGCACAGCGCTGCAGGAAATGCCCTGAGCAGCAAAAAAAACGGCGCACTTGTGGTGCGCCGCTACAACCAAGATGTCAGTAGAACAGACGTAAGAAACCGGATCGCCGCTTGTGACAACGATCCGGATATGACGGTGCGCCACGCGGCGAACCCTCATATTCAGGCTGGGGTCAGAGCGGCGTGAGCAGCTCCCCCTTGTCGATAAAGGCCTGCAGATTGGCCACCACCAGCTCTTCCATCTGCAAACGGGTTTCTTGCGTGCCGCTGCCGACGTGGGGCAACAGCACCACATTGGGTAAGGCGAACAGTGCGTGCGGCACCTCGGGCTCGTCTGCAAACACATCCAATCCAGCCCCACCCAGAGAACCGTCGAGCAGCGCAGCGACCAGCGCCGACTGCTCGACCACGCTGCCGCGCGCGATATTCACCAGAATGCCCTGCGGTCCCAGCGCCGCCAGCACGGGCGCATCGATCAGATGATGGGTGGCCGCGCCGCCAGGGCAGGCCAGCACCAGAAAATCCGCCCACTGCGCCAGGGCCAGCAGATCCGCCTCAAAACCATAAGGGCTGCTCGGGTCCTGGCGGCGCTTGTGGTAGCGCACCGGCATAGCAAAACCTTCGGCGCGCCGGGCGATGGCCTGACCGATACGCCCAAAGCCGACGATGCCGAGCTTCTTGCCGCTGACCTTACGCGTCAGCGGGTAGTTGCCCGCCAGCCACTGCCCTTGCCGCACAAAGCGATCAGCTGCGCTCAGTTGCCGCGCCGTGTCGATAATCAGGCCCATGGCCAGGTCGGCGACACAGTCGTTGAGCACATCCGGGGTGGTGCTGATGGCGATGCCGCGCTCGCGCAACAGCTCCAGCGGATAGGGGTCGTAGCCCACACCGAAGCTGCAGATGGCTTGCAAGTTCGGCAGGCACCCCAGCTGCTCGGCGTTGCAACCGAAGCGCGCCGAAGAAATCAGCAGTTTGAACTGCCCGCCCTGCTCACGCAGAAAAGCCAGGGGATCGGCCTGTTGCCACAGCGCGGTGACCTCATATTGCTCAGCCAGCGTGCGGTTGAAGCGCTCGCTTAGCGGGCCGATCTGCAGTACCTGGGGTTGGCTCATGGGGGCTCCTTGGTTGAGCGCTAGATCGGTGATGGCTGGTGCGTGCGGCACGCCAGCATTCAGGTCACCGGTGCCGGGTTGAACAGGGTCAGGTCGTTGTGCAGCCTGTGCTTCTCGGCCCAGGTCTGTTGCTTGCCGCTGGCAACGTCCAGATATAGCTGGAAGATATGCCAGCCCATCTCGTCCAGGGTCATGCGCCCGGAAGTGATCTGCCCGGCGTCGACGTCGATCAGGTCCGGCCAGCGCTCAGCCAGCTGGGTGCGGGTGGCAACCTTGATCACCGGCACCATGGCCAGGCCGTAGGGCGTGCCGCGGCCGGTGGTGAAGATATGCAGGTTCATCCCGGCGGCGATCTGCAGAGTGCCGCAGATAAAGTCGCTGGCCGGTGTGGCGCAGAACCACAGGCCTTTGCCGCGCACCCGCTCACCCGGCGAAACCACTCCGGCGATGGTGCTGGAGCCGGACTTGGCGATCGAGCCCATGGCCTTTTCCACGATATTGTTCAGCCCGCCCTTCTTGTTGCCCGGCGTGGTGTTGGCGCTGCGGTCGGCCATGCCGCGCTGCAGATAACGGTCGTACCAGTCCATCTCGCGGATCAGCGCATCGGCGACCTCTACCGAAACCGCGCGCGGGGTCAGCAGATGGATACCGTCACGCACCTCGGTGTTCTCGGAGAACATCACCGTGGCACCGGCGCGCACCAGCAGATCGGCGGCCACACCGAGGGCCGGGTTGGCGGTGATGCCGGAAAACGCATCACTGCCGCCACACTGCATGCCAACGGACAGTTCAGACGCCGGCACCGTCTCGCGGCGACGCTGGTTAAGCACCTGCAGGCGCGCCTCGATCATCTGCATGATCTGCTCGACCATGCCGGCAAAGCCGTTGCTGGAATCCTGCAGGCGAAACAGCCACTCCTCCTCGTCCATGCCATTGGTCAACTGGTCGCCATCCATCAACTGGCTGGCCTGCAGCTTCTCGCAGCCGAGGCTGATCACCAGCGCCTGGCCGCCAAGGTTGGGATTGCGACTGATGTTGTACAGCGTGCGAATCGGCACCACTGCATCAGGCGCATTGATCGCCACGCCGCAGCCATAGCTGTGCGACAGCGCGACCACGTCATCGACATACGGGTACTTGGGCAGCAACTCCTTGCGCACGCGCTCGACACAGTGGCCAAGCACGCCGACCACGCACTGCACGGTAGTGGTCACGCCGAGAATATTGCGCGTGCCGACGCTGCCGTCCGGGTTGCGGAAGCCTTCGAAGGTATAACCGATAAGCGGCTCAATCGGCGCGGCGGCCAAGGTCGCCTTGGGCAGGTTGTCCAGCGCCGGCGGCTCCGGCATGCGCAGTTGCGCCTCGGTCACCCAGCGCCCGGCGGCGATGGGCTCCAGGGCATAACCAATCACCTCGCCATAGCGCACCACGTCGCCGCCTACGGCGATGTCCTGCAACGCGACTTTATGGCTTTGCGGAATACCTTCGACGGCCACAAGGCCATCGGCAAAACGGCCACCCTTGGCCACGCCCTGCTCGTTGACCACCACGCCGACGTTGTCGGCCGGGTGCAGGCGGATATAGCGCGGCGAATCCTGATGGGGAATCAACTGCATGGACATGTTCTCCTCTATTTCAAGTTGGACGCCGCCACGGTGCTTTCAGCCGCAAGGCCTGGCGGTTCGTCCAGCTCGATCCTGTTAATACGACCGACGATAAACAGGTAACTGATTACCGCCAGCACAGCGTTGGCACCGACATAGATCAGCGCGGCATCAAATGAGCCGGTGTGGCTGACCAGGTAACCGACCACGATGGGCGTGGTGATGGCCGCCAGGTTGCCGAAGGTATTGAACAGCCCACCGGACAGGCCGACGATCTGCCGGGGCGAGGTGTCAGCCACCAGCGTCCAGCCCAGGGAACCGAAGCCCTTGCCGAAAAACGCCAGGGCCATCAGAGCAATCACTGCACTATCACTTTCGACATGGATGCTCAGCACGATGCAGCTGGCCAACAGCATGCCGACGACGATGGGCAGCTTGCGCGCCAGGGTCAGGGAATAGCCGCTGCGCAGCAGGCCGTCCGACACCAGGCCGCCGAGCACGCCGCCGACAAAGCCGCTGATCGCCGGTAGCGAAGCGGCAAAACCGGCGGCGAGAATGCTCATGCCGCGCGCCTGCACCAGGTACACGGGAAACCAGGTGAGGAAGAAATAGGTGATGGCGTTGTTGCAGTACTGGCCGAGGTACAGGCCGATCAGCGTACGCTGGGTCAGCAGCAACTTGAGGTAGCGCCACTGCGAACCGCCCGCACCGGGCGGACGTGGGGCCAGGTCGATCAGGCCGCCGCCGTCTTCGATATGGGCGAACTCGGCCGCGCCAAGATGTGGATGTTCACGCGGGCTGTGCATCAGCTTGAGCCACACGCCACACAGCAGCAGGCCCAGGCCGCCCAGTACAAAGAACACGTACTGCCAGCCCATGTCCTGCACCACCCAGCCCATCAGCGGGGCAAATACCGCAGTGGCGGCATACTGCGCCGACGTGGACATGGCGGTGGCGGTGGCCCGTTCGCGGGAGGGGAACCAGGCGGCGATGATCCGTGCATTGCCGGGAAAACACGGTGCCCCGGCAAAGCCTACCGCCAGGCGCAGCACAAACAGGGTAACGACGGCCCAGGCCAGCGGCAGCATGTCGACAAAGCCCTGCAACAGGGTAAACAGCGACCAGCAGAGCAGCGTGATGAAATACACGCGCTTGGCACCGAAGCGATCGAACAGCCAGCCACCGGGAATCTGCCCGATCACATAGGCCCAGCCGAACGCGGAAAAGATATAGCCGAGCATCACCGCATCGATGCCCAGATCCGCCTGCAGCGCGGCGCCGGCAATCGACAGACTGGAGCGGTCGGCAAAGGTCACCGTGGTGACCAGAAACAGCATCAGCAGGATGGAGTAACGCACCCGGCCAGGTTTGACTGCATGCATGGGGCGAGCTCGGCAAGAATTCGAATAAGGCGGGGCTGCTGCGCGCTGGCAGCAGCCCCGCTGGACCGCCGGTCTAGCGCACCAGACAGGGCCGCTTGTTATCGAACTGCCAGTTGGGGATCAGATACTGCATGGCCACGGCATCGTTGCGCGCGCCCAGGCCCATGCCCTTGTACAGCTCGTGGGCCTTGGCCAGAGCATCCCAATCCAGCTCCACACCCAGACCTGGAGTTTTGGGCACCTGCACCAAACCGCCTTCGATCTGCAGCGGGTTGTGGGTCAGGTACTGGCCGTCCTGCCAGATCCAGTGGGTGTCGATGGCGGTGACCTTGCCCGGCGCGGCGGCGGCCACGTGGGTGAACATCGCCAGGGAAATGTCGAAGTGGTTGTTGGAATGCGAGCCCCAGGTCAGGCCCCACTCGTTGCACATCTGCGCCACGCGCACCGAACCCTGCATGGTCCAGAAGTGCGGGTCGGCCAACGGAATATCCACCGACTGCAACTGGATGCAGTGGCCCATCTGCCGCCAGTCGGTGGCGATCATATTGGTCGCGGTCGGCAGACCGGTGGCGCGGCGGAACTCGGCCATCACCTCGCGGCCGGAATAGCCGTTTTCCGCACCGCAGGGGTCTTCGGCATAGGCCAGCACGCCGTGCAGGTCGCGGCACAGGTGCACGGCTTCGGCCAGGGACCAACCGCCGTTCGGGTCGAGGGTTACTCGCGCCTCGGGGAAGCGTGCTGCCAGAGCGCGAATCGCCTCGACTTCCTCGGCGCCTTGCAGCACGCCACCCTTGAGTTTGAAGTCGTTGAAGCCATAACGCGCATGCGCCGCTTCGGCCTGACGAACGATGGTCTCGGGGCTCAACGCGGTTTCGTTGCGGGTACGGAACCAGGCGTTATCGGCATTGCGCTCGTCGCGGTAGCCGAGGTCGGTTTTACCTTTGTCGGCGATAAAGAATAGGTAGCCGAGCATCTCCACCGCATCGCGCTGCTGGCCTTCGCCAAGCAGCGCCGCGACCGGCACGCCGAGGTGCTGGCCGAGCAGATCGAGCAACGCCGCTTCCAGCGCGGTGACCGCGTGGATGGTGATGCGCAGGTCGAAGGTCTGCAGACCACGGCCGCCGGAATCGCGGTCGGCGAAGGTCTGGCGCACCTGATTAAGCAGGCCGTTGTAGTTGCCGATGGACTGGCCAACCAGCAGCGCGCGGGCATCTTCCAGGGTCTGGCGGATGGCTTCGCCACCCGGTACTTCGCCAACGCCGACATGCCCGGCGTTGTCTTTGAGAATAAGGATATTGCGGGTAAAGAATGGGCCGTGGGCGCCACTCAGGTTAAGCAGCATGCTGTCGTGGCCGGCAACCGGAACAACCTGCAGCTCAGTGATGATCGGGGCACCTGCAACGGCGCCGGCAGTCTTCTGTGTAGTCATGACCGTTCCCTTTTTATTGTTAGGCGGGATGGTTACAGCAAGGATAAATAACCTAAGACCGTAGCCCGGACGCAGTCCGGGAAGGTTCTCCCGGATTACATCCGGGCTACGACCTGCACCGGCCTTAACCGATATAGGTGGTCTTCACCGTGGTATAGAACTCCTGGGCGTATTTGCCCTGCTCGCGGCTGCCGTAGGACGAACCTTTACGGCCACCGAACGGTACGTGGTAATCCACTCCGGCAGTGGGCAGGTTGACCATGACCATGCCAGCCTGGGCATGCCGCTTGAAGTGATTGGCGTATTTCAACGAGGTGGTGCAGATACCGGCGGACAGACCGAACTCGGTGTCATTGGCCATGGCCAGCGCCGCGTCGTAATCGGCAACTTTGACGATATTCGCCACCGGGCCAAAGATCTCTTCGCGACTGATGCGCATATCGGCGGTGCTGTCGGCGAACAGCGTCGGCGCCAGGTAGTAGCCGTCCTGCTCGCAGGAAACGCGCTCGCCGCCGCAGACCAAGCGTGCGCCTTCCTGCTTGCCGATTTCGATATAACGCAGGTCCTGCTCAAGCTGCGCCTGGGAGACCACCGGGCCGATGTCCACGCCTTTTTCCAGGGCGTTGCCGACCTTGATCGACTTCATCCGCTCGGCCATGGCCGCAACAAACTGGTCGTAGATACCGGCGGTGACGATCAAACGGCTGGAAGCCGTGCAACGCTGACCGGTGGAGTAGAAGGCGCTCTGCACCGACAGCTCGACAGCGGTTTTCAGGTCCGCGTCATCGAGGATCACTTGCGGGTTCTTGCCGCCCATTTCCAGCTGCACCTTGGCGCCACGCGCCACACAGTTGGCGGCGATGTTGCGGCCGACACCGACCGAACCGGTAAAGCTCACGCCATCGACCAGGGTGTTCTGCACGATGGCTTCACCGACCACGCGGCCGCTGCCCATCACCAGGTTGAACACGCCAGCCGGGAAGCCCGCGCGGGAGATGATTTCGGCAATCGCCCAGGCGCAGCCCGGTACCAGATCGGCTGGTTTCAGCACCACGCAGTTGCCGTAGGCCAGGGCCGGGGCGACTTTCCAGGCCGGAATGGCGATGGGGAAGTTCCACGGGGTGATCAGGCCAATCACGCCCAGCGGCTCGCGGGTGACTTCCACCGATACGCCAGGGCGCACCGAAGCCAGCAGTTCGCCAGCCTGACGCAGGCATTCGCCGGCGAAGAATTTGAAGATATTGCCGGCGCGGCTGACTTCACCGATGGCTTCGGGCAGGGTCTTGCCCTCTTCCCGGGCCAGCAGGGTGCCGAGCTCTTCACGGCGGGCGAGGATTTCGCTGCCGACTTTATCCAGTGCATCGCTGCGCGCCTGGATGCCGGACGTCGACCAGGCCGGGAACGCGGCGCGGGCGGCCGCGATGGCCTGATCAACCTGGGCGGCGTCGGCCTGGGCGTACTCGCCGATCACATCGGACAGATCCGACGGACTGGTGTTGGTCGAGTAACTGGCAGCGGCGACCCATTGGCCGCCGATAAAGTTGTCGTAACGCGATGGATTGGCCACAAGAGCCTCCTGTTGCGAAGCGGCGCATAACGCGCCGCTATCAGATGACGGGGTTTATTGCGCGCCCTGGGTGTCGATCAGCGCGGCGAGCATTTCGTACTCTTCCGGCAGCAGGTCGGTCAGCGGCGTGCGCACGGGGCCGGCGTCATGCCCAACAATCTTCGCGCCCGCCTTGATGATGCTGACGCCATAACCGGCGCAGCGATTGCGGATGGCCAGGTATGGCAGGAAGAACTCGTCGATGATCTTGCCCACAGTGGCGTGATCGTCACGCGCCATGGCGTGGTAGAAATTCATCGCGGTCTTGGGGATAAAGTTGAACACCGCCGAGGAGTACACCGGCACGCCCAGTGCCTTATAAGCAGCGGCGTAAACTTCGGCAGTCTGCAGGCCGCCCAGATAACTCAGGCGATCACCCAGACGACGGCGGATGGAGACCATCAGCTCGATATCGCCGATGCCGTCCTTGTAGC